>JAIMAN010000075.1 GCA_023511915.1 Armatimonadota bacterium
CCCCCTCCTTAAGGTTCCTTAAAGGGGTAGGTTTTTTCTCGCGCGGTTGGCATGGCGGGCGGGACGCCCGCGTTCCCAGCGTCGCGCGTGCTGGGAGCGCGAGCGTCTCGCTCGCATGACGGCAGGAACGCCCTGCTCGGCAACGCCGCAGCAGGCGCGCCCGCAAAAAACCTATCCCTTTAAGCCTTAAGGTTCCCCCTGCGGGCAGGGGGAACCGAATCCGTGCGCGGTTCCCCTCGCGAAGCGGGGGGAACCTAAAGGAGGGGGGCAAATAGTGAACTTTGACGGCGCGATTGGTATCACTCGTCGCGGTGTGCCTCTATCCCCCAAGCCCTTTTTCCTTGAGGTACTCGCGATAGACCGCCACCGCCTGCGGCATGGTGCTGGTGAGTTGCATAATGCCGCTGACGCGCCCTTTGGGCTGAATCTTGCGCTGGGTGAACGCCATCATCGCGTTCTCTTGACCCGTGTAGAGTTTGTGGAACAGGTCCGCGGTTAGGGTCAGCGCGGCTTCCTCTTCGCCGTCGGGCTTTTCGGGCAGCATCTCCAACTTGCCGCCGCGCGTGTCGATCCAGAAATCGATGTCGGGCTGCTTGATGTGGATGGCAATCAGCATGTCCAGTTTCTGCCAGCCCTCGCGGATAACATCCACGCCGCGCAGCCGCTCGATAAACTCCATCACAAACGCCTTCGCTTGCTCTGCATCACGATACGGGAACCCCATCGTCGTCTACCTCCAACGGAAGGGTTCGGCGGCGCGCGGTGGGTTCCTGCCGACTCAGCGCACGGTGCTGCCGCTGGGCACTTCGCGGTCGGGATGCAGCAGCACTGCCCTGCCGTCCACATCCGCCGCCAACATCATGCCCTCCGAGACGATGCCCCGAATCAGCGCGGGCTGCAGGTTCACCAGCACGGGAATCTGCTTGCCCACCAGTTGGTCGGGCGTGTAGTCCTCGGCGATGCCTGCGACGATGGTGCGCGTCTCGCCGCCGACATCGAGCGTCAGTTTCAGCAACTTGGTGGACTTGGGCACGGGTTCGGCAGCAGTGACGGTCGCGATCCGTATCTGCAGTCGCTTGAAGTCGTCGATGGTGATGGCGTCTTGCATGGTCGTCGCTCCTTGCTGGGGTGGTTCGGGTTGGGGCGTAGGCGCGGGCGGTTGCTTGGGTTCCGCTTTCGCTTGCAGGCGCGGGAAGATGGGTTTCGGCTCCCGCAGCATGTGTCCCGCAGGCAGGGCGTCCATCGCGGTGGCGTCGCTCCAGGCGGGCGGTTCGCCGATGCCGAGTTGCCGCGCGATCTCGCGGGCGACTTGGGGCATCGCAGGCTCCACCAGCGCGCTCAGCAGCCGCGCCGCGATTAACCCCGCGTACAGCACTTGCCCCGCACGCGCCGTGTCGCCCTGCTTCATCAGCGTCCACGGCGATTGCTCGTCGTAGTAGCGGTTCACCGCGCCGATGATTTGCCACGCCTCGCGCAGTCCGCGCGGGAAGTCCACCGCCTCGTAAGCCTCCATGACGCGGGCGGCTTGCTGCGCGAACAGGTCTGCCAGCCCCGCGTCCACCCGCGCGCCGTCAGGCACGCGCCCGCCGAAGTAGCGGTGCATCATCGACAGCGTGCGGTGCAGCATGTTGCCCAAGTCGTTCGCCAAGTCGCCGTTGTAGCGCGTCTCCAGCCCCTCCAGGCTGAACTCGGCGTCGGAGTCGGTGGGCATCTCGCGCAGCATATAGTAGCGGAAGGCGTCCACCGCGTAGGGCGTCTCGCAGCCCGCCGCATCCGCCAGCGACTGCGCCACCTCCAACGGCGCGTACACATTGCCCAGCGACTTGGACATCTTCTGCTTGTTCACAATCCACCAGCCGTGCCCGTAGAGGCGTTCGGGCAGGGGCAAATCGAGTGCCATCAGCATCGCGGGCCAGATGGTGGCGTGGAAGCGCGGCAGGATGTCCTTGCCCATCAGTTGCAAATCGGGCGGCCAGGTGTCGGTATAGTCGTCGCGTTCCAGCCAGCCCGTCGCCGTGAGGTAGTTCAGCAGCGCGTCGAACCAGACATAGACCACCCCGCTGGCGGGATCGTCAGGCACAGGCACGCCCCAATCCGTACCTGTGCGCGTGACGGCGATGTCCTGTAGCCCCTCGGCGATGAAGCCCAGCGTCTCGTTGCGCCGCACTTCGGGTTCGATAAAGCGCGGATTCGCCGCGAGATGCGCCTTCAGGCGCGATTCGTATTTGGAGAGGCGGAAGTAGTAGCACGGCTCGTCGCGCCACTCCAACGGCTTGCCGCAGTCGGGGCAAGTGCGCGACTCGCCCACCTTGCTGCTGGCGAAAAAGGTCTCGCACGAGACGCAGTACCAGCCCTGATAACTGCCCAAGTAGATGTCGCCTTTGTCTCGCAGTCGCTTGAAGACCTCCGTCACCACGCGCTTGTGGCGGTCTTCGGTCGTGCGGATGAACAC
The DNA here is from genome assembly GCA_023511915.1 of Armatimonadota bacterium. Lineage (GTDB taxonomy): Bacteria > Armatimonadota > Fimbriimonadia > Fimbriimonadales > GBS-DC > GBS-DC. The sequence goes on from JAIMAN010000075.1 coordinate 2,453, forward strand.
ATCGTACTCAATATGCAGGGCTTGCCAGGTGCGCTCGAACTCGGCAGCCATCTCGTCGACGAACTGCTGGGTGGGGACGCCGCGCTCCCCAGCGACGCGATGCACTTTGGGCGCGTTCTCGTCCGTGCCTGTGAGGAAGTAGACCGCGCGCCCGCGCCGTTTCTGGAACCGTGCGCAGGCGTCGGCGACAATCGTCGTCAGCGCGGTGCCGATGTGCGGCACGCTGTTGACATAGTAAATCGGCGTCGTGATGTAGTAGCGCTTCATGCGTAGGAGTAGTGTACCTGATGGCGCGTCGGGGTAAACTAATCGGGTGCAAAAAGGCGAGTGGGTGTCTTACGAGCAGGCGCGGGCGCGCTGGCAGGCGTCGAACCCGCCGCGCCACTACCTGTCGATAACTGACCTGACCCGCGCGTCGGCGGAGACGGTGCTTGCGCTGGCGCACGCGATGAAACGCGCCACGCAAGGGGGGCAGGAGTTGTTCCGCTTCGAGCGTCCGACCGCCGTCGCGCTGATTTTCGAGAAGCCGTCGCTGCGCACGCGCGTGACCTTAGAGGTCGGGCTGTACCAGATGGGCGCGTATGGGGTCTACCTGACGCAGAGCGACATCCAGATGGGCGCACGCGAGGCGGTGATGGACATCGCCCGCAACTTGGGACGCTGGGTGCAGGGCGTCATCGCGCGGGTGTTCCTGCACACCGCGCTGGAGGAACTCGCCCGCTTCTCGGATGTGCCCGTGATTAACGCGCTGAGCGACCGCGAACACCCGTGCCAAGCGTTGGCGGACTTGATGACCATTCAGGAGCGTTTCGGAACCGCGCCCCGCACGCTGGCGTGGGTCGGCGACGGCAACAATGTGTGCCACAGTTTCACCCTGCTGGCGGCGATGCTGGGGCACACGGTGCGCATCGCGACGCCCGAAGGCTACGCGCCCCGCGCGGAAATCCTGCAGCAGGCGCAAGCGTTCGCCGCCGAGTCGGGCGGCGCAGTCGTCGTGGTGGACGACCCGCGCGAAGCGGTCGCCGACGCCGATGTGGTCTACACCGATGTGTGGGTCTCGATGGGCTTCGAGACCGAGCGCGAGGCGCGCATGCGCAAGTTCCTGCCGTATCAGGTCAACGAGTCGCTGCTGGCGCTTGCCAAGCCCGACGCCACCGTGCTGCACTGCTTGCCCGCCCGTCGCGGCGAGGAGATCACCGACGCGGTGCTGGACGGCGCGCAGTCGGCGGTCTGGGATCAAGCCGAGAACCGCCTGCATACCCAAAAAGCGTTGCTGGCGCTGATGCTGGGCTAAGCGCGTCCGAAAATCGCCAGCGACACGCGCGGCGCGCGGGCAATCAGCCACGCCAGCCCGAACGGCGCCAGCAAGCCGAGCAGGAAAAACAGCGGCAGCCCGAACCGCACGGGCAACGCGCCCGCCAGACCCCAACGCGCCAACTCCGCCAGAATCAGCGGGTGCAGCAGGTAAATCTGCAGCGAGTAGCGCCCCAGCACGCCGACGCCCGAAACCACCCGCCACTCGCGCGTACTCAGCCAATACGCTGCCGCCAACAGCAGGAAACTGATCCCCGCCGTGAACAGCCAGTTGCCCACCTGATACTGGAAGGTGTTCACCGCTTGCCCCCGAATGGCGTCCAGCGCGAGCGGCAGGTAGAGCCACAGCCCCACGCCCGCGCAGCCCAGCGCGAGCAGCCACCCCCGACGCAGCACGGTGTCCAAACGCGCCGTCTGCGTCGCCAGCCACACCCCCAGCAGCACCACAGGCGTGTACCACAGCACATAACTGCCCGTGTAGGGCACGCGGTACACCAGCCGATTGCCCCAGTAGACTGCCAGCGTGAGCGCGACGATGGCGATCAGCACCGCCCAGAACGGCGGGCGCAGGCGCGCCACGGGCAACAGCAACGGCAACAGCACATAGAGTTGCATCGCCACCGCCAGAAAGTAGAGATGGAAGTGCGCCTTGCCCCAGAACAGGTAGTCCGCCCAGCGCGACCAGTCGGGCGACGCGCCGAACGCGAAGTACCGATACGCCAAGTAGACCCCACTCCAGAGTAGGTAGGGCAGCAGCGCACGCAGGGCGCGGTTGGTCGTGTAGCGCCGTAGGCGGAACTGGCGCAGCAGCGCGCTCATCAGCACCAGCGCGGTCATCATCAGAAACGCGGGCACGGCGTAGTGCAGCGTGCGGTTCAGCACTGCCAGCATCAGCCACGCCAGCCCGTCGCGATCGAGCATCCCCAGAAACCGCCCCGACGCATGGTGGAACACCACCTCCAAAATCGCCAGCCCGCGAAACACCTCCACCCAGCGGAAGCGTTCGTCGGCGTCTTGGGCGGGCGGAGCGGCGACCGCCGCGCTGGTGTGCGTTTGGCTAACCACGCGCGTCCTCCTCGAACCAGCGCGCCAACGCCTTTAGCGCGACTTCCCATACGGCGTCGTTCGTGCGGTGGGGCAGGCTGGGGAAAAAGACCAGGTGGTCGTCGCGCAGGTCGCCCCAGCCTGTGAACGGCAGGGCGCACCGCTGGCGTTCCTTGAGCCTGCCGCGCCACGGCTTGCCGTCGTCCGTGAGCGCGACGGTGTAGACGGTGCGTCCCATCGCTTGCCGCGCCTCGCGCCAGCGGCATGCCTGCGCGACGGGGATCAGCACATCCTCGCCCGCCTGAATAAACACAATCGGCGCGCCCACCTCGCGCACATGCTGCAGCGGGTCGCGTGCGTCCCAGCATTCGGGGCACTCGTCGGGCGAGCCGCCAATCCAGTCGTCCCAGCGCTGGGCGCGTTCCGTGCGCCCGTAGTGGAGCAGCATCTGGCGCTGTTCGCGGAAGTCTATCGGCGTCATCACGCATACAACGCCGCACGCAGCGGAGTCGTTGCGGGCGGCGTTGAGGGCAATCGCCCCGCCGAGCGAGACGCCCATGTAGGCGTACTTGCCGTCGCCGCCGACCTGCGGGAGCGCGCGCGCCAGTCCGCGCGCATCCACCGCGTCTTCCAGCCCGAAGTCGATAAACCCGCCGCTTTTGCCCTGCCCGCGCATGTGGGGCAGCGCGACCAGATAGCCCGCCTGCGCCAGTCGCCGCGCCGCCGCCCGATGATTCGCATTCACGCCCACAAACCCGCCTGGCAACAGCACCACCGCAGGCGCACGCGACTTGCCCTTCGGACGGTAAATCTCGGCGTAAAGCGGCACGCCGTCCCGTTCGTAGCGCACGGTCTCGTAGTCCTGCGTCCTACCCACCACCCGCAAGTCGGGAACCCACACGCCGTTCTCGGCATCCGTCTGTCTCGGCTGGCACGCGATTAGCAGCCAGCACGCCCCCAACAGCACCCAGCGTCGCATCGTCGCCTCCGCCGACAGGATACCTGATAGCCGCCCCACAGGGTACACTCCCACCCGATGCACCAGTTCACTTGGCGGGCGATGGGCACAGAGTTTACGCTGTATCTGCCTGACGGCGAGCGCGAGTGGGCAGTGGGCGTCGCAGGCGAACTGCAGGAGGAGACGCGCCGACTCGAACGCCAACTCAGCCTCTACCTGCCCGACAGCGACCTGTGCTACCTGAACGCGCACGCGCACCAGCAGCCCATCCGCGTGGAGCCTGAACTGTTCCGCCTGCTGCAGACCTGCCAGTCGCTATACGCGCTGACGCAGGGCGCGTTCGACCCGACCGTGACGCCCCTGCTGCGCCTGTGGGGCTTCGTGGACAAGCAGTATCGCGTGCCCGACCCCGACGCGATTGAGCAGGCGTTGGAGCGCGTCGGGATGGAGTTGGTGCTGCTGGAGCCGAGCGGGTGCTGGGTCTACTACGCGCTGCCTGGGGTGGAACTCAGTTTCGGCGCGATTGGCAAGGGCTGGGCAATTGCGCAGTGCCTGCGGATCCTGCGGGAACTGGGCGTAGCGAACGCCTTGCTGGACGCGGGCGGCAGCACGCTCTACGCGCTGGGAATGCCTGCAGAGAGTGTTGCCCTCACCCCCAGCCCCTCTCCCACAGGGTGGGAGAGGGGTGTAGGGGCGCACGGCGGTGCGCCCTGCGGCGCGTTCCCCCTCTCCCGCCTCGCGGGAGAGGGGGACAAAGGGGGTGAGGGCGGCAAAGCACCCATGCCCAGCGAAGCGCAATCAGGCTGGCTCGTTCGCCTGCCCGACGGGAGCGAAATGCGCCTACAAGACGCCGCGCTCGCCGTCGCAGGCGACACCGAGCAGTATTTCGAAGTGAATGGCATACGCTACGGGCATATCATAGACCCGCGCACGGGCTATCCCGCCCCGTCGCGCCCGCCTGTGGCGGTGATAGGCGACGACCCGACGCTGTGCGACGCGCTCAGCACCGTGCTCTACATCGAACCCGCGCTGGAGAGTATCGTCCGCACGCGCTGCAGGTCGGTCTCCGTGTCCACCGCAATCGACGGCTGCGGGAAGTAGACCATGCGGATTTTGTAGCCGTGTTCCAGCACGCGCAACTGCTCCAGCGACTCGGTGCGCTCCAGCGGCGTCGGTTCCCACTGGGCGTATTGCAGCAGCAGCGCCCTGCGGAACACATACAGCCCGATGTGGCGCAGCACGGGCACATCGGTCGCCTCGCGCGGATACGGGATACGCGAGCGGGAGAAGTAGAGCGCGTCGCCGTTCTGGTCGACGACCACCTTCACCACGCTGGGCGCCTCGTAATCTTCGGGCTGCGCGTGGCAATAGAGGCTGCTCATCATGACGCTGGGGTCGTCCAGCAGGGGCTGCACGGCACGATCAATCGCTTCGGGGTTGAGCAGCGGCTCGTCGCCCTGAATGTTCACATAGATCTCACCGTCGGTGTTGCGGGCGACTTCCGCCATGCGGTCGGTGCCTGAGCGGTGCGCGTGGCTGGTGAGCATCGCCTGTGCGCCGAAGGCGTGCGCCGCCTCGACGATTTCGGGGTCGGGCGTGGCGATATAGAGTTCATCCAGCGTGCGCGCCTGCGACGCCCGCTCCCACACCCACTGAATCATCGGCTTGCCCGCGATGTCCAGCAGGGGCTTGTTGGGCAGTCGTGTCGCTGCCAACCGCGCGGGAATCACGCCGATGACCTTCATGCGCCCACCTGCCACAGGATAAGCCCCGACAGCACCTTCGGGTGGAAGTAGGTGGACTTGTGGGGCATTTTGCCGCCCGCACTGGCGATTTGCTGCAAGGCGCGCAGCGGAGGCGGGTTGAGCAGGAACGCTGCCTGCGCCGCGCCTGTGCGCACCGACTCCAGCGCGTCCTCCGCTGAGCGGGTGTAGCGCTTCTGCGGCTCGGTGTAGCCCAGTGCGGGCATGATGCGCTCGTGCAGCACCCACGAGTCGAGCCGTATCAGCGCGTCGGGCAAGCCTTGCACGGGCGGGTATGCCTTCGGGCGGATGAGCCACGCACCCTCGCGCCACACGAAGCCGATCGCCTCGCCGTCATGCTGCGCCATCTGCTCCAGCACCGCCTCGTGCGCGACGGGGATGCACTCGAACGCGCCTTGCAGGCGCGCCTGCCACTCGGCGGGCGCGCCAGGCGGCAACTCGGCAAGCACGCGATGCGTCGGCAGAATCACCAAGCCAGGGTCGTCCAGCGGCACAAGCAGAATCGGCACGAACCGTTCAGGCGAGCCGTCAGCGCCGTAGGTCTGCCCGTAGCGCAGCGCGGTCTCGTAGCGGTGGTGCCCGTCGGCAATCCACACGCGGGCGTTCGCGAAGACGCGCTCAAACCGCGAAACCTCCACGGGATTCGTGATGCGCTCCAGTTTGTGGAAACTCCCTTCGGGTAGGTCGTCGCCTGCCACCTGCGCCAGCGGCTCCCACATCGCGTCTGCGATTGCCTCTTGGAACGCGGGGGTGTCCTCGAACAGCCCGAAGATGGTCTCCAAGTGCGTGCGCGCGGCTTGCAGCAAGCGGTAGCGGTCTTCCTTGACGCCAGGGAAGGTCTGCTCGTGGGGCAGCACGACGCCGTTCTCGTAAGGCTCGGTGTGCAGCAGCACGAAGTAGCCCGTGCGCGTGCGCATGCTACCCGACAGCGGGTCGTGGAACCGCTGCACATAGCGGTAAATCGCGGGGTCGGGGTCTTGGCGCAGCACGCCTTCGGAGAGCCAGTGCTGGAGCAGGCGCGCCGCGCGGGCATAGCGGTCGTCGTCGCCCGCAGGCAAGGTCAGATGCACGATATTGTACGGGTTGCGCGCCGCCAACTCCTGACGCAGGGTGTCGTCGATGACATCATACGGCGGCGCAACGACTTCGGGAATCAGCCGCGCGAAACGGGTTGCTCGAAACGCCCTTACAGTTGCCATACAGGTTTGCTCCTTCGCAAAGAATTGCTTATACCTACTGCGAAGTAGGTGAGTTGCCTCCTAACCTTTCCCATCAACGCTGATAAGGGTACATCGCTTGGGTTCACTGTGGGCATGGAGCAAGCGCTTTTTGTTGCCCTCACCCCCAGCCCCTCTCCCACGGCGTGGGAGAGGGGAGCCGCGCTTCCCCCCTCGCCCGCTTGCGGGAGAGGGGGGCAAGGGGGGTGAGGGTCAAAAAGGCGCGCTTGTCCCTGAGATTTCGTATCCAACGACTGTACCCTTATCAACCCCGTCAACAGGGAAGGAACTCCCTCCCTGCTGGCGGGGAGGTTTGGGGTGGGAGCGATGTTTAAATCTCTACGCATAGGCACTTATTCTGTAATGGAGTATACCCAATTCACTCCCCCTGCAATTCCTGTAGGAGGCTTTCGATCTCGTGGCGCATCTCGGCTTGGGCTTGCTCGTCGGGGGTGAACGCTGCCTGCAGCCAACTGCCCTCGCGGGTGTCAGGCGGGAGCCATGCCAGCGGGCAGAGCCAGTGCAGGTAGTCGCCCTCGCCGAGGGCGACAAGCAGCACGGCTATCGGTTCGCCGCGTTCGTCGGTCTCGATGCGGTCTACAAACGCGCGTATCATCCGCGTTGCCTCCTGTCGTTGAGCCACTGCAGCAGCGCATTCAGCGGGCGCGTGTTGAGAATGCGCTCAGGGGTCGCCCATGCGCGTTGCGCCAGCCCGACCGCCAGTTCCATCGCCTGCAGGTCGCGTGCAGCGTGCGAGTCGGTGCCCAGACAGACCCACGCGCCGCTTTGCAGCAGCAGTCGGGCGATGGGCGTCGGCGGGTCCATGCGCGTCGGGTAGCCGTTGATTTCGACCGCCTTGCCCAGCGCACAGGCGCGCTCGAACACCTGCTCCCAGTCGGCGTCGTTGGGCGGGCGTTTGCCGTAGCGTCTGCCTGTGGGGTGCGCCAGCGCGTCGACGGCGGGGTGTTCCAGCGCGCGAATCAGGCGCGCGGTCATCTCTGTGGGGGGCTGCCCGTGCGCCTCGTGAATCCCTGCCAGCACAAACTCGGCGGCGCGCAGCATCCACACAGGCGCGTTCAGCCCCCCGTCAGGCAGGATGTTGACCTCCACCGCGTTGATAAGGTACGGGCGTCCGCCCGTGCGCTGGTTGAGTTGCTCGATTTCGCGCCGTCGCTGTTCGAACGCCTCGCGGGTGGCGAACTGGTGTGCGTGGTCGGTAATCGCGAGGTACTCGTAGCCCAGCGCGTCTGCCGCCTGCGCCATCGTTTCGAGCGAGTCCAGCCCGTCCGACCAGTGCGAATGGCTCTGCAGGTCGCCGCGAATGTCGCTGAGCGCGAGGAGGCGCGGCAGTCGCCCCTGCTCGGCAGCCTCGATCTCGCCTGTGTCCTCGCGCAGCGGAGGCGGAATGTAGGGCAGTCCCAGCGCGGCGTAGACGGCTTCTTCGGTGTCGGCGGCGAGGCACTCCGCGCCGCGCCACACGCCGTACTCATTCAGTTTCAGCCCGCGCTCGATTGCCCGCTGGCGCAGGCGGATCGAGTGCGCCCGCGAGCCTGTCAGGTACAGCATCCCCGCGCCCCAGCGTTCTGGGGGCACAACCTTCAGGTCAACCTGCATGCCGTCTTTGAGGAACACCTGCGCCCGCGAGACGCCCTGCGCGTACACCTCCGCGACGGCGGGCAGGCGCACGAATGCCGCTGCCACCGCTTGGGGCGTGTCGGAGGCGACCAGGTAGTCCAAGTCGCCGACATCTTCCTGCATGCGCCGCGCAGAGCCGCACAGCATCACCTGCTGCACGCCCTCCAGCGCCCCAATCGCCTGCTGCAACGCGCGCCCACGCGGGAGGGCAAGCCCCAGCGGGGTGCGCCGCTGCGACTTATGCTTGAGTTCCATCAACCGCAGCAGCCGTTCGCGCTTGCGCGGGCTGAAGTGCGGCAGGCAGTCTACCGCGCCGCTGAGGAGCGCATTGCGCAGGCTCACCAAGTCATGCACGCCGAGTTGCTCGTACAGCAGGCGCGCCGTCTTCGCGCCGATGCCCGGCGCCGCCATCACCTCCAGCACGCCTGCGGGAACCTTCTGGAGCAACTCCTCGCGCTTGGGGATTGTGCCCGTCCGCAGGTAGGCGAGGATTTTCTCGGCGATGGCTTTGCCAACGCCTGGCAGCGCGGCGAGCGCGTCCACGCCGTCCTCGGCGAGCGTCTCGATGGGCGTCTGCAGCGATTCCAGCACCTGCGCCGCCTGCCGATAGGCGCGCGACTTGAACGGGCTGTCCCCCACGAAATCGGTCAGGTCGGCGAGTTCCAAAAACTGCTGGGCAATCGCCTCGTTGGACATGGCGGGATTATACCCGTATCAATTGCGGCGAAATTGCCCCCAATTGAGCCGTTCACTAGCAGGAATCTGGCAAAAAATCGAGGTATAATGGAAGGTACTCATCGACCGCGCGCAGGCAGTTCATAGGTTCGTCATCCCTGCGCAGGTCAAAAGGAGGCACAATCCATGCATTATGGCAGAGGGTTTACCCTGATTGAGTTGCTGGTAGTCATCGCGATTATCGCCATTTTAGCGGCGATTCTGTTCCCGGTGTTCGCGCAGGCGCGCGAGTCAGCGCGTCAGACGACCTGTGCTTCTAACATGAACCAGCTGGCGAAAGCCATCTCGATGTACGCAGCGGATCATGAGCAGACGCTACCGATGAACCGCGTGGTGCTTGGACCTGGTGGAACGGGGCTGCCTGACCCGCTTCGTCGCACTTGGGCGATGCTTGTAAATCCCTATGTCAAAAACAAGGACATCTACTTCTGCCCGAATGCGGAGAAGCCGCCCGCAGACTTCAACCTGAACGATTGGGCGTGGCGCGGCTGGCTTTCGGTCGGCTACAACACGCATATTGCGGGTTGGTTCTGGGTTGGCGGCGGCTTGCCCAGTGGCGAGAACACGATTATGGTGCCGAACCTCGCGATGATTCGCGAAGCTGCGCAGTTCGTGCTGCTGGCAGACACGGCGAACGGTCGCTCGCCCCAGCAAGGCGGCAACTGCTTCGGCTTCTCGGCAGACAACAACTCCTACGGTGGGTGTGAAGGCACGGCGCAGTTCCGTCAAGTGATACAGGGGCTAGCGCGCAGTGGCACGGCAGGCTTCGCGCCGATTATGGCGCGTCACCGCGGCGGGCTAAACCTGACCTTCGCCGACGCGCACACCAAATGGTTCCGTCTGGAAGCCGTCATCCCGAACCCGCGCATGTTCCCGCCCGGCGGCTGCTCGAACAACGAAGAGCTGCGCGACTTCAACACCGCCAACACGCGCTGGCTCATCTGGAACCGCTGCTTGTGAGGAGGCGTGCATGCAGACCTTTCGCGAAAAACCCGCTCTGGCAGTCGGGCTGCTGGTTGTGGCGCTGGTGGTGGTGTTCCTCAGCTGGTTCCTGTTCATGCGCACGCCTGAACCAAATGTGGAGCCAGTGACGCCCCCGCCGCCTACTCAGCCGAACCC
>JAIMAN010000008.1 GCA_023511915.1 Armatimonadota bacterium
CGTTGTGATCGGGTATTCTACCGCTGTGTTGTGCCGTTTGGGTGTTATCATAGTGGATGAAATTTACCCCAAGCGGCGCTTTTTTTGTACCTGATCGATGTACCCTTATCAGCTCCTAACCTCCCCCGTACACGGGGGAGGAACTCCCTCCCCGCGGGCGGGGAGGGTTGGGGTGGGGGCTATATTAAATCTCACTGCAAAGACACTTACTGTGGCGAATCCAAGAGGTACTTCCTATTCATCATGCGAACCGAAGGCTTCTCGGATGGCTTTCAACATCGCCTCGGCGTCCTCGTCGCTGAGCGTGCCCGCAAACGCACGGAGTTCCTTGACAGGCGCGCCCGAATGCGCTACCACATACCTGTGATAGGTGTCCTCGTCAACCGTCGCCGAGATCACCTGTTCCCCGTCGCGGAACTTCAAGATGTATCGATAGCGCGGGCGTTCCGACTTCGAAAAGCGGATAATCGTACGCGCTTCGATGAGTTCGCCGCGCAGGTCCTTCGGCTTGGATGTGCGTCGCGTGCGTGTCGCCATACGCCAATTCTACCCCCCCTATATCGCCATCATGCTCGCCACTTCCAGTTTGCGCAGGTCAATCGTTTTGGTCGCCGTCTGGATGTATTCAATCGGCACGGCGACGAGCCTGCCGCCCTCCACGCCGACCATCTCGTTGGTGTGCCCGTCCAGCAGGCGTTGCACGGCGAACACGCCGAGTTGCGTCGCCAGCACGCGGTCAAACGCCGTCGGCGAGCCGCCCCGCTGCATGTGCCCCAGCACCAACGCCCGCATGTGATACGGCGTATGCTCCTGCAGGAACTTCTTGACATCTTCGGCGCGCGCCGCGCCCTCCGCCACCACGATGATGCTGGAACGCTTGCTCCGCTCGTAGCTGTCGCGCAGCTTGTCCAGCAAGTCCACCAAGTCGTAGGGCACTTCGGGGATGAGTATCGCCTCCGCGCCGCCCGCCAGACCCACCTCCAGCGCGATGAACCCCTTGTGCCTGCCCATCACCTCAATCACGAACACACGCTCGTGCGAGTACGCCGTGTCGCGCACCTTGTCGATCGCCTCCAGCGCGGTGTTGACCGCCGTGTCGAAGCCGATGGAGTAGTCCGTGCCGGGGATGTCGTTGTCGATTGTGCCCGGCAGCCCCATCACCTTCACGGGCGAGATGCGCGAGAGTTCCACCCCGCCGCGCATCGAGCCGTCCCCGCCGATGATGACCAGCGCGTCGATGCCGTACTTGTCCAGTATCGCCGCGCCTTTCTGCAGACCTTCGGGCGTCTTGAACTCCTCGCAGCGGGCGGAGCGCAGAATCGTGCCCCCACGATTGATAATCCCGCCCACTGAGAGCGAACTCATCGGCTCGATTTCTTCGTTCAGCAGCCCCGCGTAGCCGCGCCTGATGCCGTACACCTCCAGCCCGTTGTAGAGCGCGGCGCGCACTACCGCCCGAATCGCCGCGTTCATGCCGGGCGAATCGCCGCCGCTGGTCAGCACGCCTATCCGCTTGACACTCATGGCGTCCCTCCGAAGTTGGGCTGGCGTTTCTCCAGAAAGGCGCGGATGCCCTCCTGCCCTTCGGGGCTGACGCGCAGTTCGGCAATGCGGGCAATCGTGAGCGAGCGCAGTTCGTCGGCAGGCAGCGTCTGCGTCGCGTGCAGGAGCATCTTCGCCGCCGCCATCGCGTTGGGACCGTTCTGCAGCAGGTTCTCCACGACCGCCTCCACCGCCGCGTCCAGTTGGTCGGCGGGCGCGAGCCGATGCACCAGCCCAATCCGCAGCGCGGTCTCGGCGTCGAACCGTTCGCCCGTGATGAAGAGCGCGCGGGCGTTGCCGTAGCCGATTTTGCGCGCCACATACGGCGCAATCACGGCGGGGATTAGCCCCAGTTTCACCTCGCTGAAAGCGAATCGCGCGTCGGGCGTCGCCACCGCCACATCGCACACGGCGACCAGCCCCGCGCCCCCGCCCATCGCCGCCCCATGCACCCGACCCACCACAGGCTTCGGGCAGTGGTCAATCGCCTCGAACATCCGCGCGAGCCGCCGCGCGTCCTCCAAGTTCTCGGCGAAACTGTAGTTCACCATCTTGCCCATCCAGTGCAGGTCTGCCCCTGCGCAGAACGACTTGCCCGCGCCCTGCACCACCACCACGCGCGTCGCCGCGTCCTCACGCAGCGACTCGAACGCCTCCGTGAGCTGCGCAATCAGCGTCTCGTCGAAGGCGTTGTGCGTCTCGGGGCGGTTGAGCGTAATCCGCGTGATCGGCGGCGTGCGGTCAATCAGCACACTCATCTTAGCCCTCCAGTTCCTCCGATTTCCAGCCGTACTTGCCCACCAGCGGCACGAACATGCACTCGCCGAAGATCTTGGCGCGTAGGCGCGTGCCGTGCTTGGTGATGCGCGTGAGCCGTTGGTACTGCCGCGAGCCGAACGGCAGCAGAAGTTTACCCCCGTCGGGGCTGAGTTGGTCGAGCAGGGGCTGCGGGACTTTGGGCGGCGCGCCCGCCGTGACCAAGATGCGGTCATACGGCGCATACGGGGGAAAGCCGCAAGTGCCGTCGCCAATCACGAAGGTAATCGGCGGCAGGTTCAGCGGCTGCAGGTTGCGCAACGCCTGCAGGGTCAGGCGCGGGAACCGCTCGATGGTCGTCAGCCGCCCGCACAGCCGACGCAAAATCGCCGTCTGGTAGCCCGACCCCGTGCCGATTTCCAGCACATTTTCGTTGCCCGTGAGTTCCAGCAGTTGGGTCATCTGTCCCACCAGCGACGGCTGCGAGATGGTCTGCCCTTCGCCGATGGGCAGCGCGTGGTCGATGTAGGCGTACAGGCGATGGCTTTCGGGCACGAACAGGTGTCGGGGCGTCTGGCGCATCGCCTGCAGCACGCGCGGGTCGCGCACCCCCTTCGCATGCGCCTGTTCCAGCAGCGACTCCAGCTGGGCGGTGTAGTCCGTCCCGTCGGCGGGCATACCCAGCAGGTTCGACGGTGCGGGCGCGAGTCCTGCAGAGAGTTGACTCGCGCCCGCGGTCTATAGACCGACATCCATGGTCTACAGACCAGCGTCCGCGGTCTGCAGACCGGCGCCTGCGGTCTATAGACCGGCGTCCATGGTCTACAGACCAGCGTCCGCATGGAACAGACCCGCACACATAGGTACAATCCCCGTATGTCTACCCTACCGAAGTTGCGCGTGTGGGACGAGGCGGGGCATCCCTGTCGTGGGCGGTACTTGGTCACGGAGCGGGGCGAGCCGTTTTTCTACTTGGGCGACACGGCGTGGGAACTGTTCCACCGCCTCACGCGCGAGGAGGCAGACCTGTACCTGACCGACCGCGCGGCGAAGGGCTTCACGGTCATTCAGGCGGTCGCGCTGGCGGAACTGGACGGGCTGAACACGCCGAACGCTTACGGCGACACGCCCCTGCACCACAACGACCCCGCGCAGCCGAACGAGGCGTACTTTCGGCATGTGGACTGGGTGATTGACCGCGCGAACGCGCTGGGGCTGTATGTGGGGCTGCTGCCAACTTGGGGCGACAAGGTGAACCAAAAGTGGGGCGTCGGTCCCGAAATCTTCACCCCAGAGAACGCGCGCCTCTACGGCGAGTTTCTCGGCAGGCGGTATCGCGACAAGGGCATCGTGTGGATTCTCGGCGGCGACCGCCCGATTGAGTGCGAGGCGCACCTGAGCGTCTGGCGGGCGATGGCGGCGGGGCTGCGGGCAGGCGACGACGGCGCGCACCTGATGACCTATCACCCCGTGGGCGGGCAATCGTCCGCCGAGCGGCTGCACGCCGAGCCGTGGCTGGACTTCAACATGCTGCAGTCGGGGCACGGGCGTCGCGCGGCGGCGAACTACGCGATGCTGGAGCGCGACTACCGACGCACGCCTGTCAAGCCCTGCATGGATGGCGAGCCGTGCTACGAAGACCACCCGATTGGCTTCGACCCGCGCAACGGCTGGTTCGACGCCGCCGATGTGCGCCGCGCGGCGTATTGGGCGTTGCTGGCGGGCGCGCACGGGCACACCTACGGCTGCCACAACATCTGGCAGATGTACGCGCCCGAGAAGCATACGCCCGTCTCGCACGCGCGGCGGGCGTGGCGGGAGTCGCTGAACCTGCCGGGCGCGGGGCAGATGCGCTACGCGAAGCAACTGATGCTGCGCCGTGACCCGTTGCTGCGCGTGCCTGACCAGAGCCTGCTGGCGTCGGACGCTGGGGAGGGCGAGGCGCACATCCGCGCCGCGCGCGCCGCCGACGGCAGCTACGCCTACCTCTACCTGCCCACGCCGCGACCCGTGCGCGTGCGGATGGACAAACTCGCGGGGCGCACCGTGCAGGCGCACTGGTACGACCCGCGCATAGGGGAGTGGACGCCCATCGGCGAGTTCCGCGCCACAGGCGAGCGTGAGTTCACCCCGCCCACAGGCGACGCGCACGACTGGGTGCTGGTGTTGGAGCGCGCATGAACCCCCCTCTCCCACCGCGTGGGAGAGGGGATGGAGGTGAGGGGAATCACTTCTGCACGCGCTTGATGGTGCAGCCAAACGCGCGCGTCTGTTGCACGGGCGGCTGCTTGCCCTCCAGAATCGCGTCCAGAGCGTTCTTGAGGTCGCGCTGGCTGACGCGCTGCGGGTTCTGGCTGTCGTCGATGCGCCCGTGATAGCGCAAGACGAAGTTCGAATCCAGCACGAACACTTCGGGCGTTACCTTCGCGTCGTACAGGTCGGCGATACGGTTGCCCTCGTCCTTCAGCACGGGGAAGGTGAAGCCCTTCTTCTGGGCGTGGTCGGTCACCTCAGGGGCAGGCTCGGTGTTGTTGGCGTTGATGCCGAGAAACATCACGCCCTTGGGCATATACTCCTTCGCGAGGGTCGCCATGCGCTCGTCGTAGTCCAGCGAGATGGGGCAGCGCGTGGCGATGAACATAATCACGATGGCTTTTTTGTCCTTGATGTCGTAGAGGGTGACCTCTTTGGGCAGTCCTTCGCGCGGGTTCATGTTCGGCAGGGTGAAGTTGGGGACGCGCTTGCCGATTTCGGGCTTCTCGGCGGCTTGCGGGGCTGCCGCGCCGTACTGTGCGCTCGCGCCTGCAAAGTACGCCAGCAGTTCGTCGGCGTGGTTGCTCGTGCCCGCCTTTTCGAAGACCTTCTCGATCGTGCCGTCGGGCGCAATCACATAGGTCGTGCGGCTCGCGAAGCCCGCGCTCGTGCGCACTTGGTAGGCTTCAGCGACCTTGCCGTCAGCGTCCGCCAGCACGATGTGCTTCAGGTTGTGCTGCTGGGCGAAGTTCTTCTGCGCCTCGGGCGCGTCCACGCTAATCGCGAACACGACCGCGTGCTGGCTGAGTTTCTCGTACTGGTCGCGCACGGCGCAGTTTTGCGCGGTGCAGCCGGGCGTGTTCGATTTCGGGTAGAACATCAGCACGACGCGCTTGCCTGCGTAGTCGCTCAGGCGGTAGGTGTTGCCGTCGCTGCCGACAAGCGTGAAGTCGGGGGCTTTCGAACCTTCCTTCAGAGGCGTGGACGAGAACACGAAACTCCACACGCCCCACAACAGAATCCCGATGGTGAACGGAATCGCCCACCAGAAACGGTTGCGCTTCTGCATAGCGTATACCTCCCTATACGGTTTAGACGCGCGGCGTCGCGCGCGGTTCGGAGTATACCCGTTTTCAGCGTCGGGGGGCAAGTCGGGCGAGGGCGAGACGCATGAGGGTCTGTTCGTCGGCGTCGGGCTGCTCGTCCAGCACAGCGTTGAGGGCAGCCTGCGCGTCGCGGCGCGTGTAGCCGAGTTGCACCAGCCCTTCGGTCAGCGCGTCGAGGTCAATCGCGCGGGCGCGTGTGGCTGCCGCCAGCCGCTCCACCTGCCGCTCGAAGGCGAACTGGGCGACCTTGTCGGACAGCTCCAGCGCGAGGCGTTCCGCCAGCTTCGCGCCGACGCCTGGCAGCGACTTGAGGTAGCGGGTGTCCTTGCGGGCGATTGCACGCGCCAGTGCGTCAGGCTCGCCCGCGCCCATCAGGTTCAACGCCAGGCGCGGTCCGACACCGCTGACGGTAATCAGCAGGTCGAACAGTTTGCGCTGGGCAGGCTCCAGAAAGCCGTACAGCAGGATGCCCTCGTCCTCGTGGAACAGGGTGCGGATGTGCAGGGTAAGCGGTTCGCCCAGCGGGGGCAGTTGCTCGCGGAGGTTGGGCGGCAGGCGCACCTCGTAGCCGACGCCGCCCACCTCAATCAGCGCAAGGTTCTCTTCTACACTCAGCAGCACGCCGTTTAGCCTGCCAATCATCTACGGCGCAGGGAACACGGGCACGAACAGCAGCGCCATCAGCAGCTCCAGCGCGCGGGGCGGCTCTGGGGGCGTGAGGCTGGTGACGCGGTTGGGATCCAGCTGCGCCGCGCGGCGTATCGCTTGGTCTGCCTCGCGCACCTTACGCAACTCGGTGTAGACATACGACGCGCCGACCTGCGCCCAGGCGGTATCGCGCGCGAGTTCGAGTGCCTTGTTCAGCGCGGCTTCTGCCTGCTGAAGCGTCTCTGCACTGGGGCGGTTGCCGTCGCGCTTGGTGGTGTAGGCTTCGAAGGCGTGGCTCATCGCAATCCCCAAGTGCGCAGGCGCGTAGTCGGGTCGCGCGACCAACGCCAGCTCGAACCACTCGCGCGCGGTCTTGAGTAGGTCTTCCTCGCCGGGGCGCAGCCCGTCGATGAGGTTCAGCATCCCGCGCAGTTGGTACGCCTCCGCCATCAGCGGGTCTAAGTCCAGCGTGCGCCAGAAGGCGTCTTTGGCGCGGTCGAACTCGCGGTTGTTCACGAGGCTCCAGTAGCGCAGGAAGGCGACTTGGGGGGTATTGTCGCTCACCCCTTGCGCTTGGGCGGCAAGCCTGCCGACGACGGTGGCGCGCCGTCCCAGCATCGCGAGGTTCGCTTGCGCCGCCAGCAGCGGGCGCGACTCTTTGTCCAGTTTCTCCGCTTCGGCGAAGGCGCGCTCCTGCTCGCGTGTGTCGTTGAGTAGCGCGGCTGCCAGCCCGCGAATGGCGTAGGTGTAGTCGTTGGCGACTCCGCGACGGGCGGCGGTGTTCGTAATCACCACCACATCGCGCAGCCTGCCCGCCTGCAGATAGGCATACGCCAGCAGGTTGATATAGCGCGGGTTGGACGGCTCGCGCTCGGTCAGTTGCAGTAGGTCGTTGATGCTCGCGGATGCCTGCCCTTCGGTAATCAGCAGCAGCGTGCGGGCGACAATCGCGTCGGGCGTGCGCGAGTCGCCGAGCGCTTTCAGGCGCATCTGGTTGATTTTGTGCTGCGCGTCGATGGCGTTGCGCAGCAGTTCGCGCTCGTTGCGGGCGTTTCGGGCGCGGCGCAGGCTCGCCGCCACGCGCAACTCTTGCGTCTCCAGCGAGTCGGGGTACAGCCGCGCGAGGTCTTCCACTGCTTCGTCCGCTTCGGCGGCGCGCCCCAAGCGCAGCAGGGTCTGAATCTGCAGCACGCGCGATTCGCGGTGCGTCGAGTCTGCCTTGAGGGCGACGCGCGTGTGGTACAGGGCGTCGTCGAACTTGCCGTCAGCGAACGCCGCGCGCGCCTGCTCGTAATGATACGGCGCGCCCTGCCCCACGCCGTTGTCAATCACCAGGCGCAACTCCTTCGCGACTGTCTTGTTGCCCTCCAGAAACGCGACAATCTTCAGCCGCCGCTCGCCCTCCGTGTCGGTCACGGTGTCCCATTCGTACTCGTAGGGGGTGCTGTCGTCCACCTCGCGCAGCGCGCCGTCCACTTGGAACTCCACGCGCTCGACCAGTTTCTCGGACTGCACCCGCGCGACGACCTTCACGATGCCCTTGATGCTCGCGCCGTCGTCGAGGTTGACCGTAATCGTTGCGTCCGACTTTGGCTGCGCGAACGCGCCTGCAAGCAGCGCCAGCCAGCCGATGTGCCGAATTGCCTTCATAACGAAGGCTACGATTCTCGCCCCACGCGCCGATTCCTGCAGGGTGTGAGGTAGAATCGCGCTATGGACGGCTTGTATCACCCCGCGCTGACGGCGTATCTGGAGGGCTTGGTGGAACGCCCGCACCCGCTGTTGGCGGCGATGGAACAGCGCGCCGCCGAGACGAATTTCCCGATTGTGGGTCCTGTGGTGGGGCAGTTGTTTTACTGGCTGACGCGGCTGACGGGCGCGCGGCGCGTTTTTGAGTTGGGCAGCGGCTACGGCTACTCGACAGCGTGGTTCGCGCTGGCGGTACGCGACAACGGCGGCGGCGTGGTGCATCACACCGTGTGGGACGCCGACCTGTCGCGTCAGGCGCAGGAGTACCTCGCGCAGATGGGGCTGAGCGACCTGATGACCTACCATGTCGGCGAGGCGGTGGAGACACTGCAGCGCGTCGGCGGCGAGTACGACCTCATCTTCTGCGACATCGACAAGGCGGGCTATCCCGCGTCGCTGCCTGTGGTGAAGCGACACCTGCGCGTCGGCGGGCTTGCGCTCTACGACAATATGCTCTGGAGCGGGCGCGTGTGGGACACGCAGGACACTTCCGAAGCGACCGAAGCGATTCGCACACTCACCCAGCAGATGACCCACGACCCCGACCTGCAAACGGTGCTGTTCCCGATGCGCGACGGCGTGCTGGCGGGAATTAAAGTGCGCCCATCGGGTACAATTCCGTAGAGTGAACGAGTCAATCTGGACGATACCGCTGTTTCCGTTGGAGACAGTGTTATTTCCGTACACGGCGCTGCCGTTGCACATCTTTGAGCCGCGTTATCGGGAAATGGTGATGCACTGTCTGGAGACCGACTCGCCGTTTGGGGTGGTGCTGATTCGCGAGGGTCGGGAGGTCGGCGACCCAGAGGTACAGGTGCATGAGGTCGGCACGCTGGCGCGAATCGGGCGTCTGCGCCGTCAGCCCGACGGCAGGCTACACCTGCTGGCAATCGGCGAGGAGCGGTTCCAGATTGTGCGCGTGCTACGCCACGAGGCGCCGTATCTCAAGGCGCATGTGCGGCTGTGGCGCGACTACGAGCCGTTCGACTGGGACGCTGACCAGCAGTATGCCGATGCAGTCGCCCAGCGGTTCCGCGAGTTCCTGCAGATTGCGCTGGAAGCGGGCGGGCTGCGCGTGGACGACATCGAACTGCCCCATAGCCCGACCGCCCTCTCGTTCGCGATTGCGGGCACGCTCCAACTCGAAATGCCCCTACGCCAGTACCTGCTGGAACTGCAGGACGCCCGCGAACGGCTGCGACTCGTTGACCAAATCTTGGAAACCTTGACAAGCGTGCTTGCGTCAGAGATTCAACCCTACAACCCTGACCACTGGCGCGAGTATGTCAATCCCAATTGAGAGGCAGGCGATGATTGAAGGCATTGTTAAGATCGTAGGAGGTCGTGAGAAGAAGCTGCAGCACGGCTATCCGTGGGTGCAGCGCGGCGAAATCTCGGAGGTGCTGGGCGCGCTGACGCCCGGCGCACTGGTGCGCGTGGTCAACTTCCGCAACGAGACGCTCGGCATCGGCACTTACAACCCCCAGAGCCGATTCCCTGTGCGCGTGCTGACCGCAGCCGACGAGCCGATTGACCGCGCGTTTTTCGAGCAGCGTCTGGAGCGCGCCCTGCGCCACCGTCAGCGCGTCGTTCAGGACACCAACGCGATGCGCCTCGTGTTCAGCGAATCGGACGGGCTGCCCGGACTCATCGTCGACCAGTACGCTGACTACTTGGTGGTGCAGGTGCGCACGATGGGTATGGAGCGGCTGCGCGAGTTGTGGCTGCCGACGCTGATAGAGCGACTGGAGCCGAAGGGCGTCATCGAGCGCAGCGAGATGGCGAGCCGCGCCGAGGAGGGGCTGGAACCGTTCGCAGGCGTGCTGCACGGCGACGCGCCCGAACTCATCGAAATCGAAGAGAGCGGGCTGGCCTTCCTCGTGCCGACCGACGCGGGACGCAAGACGGGCTTTTATTTAGACCAGCGCGAGAACCGTCGCCGACTGGCGGCGCAGGTGCGCCCTGGCGAGCGCGTGCTGGACCTGTTTTGCTACACGGGCGCGTTCGCGCTGTATGCCGCGCGCGCGGGCGCACACGCTATCGGGGTGGACATCTTGCCCGACGCGATTGATCTGGCGGAAGTGCATGCCCGACGCAATCGGCTGGAGGCGCACTGGATCGTCGAAAACGCCTTCGACTGGCTGCCCCAAGCCGCCGAGCAGGGCGCACAGTTCGACTGGATTGTGCTGGATCCGCCCGCGATTGCCAAACGCCAAGACCAGAAAGACTCGCTGCGCTGGGCAATCTGGAAGCTGGTCTACAACGCGCTGCCGCTGCTGACGGAGGGTGGGCGGCTGGTGGTGTGCAGCTGCGCCTATCAGCTGAGCCTCGCCGAGATGCTGGATACCGTGCGCTTGGCGGCGACCGACCGCACGATCCCGCTCTTCTTGGAGGAGATTACCTTCCAAGCGCCCGACCACCCGTACCTGTTGCAATTCCCCGAAAGCCTGTATCTGAAGTGCCTCTGGGCGCGGGTGTGAGTTAGACCTCCACGCGCAGGGCAGCGGCGGGCGGCATCTTCGCGGCGCGAATGGCGGGCAGGATAGTGGCGACCACTGTCACCACCACGCCGACCGCCATCGCCTGCCCCAACAGCGTCAGCAGCTCCAGCAGGGACGCCGCGCCCCACACGCCCGCGCCCAGCCGAAACAGGTTGATGATGAACACCAGCAGCCAGCCGACGACGAACCCAATCGCAGAGGCGACCACCCCCAGCATCCCAGCCTCCAAAAAGAAGAGCTTGACCACGAACGAATCGAGCGCGCCCAGACACTTCATCGTGCCAATCTCCTTGTAGCGCTCCGTGACCGCCATCAGCATCGAGTTCGAGATGCCGACGGTGGACATCAGCAGGCTCATGACCACCAGCCAGGTTTGGCGCGTGGCGGTCTCGAGGGCGGCGGGGTCGTTGGGGTCTATTGGGGGGGCGTAGAGCGCGGCGGCGCGCACCGCCGTGAAAAAGGCGATGCCCAGCATCACGCCTGCGGCAGTAATCAGCGCGCGCAGGAAGCGCACCCGAATGTTCAGCAGGCTAATCCGAAACGCTACCGAGAGCGGCAGCTGCACCTGCTTGCGTATCGCGCCTGTCCGTTGCGTACTCATAGCCGTTTCTTCGCGTAGGCGATAAACCCGCGTCGGGCGAGCGTGTTCAAAAACGCGAACAGCGACAGCTCCGCCTCGCGCCGCTCCAGCGTATACTGCTGCACAAGGCGTTGCACGATGCTCTCCACCGCGTGCTTGCCGTCGCACAGTGCCCACACCGCGCTGCCGATTTCGTCCAGCTCGATTCTGTGTTCGCGGGGCAGCTTGAATATCCTGCTGAACCAGCCGAAAACCCCGCGCGGCTTAATGGGCACAATCAGGATGTAGACGCCGTCCTCGCGCTGCTCGAAGCGCACGAGTGCGTTGCGGACGGGGTACAGGCGCAGCACCTGCCGACGGTCTACCTGCGGCTCGGCGCGCCGAAACAGCCGTTTCAGCAGCATACCGTGCGCGCCATCACCTCCTCCAGCAGGTTCGAGCGGAACGGGCTGTGGTGCTGGATGTGGAACACGGTGTTGCGCGGCTTGCACAGCCATGCGACGGCGCGCACACGCCACGCGGGCAGGCGCAGGCGACACAGGCTCACGACGCACTCGGTCGCCAGCGCGCCCAGCCCCAAGCGCGTGGTCAGATGCACGCCGTAGTCGTTCTCGTCCCAAGTGAACGGCTCGCGTGCGCCGCGCCAAGTGCGCCAGCGCAGCCAGTGATCCACCCACTCGGCGAACTCGTAGCCCTTGATCAGTTGCTCGGCGCGGGCGACGCGCTCCAGCACCAGCCGCTCGTGGCGGCGCGTGAGCACCAGGCGCGTCTGCCCCGTGACGGCGTGCGCTTTTTCGAGGCGGAAGTCGGCGGGCGCGGCGCTGTGCAGCCCGTACAGGCTCCACTCCACCCAGCCGTCGGGGTCGGGCGCGACGCGCAGGCTCTCGAACATCGGGCGCGCCTGCTGAAACAGCGCGTCGTGCTTGGCAGCCGAGCGCAGTTGCATCAGCACAATCGTATGGTGTTCGGGGTAGCGTTGGATGCGCCCGACGGCGCGCTCGTCGGAACGCCAGCGGAACTCGATGCAGTCGGCGTCGACGGGGTGCAGCGTGCTGTGGAACGGCTGACGCGCCTTGCGCTTGGCGCGCTCCAGTTTCGTCAGGAACTGCTGCAGCACATAGGCAAGGTCGGTCTTACGGCGTGTGCGGCTCCACTTGAGGTCTAACTCCATGCTATGGGGCGACCCAACTTGTAGGAACCCCTCCCGCCAGTCGCCCGAGTAGCCTTTGAGGTACCAGTCTGCTGGCGCGTCCAGCCGCAGTCCGTGCCACCCGATGCGTGTGGGCAGGGGTGCAGACTCGCTGGAGACGCCTGCCCGACGCTCGGTGTTCACTTCTGTGCCTGTTCCGCCTCGTCTTCGGTGCGGGTCGCGCGGCGAAACTCGGTCAGTGCCTCGCCGATCGAACGCGCCAGTGCAGGCAAGCGCGACGCGCCAAACAGCACCAGCACGATGACCAGCAGAATCATCCACTCCTGCGTACCCATGTATCCCAGAATCGGCATGCTTGGTGTTCCTCCAGCGCATAGTATACCCCATCGGGCGAGGCGTTGGCGCATGGCGGTTCCTGCATGGGCGCGCTACTCCACCACATGCAACGCCTCGCGACCCAGGTCGCTGACGCGCGTGTAGCCCGACAGGGCGAGCGTGAGGTCGAACTCGGCGAGGAAGTTGCGCAGGTAGGTGTGGACGCCGCTCTCGCCGTCGACGCCGAGCGCCCACATCACGGGTCTGCCCAGCCCGACCATCCGCGCGCCGAGCGCGAGCGCCTTGAGCGCGTCCGCGCCCGTGCGGACACCGCTGTCGAACAGCAACGGAACCGCGTCGCCGACCGCTTCGGCAATCTGCCAGAACGCTTCCAGCGCGGGAATCGCGCCGTCCACCTGCCTGCCGCCGTGATTGGAGACGATGATGCCGTCTACGCCGCGCCGAACCGCCTCGCGGGCGTCGTCGGGGTGCAGGATGCCCTTCAGCAGCACGGGCAGGCGCGTCCACTCCCGCAGGCGCGACAGGTCGTCCCAAGTCAGGCTGGGGTTGCCGAAAATCGCCGCGAACTGCATCGCCGCGCTGCCCGGATCCGCTTCGGGCGGGGCGGCGAGCAGCGCGCGGAACGCGGGGTCGCTGAAGTAGTTCGCCAGCCCGTCGCCGTGCATAAACGGCAGGTAGGCGCGGCGCAAATCGCGCGGACGCCACGCCAGCATGTAGGTGTCCACCGTCACGACAATCGCGCTGTAGCCCGCCGCCTCTGCACGGCGCACGAAACTCGCAGCAACCTCGTGATTGCGACTCCAGTAGAGTTGGAACCAGCGCGGCGCATCGCCCATCGCCTCGGCGACCTGCTCGATCGTGTAGGACGCCACCGTGCTGAGTGTGAAGGGGACGCCGAGTTTCGCGCAGGCGCGCGCAGTGGCTAACTCACCGTCGGGGTGGATAATCCCCTGCACGCCCACAGGCGCGACATAAATCGGCGCGGGATACCGTCGCCCAAACAGTTCGACGCTCCAGTCGCGCTGGGAGACATCGCGCAAAAATCGCGGCACAATCTGCCACATGGCGAACGCGCGGCGGTTGGCGTCGGCAGTCGCTTCTGTGCCTGCGCTGCCCGCCACATAGTCATACGCTTCGGGCGTCATCGCCGCGCGCGCCGCTGCCTCCAACGACTCCGCATCCACAGGGAACTGCTCAGGCATCCCGAACAGCCCCTTGCGGTAAATCTCCAGCTGACGCTCCATGCCTGTTTCCATCGTCGGAACCCCGCCGTGGGATTCGACGCGCCCTACCGTCTCTCCTGCCGATGAATCCTTTTCGTCCCATTACGCCTCTAACCGTACAGAGACCCTGATGGGAAGGGTCTCCTATGACAACGACAGGAGGTATGCAAGCGATGGAAATCCGATACGATGTGGAAGTGGACGCGCGCGGGTTGCAGTGCCCGATGCCGATTGTGAACGCACGCAAGACCTTTCAGACGCTTCAATCGGGTCAGACGCTGCGCGTGCTGGCGACCGACCCTGGCTCGGTGAACGACTTCAAAGGCTGGGCGAATATGGTCGCCGACGCGGAACTGGTCGCGCAAGAGACCGCCGAGATGGACGGCAAGACGGTCTATGTGCATTATGTCCGCAAAAAGTGAGGTGAGGAGGCGATGCCGATGGATGGACAAGCAGTCGTTGACCGCGCTCCAGGGGCAGACCTTAGCGCGTTGGAGGCGCAGGTGCAGCAGTTGCAGGCGCAGGTGGACGCGCTGCGCGTGCAGTTGCCCGACAACCGCCTGTCGATGGTGGTCTTTTCGGGCGACTTGGATCGCGTGCTGGCGGCGTTTGTGATTGCGTCGGGCGCGGCTGCCAGCGGGATGGAGGTCTCGATGTTCTTCACCTTCTGGGGACTGACCGCGCTGCGCCAGAAGCGTACCACGCGCGGTAAGACACTGTTCCAGAAGCTGATGGGCTGGATGACGCCTGTGGGCTTGCGCGGGCTGGGCGTGTCGAAGATGAACTTCGGCGGCGTCGGCGCGAAGATGCTCCGCGCGATGATGCGTCAGCAGGGGGTTCCTCAGCCCGAAGCGATGGCGCAGATGGCGCGCGAGTTGGGCGTGCGCATCGTCGCCTGCCAGATGTCGATGGATGTGATGGGCATCCGCAAAGAGGAGCTCATCGACGGCGTCGAGGTGGGCGGCGTGGCGACCTTCTTGGGCGACGCGACCCGCTCGAAAACGACGCTGTTCATCTGATTTGGAAGCGAAGCTTCCGCCCGACGCTGACAGTGGGCGCACCGCCGTGCGCCCCCGCGCCACACCAACACCAGCCATTGCGTCAACGCGACGCGCTTCCGCGTGGCGCGGTCGTGGCAACGGGCAGGCTGCAGGGTCGGTCCGTCCAGTTGCCCCGCGCCAAAGTTCCACCGCACTTGCAGCACGCCTTGAGGGGCTGGAGGCAAGGGGCGTCTGCTCTCGCAAGGTACAATACTCCCCGCCATGTACGAGTTGCCCAAGACCTACGACCCGCATCAGGTGGAGGAGCGGCGCTACCAGTGGGAGCTGGCGCGCGGCGACTTCGAGGCGACCATAGCAGACGACGGCAGACCCCGCTACTGCATCACCATCCCGCCGCCCAACATCACTGGCTCGCTGCACATGGGGCACGCGCTCAACAACGCCATCCACGATGTGCTGCTGCGCTGGAAACGGATGCAGGGCTACAATGTGCTGTGCGTGCCGGGCACCGACCACGCGGGCATCGCGACGCAGAATGTCGTGGAACGCGCCCTGCGCCAACAGGAAGGCATCAGCCGCCACGATCTGGGGCGCGAGAAGTTTCTGGAGCGCGTGTGGCAGTGGCGCGAACAGTATGGCAACACCATCCTGATGCAGTTCCGCAAACTCGGCTGCTCGTATGACTGGCGCTACACCCGCTTCACCTTAGACCCCGACTATGTGGACGCCGTGCTGGAGGTGTTCATACGCTGGTGGCAGGACGGGCACCTGTATATCGGCGAGCGCGTCATCAACTGGTGCCCGCGCTGCATGACGGCGATTTCGGACATCGAGATCGAGCAGAGCGACGAGGCGGGCAAACTGTATCATATTCGCTACCCGTTTGCGGACGGCGACGGCTATGTGGTGGTCGCCACGACGCGCCCTGAGACGATGCTGGGCGATGTGGCGGTCGCCGTGAACCCCGCCGACGCCCGCTACACCGAGCGCGTTGGCAAGTCGCTGCGCCTGCCGCTGGTGGAGCGCGTCATCCCGCTGATTGCCGACCCGTATCCCGACCCCACCTTCGGCACAGGCGCAGTGAAGGTCACCCCCGCACACGACCCGAACGACTTCGAGATCGGGCAACGGCATAACCTGCCCCGCCCCGTGATTATGCACTTGGACGGCACGATTAACACCGAAGCCCTGCGCGAGAGCCTCAACGCCCACGACAACCCCTACCTGCAACGCTATCACGGCGTTGACCGCTACAAAGCCCGCGAGATGATTGTGCAAGACCTCGAAGCGAACGGCTACCTGGAGAAGGTGGAGGACTACACCGTGCCGCTGGCGCGTTGCGAACGCTGCCACACGGTCATCGAGCCGCTGCTGAGCGAGCAGTGGTTCTGCCGTATGCAGAGCATCGCGCAGCCCGCGATTGAGGTCGTCCAGCAGGGCAAAATCCAATTCCACCCTGAACGCTACACCGAGATGTACCTGCACTGGATGGAGAACATCCGCGACTGGTGCATCTCACGCCAACTCTGGTGGGGGCATCAGATTCCCGCGTGGTACTGCATGGACTGCCATCCCGAAAACTTCGACGAGTCGGGCAAGTTGCTGCGGCGCGAAAGCCCGATTGTGCAGAAGACCGCGCCCGACAAGTGCCCGCGCTGCGGCAGCACGCGCTTGGTGCGCGACCCCGATGTGCTGGACACCTGGTTCTCATCGGCGATTTGGCCCCACACGGTGCTGGGCTGGCCCCGCCAGACCGACGAACTGCGCCTGTTCTACCCGACCGATGTGCTGATTACCGCGCAGGAGATTCTGTACCTGTGGGTGGCGCGCATGGTGATGACAGGGCTGTATTTTATGGGTGACATCCCCTTCCGCGAGGTCTACATCCACGCCACCGTGCTGAACAAGGAGGGCAAGCGGATGTCCAAGTCGCTGGGCACGGGGATTGACCCGCTGGAGTTGATCGACAAGTACGGCGCGGACGCGCTGCGCTGGTCGCTGCTGCAGCAGGCGGGGATGCAGCAGTCCATCCGCTTTTACGAGGAACGGGTGGTCAGCGCACGCAACTTCGCGAACAAGGTGTGGAACGCCACGCGCTTCGTGCTGCTGAACTTGGAGGGGGCGGACTTGGATGCGCTTCGGGTGATGGGCGCGCAGCCCGCCGACGCGCTCGATCGCTGGATTCTCAGCCGCCTGCAGCGCACGATTCAGACCATAGAGGACGCGCTGGGACGCTACTGCTTCGACGATGGCGCGAACGCGCTGTACGAGTTCATTTGGAGCGAGGTGTGCGACTGGTATATCGAGGCGGTCAAGCCGCGCCTGCACGACCCCGCCCGACGCGCCCAGACGCAAGCGATGCTGCTGTACCTGTTTGACCGCCTGCTGCGCCTGCTGCACCCCTACATGCCGCACATGACGCAGGAACTCTGGCAGGCGATTGGCGCGACAGACGCCGAGCCGTCGCTGGGCAGAGCGCGATTCCCCGTCGCCGACCCCGCTTTGATTGACCCCGACGCCGAAGCGGAGGTCGCGCAAGTGTTCGAGGGCATCCGCGCGATTCGCAACCTGCGCGCGGAGGTGAAAATCACGCCAGGCGTCGCCATTCCTGCCGTGTGGGTGAACCCGACGGACGACGCGAGCGCGGAACGCCTGCAACGGCACGCGGCAACCATCGGGCACCTGGCGTGGTGTCAGGAGGTGCGCTTCGGACAGCCGACGGAACGCGCGCTGATGAACCCCGCCGACGGCGCGGAGGTCTACCTGCCTATCGCAGGGCTGGTCGATGTCGCCCGCGAGCGCGAACGCCTGCAGAAGGAACTCGCGAAACTGGAGGCTGAAATCAAACAGGTTCAGGCGCGCCTGCGCAACCCGCAGTTCGTCGAACGCGCCAAGCCCGAAGTGGTGCAGGAGACCCGCGCCCAAGAGCGCGACCTGCTCGACAGGCACGCCCGCCTGAAAGCGCGGCTGGAACAACTGCAGGAATAGGCTATAATAGAGCCATGCGGCGCATCATGGGTGTTTTGGTGCTGTGCCTGACGCTCGTTTGGGCAGTGCAGGCGCAAGAGGTCAAGTACGACGGCTACCAGGTCTGGCGCATCACCGTGCGCACGCCTGCCGAGCGGGAGCAGGTGCAGCAACTCGTGCGCGATGTGTGGATGGTGCGCGGCAGCACTATCGATGTGTGCCTGTCGCCCGACGAGCAGGCGACGCTGCGCAAGGCGGGCTTCACGGGCGAGGTGCTGATCCCCGATGTCGGCGCACGGATACGCCAGCAGAAGAGCGAGTTCGCCCCGCAAGATGGCAGCCTGTTCACGCGCTACCTGACGCTGAACGAGATTTACGCCGCGATGCGCCAGTTAGCCGACCAGAACCCGCGCCTGGTGCAGATGTTCGAGATTGGCAGGTCGATTGAGAACCGCCCGATTTACGCGCTGCGCTTGACGCGCGAGCCGCGTCGCGTCCGCGTCTATCGCGACCGCCCGCAGGTGGTCATCAACGCCATGCAACACGCCCGCGAGTGGATCACCCCGCCCGTCGCGCTGTATTTCGCCTACCGCCTCGTCGCCGAGTACCCCACGAACACGCAGGTACGCGAGGCACTCGATCGGCTGGAGGTCTATGTCGTGCCTGTGGTCAACCCCGACGGCTATGTGTTCACGCACACCACGAACCGACTCTGGCGCAAGAATCGCCGCTACATCGGCAGGGTGTTCAATCAGCCTGTGTACGGCGTGGACTTGAACCGCAACTGGAGCTACGGCTGGGGCGGCGAGGGTTCCAGCGGGCAGCCGTGGAGCGACACCTATCGGGGCAGCGCGCCCTTCTCGGAGCCCGAGACCTACTGGCTGAGCCGCTGGATGCTAAGCCTGCCGACCCTGCGGGCGCATGTCGATGTGCATAGCTACTCGCAGCTGATTCTCTGGCCGTGGGGCTACACAACCGACCTCGCGCCGTTTAGTGGGGTGTTCGAGCGCGTCGGGCAGGCGATGCAAACGGCAATCCAGAGTGTGCATGGGCAGTTCTACATCGCGGGACCGATTGCGCCGACGCTTTACATCGCCAGTGGCGGGATGACCGACTGGGTGTTCGGGGCGCGCGGCGCGCTGTCGTTCACCTACGAACTGCGCGACACAGGGCAGTACGGGTTTCTGCTGCCGCCTGACCAAATCCTGCCCACCTGCGAGGAGGTCTACCCCGCGTTTCTGGAGCTGCTGCGCTGGACACGGCAACGGGACTGGCGGGAGTAGGCGCACCCCCTTGTATTCGCGCGGTGGATAGGGTATAATAGCCCCTCGCGAGGTAGAGACGATGCCAACCACTGCGTGGATTGAGAAGGCGAAGAAGAAACCGAAGTTCAAGGTGCGTCGGGTGAACCGATGTAGCATCTGTGGTCGCTCGCGCGGCTACATCCGCTACTTCGGCATCTGTCGCATCTGCTTGCGCGAGCAGGCGCATAAAGGCGTGCTGCCCGGCGTGCGCAAGTCGAGCTGGTAAGGAGGCGTTATAACGATGATGACCGACCCAATCGCGGATATGCTGACCCGTATCCGAAACGGGGCGCAGGCGCGTAAGGAGAGCGTGGCGATGCCCAGCTCGCGCCTGAAAGTCCAAATCGCGGAACTACTGAAAAAAGAAGGCTTTATACGGGATTACACGGTCAAACCCGACGGCGTGCGCTCGACGCTGGTGATTCATTTAAAATACGCGCCCAGCGGCGAGTCGGTGATCCAGCACATCGAGCGGGTGAGCAAGCCCGGACGACGCATCTACGCCCCCGTCGAGAAGCTGCGCCCGATACGGCGCGGGCTGGGCACAGCGATTGTTTCGACCCCGCAGGGGCTGCTGCCCGACCGCGAATGCCGCAAACGACGCATCGGCGGCGAGGTCATCTGCATCGTCTGGTAAGGAGGCAAACCATGTCGCGAATCGGCAAACAACCTATTCCCCTGCCCAAGGGCGTCGAGGTTCAGGTAGACGGGAACCGCGTGAAGGTCAAGGGTCCCAAAGGCGAGTTGACGCACGAGTTGCCCGACGCGATTCAGCTGCAGCGCGAGAACGGGACGCTGCAAGTGGTACGCGCCAGCGACGAGCGGTTCGCCCGCGCCCAGCACGGACTGCAGCGCACGCTGATTGCCAACATGGTCAAGGGCGTCTCGGAGGGCTTCGAGAAGACGCTCGAAATCGTCGGCGTCGGCTACCGCGCGCAGATGGAGGGCAAGACGCTCGTGCTGCAGGTCGGCTACTCGCATCCCGTGCGCGTCGAGCCGTTTCCAGGCATTACGCTTTCGGTAGAGCAAGACCCGCAAACGCGCGGGACGCTGATTGTGGTGCGCGGCATCGACAAGCAGCTTGTGGGGCAGCAGGCAGCCAATATCCGCGCGGTGCGCCCGCCCGATTCCTACAAGGGCAAGGGGCTGCGCTATCGCGGCGAAAAGGTACGACTCAAGCCTGGCAAGCAGCAGGCAGGCAAGGGCAAGAAGTAAGAGGTGAACCGCTATGAAGAAGACGGCGCGTGAGAAACGCATCACCCGACACAAGCGCATTCGGCGCAAGGTGTTCGGCTCGCCCGAACGCCCGCGCCTGTGCGTGTATCGCAGCGTGCATCACATGCACGCCCAAATCATCGATGATGTCGCAGGGCATACGCTGGTCTCCGCATCCACAACGGAGCCGACCCTGCGCAAGGAACTCACCAGCACGGGCAACAAAGCGGCGGCGGCTGCCGTCGGACGGCTGATTGCCCAACGCGCGCTGGAGAAAGGCATCACGCAGGTTGTGTTCGATCGCGGCGGGTTCCTCTATCACGGACGCATCGCCGCCGTCGCCGACGCCGCGCGCGAGGCAGGACTCAAGTTTTAGGAGGCGGTATGCAACGCAAACGACATAGTTATATCAATCCCGACCAGTTGAACTTGCATGTGGAGCGCGTGATTCACACGAACCGCGTCTCCAAGACGCACAAGGGCGGGCGCACGCTGAGCTTCCAGGTGATGGTGGTGGTCGGCGATACGAACGGGCATGTGGGCGTCGGGCTGGGCAAGGCGCGCCAAGTGCCCGACGCGATCCGCAAAGCCATCGAAGCCGCGCGGCGCAACTTGGTCTATGTGCCGCGCGTCGGCACGACCATCCCGCACGAGGTGGAGATCGAGTACGGCTCCACACGGCTGGTGCTGAAACCCGCCTCGCCGGGCACGGGCGTCGTGGCGGGAAGCTCGGTACGCGCGCTGCTGGAAGCAGCAGGCGTCAGCGATGTGCTGGCGAAACTCGTCGGCTCGCGCAACGCCATTAACGCCGCATGGGCGACCTTGGAAGCGTTCCGCGCGATGCAAACGCCCGAAGAGATCGCCCAAATGCGCGGACTGCCCATGCGCACGCTCACCCCGTGGTATGTGCGCAAGTTCCAAGAGGGTGCGGAGGCATAACGATGCTCAAAATCACGCTCAAGCGAAGCCCTATCGGCTACGAAGAGAGCCAGAAACGCACAGTGCGCGCGCTCGGACTGCGCAAACTGAACCAAACGGTCTACCACCGCGATGAGCCGAACATCCGCGGGATGATCGCCAAAGTCGCGCACCTGGTGCATGTAGAGACCGTTGCAGAGGAGGAGGCGACAACGCGATGATCGAATTACATACGCTCAAACCTGAGCTGGGCAGCAAAAAGCGGCGCAAGCGCGTCGGGCGCGGCATCGGCTCCGGGCACGGCAAGACCGCCACGCGCGGCACGAAAGGGCAAAAGGCGCGCGACACCATCCCGCCGCGCTTCGAAGGCGGACAGACGCCCATCCATCGCCGACTGCCTGTGCGCGTCGGATTCCGCAATGTGAACCGAGTCGAGTACGCCGTGATTAATGTCAGCACGCTGGCGGAGCGGTTCCAACCGAACGAGACCGTCACGCCCGAACTGCTCAAGGAGCGGCGGATTATCCGCAAGCTCAAGGACGGCGTCAAAGTGCTGGGCACAGGCGAAATCAGCATCCCGCTCACGGTGCATGCGCACGCCGTCAGCGAGAGCGCACGCGCCAAAATCGAGGCGGCGGGCGGGACGGTGCAACTCATCGAAAAGTGAGGTCGCCATGCTAAGCGTCAACTTCGTCAGCGCCCTGCAAAGCGCGTTCAAAATCCCCGAACTGCGCGCCCGAATCGTGTTCGTGTTCGCGATGTTCACGGTCTACGCGATTGGGCTGCATATCCCCATCCCCGGCGTTGACCGCGAAGTGCTGCGGCGGCTGTTTGAAGACCAGCAGCTGCTGGAGTTTTTGAACATGTTCACGGGCGGCGCGCTGCGCAAACTCACGATTCTCGCGCTGGGGCTGAACCCCTACATCACGGCGTCGATTATCATGCAGGTCTTCTCCTACGCCGACCCGAAGCTGCGCGAGGCGATGCGCGAGGAGTCGGGACGACGCCTGATGCAGCAGCGCACACGGCTGCTGACGATTGCGATTGCGCTGGTGCAGTCCATCGGACTGATCGCGACCTTCCGTTCGGCGGGCGCGCTGGAACTGAGCGGCGTGCAGTATGTGCAGGTCATCGTCGCGTGGACGGCAGGCGCAATGTTCCTGCTATGGCTGGGCGAGCAGATTACCGAGAAGGGACTGGGCAACGGCGTCTCGCTGATGATTTTCGCCAGCATCGTCGCCAGCATGCCCTACCAAGTCACCCGCACCTACCAAGCGCTGCAAGCGGGCGCGATTAACTTCGGGCAGATTCTGCTGCTGCTGGCGATTTTCGTGGCGACGGTGTGGGGCATCGTCTATGTCACGACCTCGCAGCGGCGCATTCCGATTCAGCACATGCGGCGCATCGTCGGGCGCAGGCAGATGATGGGCGGCACTTCGTACCTGCCCATCCCTGTCAACGCCGCGGGCGTGATCCCGATTATCTTCGCCGTGTCGCTGCAACTGCTGCCCGCAACCATTCTGCAGATGATCCCCTACGACCGCGAGAACCCCGGTCCCGTGGTCGGGTTCCTCGTGGGCGCGATTGAACTGCTGACGCCTGGCGGCGGGGTTGTCGGTTCGCTGATTTATGCAGGGCTGATTTTCCTGTTCACCTACTTCTATGTGTCGGTGGTGTTCAACACCGACGAGATTGCCGAGAACTTGAAGCGTCAGGGCGCGTTCATTCAGGGCGTGCGTCCGGGCAAGCCGACCTCCGACTACCTCAACGATGTGCTGACGCGCATCACCTTCGCGGGCGCGGCGTTCCTGGCGTTCATCGCGCTGATGCAATACTGGGTGCCCAGCCTCACGCGCATCGACACGCTGAGTATCGTGGGCGGCACCTCGCTGCTGATTCTGGTGGGCGTCGCCATCGACTTCTCGCGCCAGTTGCAAGCGCAACTCGCCATGCGCCAGTACGACGAGATGATGAAATAACGGGGCGAGGCATGCGACTGGTGTTCATCGGCG
The DNA here is from genome assembly GCA_023511915.1 of Armatimonadota bacterium. Classification (GTDB taxonomy): domain Bacteria; phylum Armatimonadota; class Fimbriimonadia; order Fimbriimonadales; family GBS-DC; genus GBS-DC. The sequence goes on from JAIMAN010000008.1 coordinate 23,262, forward strand.
CGCCGGGCGCGGGTAAAGGCACACAGGCGAAGCGGTTGGCGGCGGAGAAGGGCTACCCGATTGTCGCCACGGGCGACCTGCTGCGCGCCGCCATCGCCGAGCAGACCCCGCTGGGACAGCAAGCGCGCGCCTACATCCAACGCGGCGAACTCGTGCCCGACCCGCTGGTGAACCAACTCGTCGCCGAGCGCATCGCCACGCTGGAGTCGTTCATCCTCGACGGCTACCCGCGCAACCTGACCCAAGCGCAAATGCTGGAGACCATTCTGCCGCAGCCGCTGAGCGCGGTCGTCTACTTCGCAATCAGCGAGGACGCGCTGATTGCGCGGCTGGGCGGGCGACGCATCTGCCCGCAGTGCGGCGCAGTGTTCCACATCACCGCCAACCCCAGCACGGCGGGCGACCGCTGCGACCACTGCGGCGCGACGCTGATTACCCGCGAAGACGACCAGCCCGACACCATCCGCAAGCGGTTTAGCGTCTACCGCGAGCAGACCGCGCCGCTGGTGGACTACTACCGTCAGCGCGGGCTGCTGCGCACAGTCAACGCCGACGCGCCCCCCGACACCGTGTACCAGCAACTGCTGAGCGTTTTATGCGAATCTACCTGAAAACTCAGAGCCAAATCGAACGCATCCGCAAAGCGGGGCGCATCGCCGCCCGCGTGCTGCGCACCTGCGCCGAGAGGATCGAGCCGAACCGCACGCTCGATGTGGAACTCGACCAACTCGCCGAGCAGATGGTGCTGGAGATGGGCGGCTTCCCCGCCTTCAAGGGCTATCGGCTGTTCCCGCATGTGCTGTGCGTCTCCATCAACGAGGAGGTCGTGCACGGCTTGCCGACAGGCAGAGTACTGCGCGCGGGCGACATCGTGACGCTGGACATCGGCGTCTACTACGAGGGCTACTGCTGCGACACCGCCCTCACGCTGATTGTGGGGCACGCCGACTACCAGCGCAAACGGCTGGTGCGCGTCACGGAGGAAGCCCTGCACAAGGCGCTGGAGGTCACCCGCGCGGGCAATACCACCGGCGACATCAGCGCGGCAATCCAGCAGCACGCCGAATCGTTCGGGTTCAAACCCGCGCGCGGCTTGGCAGGGCACGGCGTCGGACGGTTCGTCCACGAGATGCCCGACATTCCCAACATCGGCGAAGCGGGCACAGGCGTACCCCTCCAAGCCGGCATGGTGCTTGCCATCGAGCCGATGCTCGTGATGGGCGAGCCTGAAGTGGAGTTCGCCGACGACGAATGGGCGATCGTCACGCGCGACGGCAAGCCCGCCGCGCACTTCGAACACACCGTCGTCGTCACCGAAAACGGCGCCGACATCCTCACTATCGAGTAAACTTAATGCGGAGGTGATGCGATGGCGAAAACCGAAGGCAAGGAGATCGAGGTCGAGGGCACAGTGGTCGAGTGCCTGCCGAACACCACTTTCAAGGTGGAGATCGAGGGCGGGCACACGATTCTGGCGCACCTATCGGGCAAGATGCGCATCCACTTTATCCGCATCCTGCCGGGCGACCGCGTGAAGGTCGCCCTGTCGCCCTACGACCTGACGCGCGGACGCATCGTGTATCGGTACAGAAGTTAGCGCGCCCCAGCGCGGGCGTCGCCCCGATGGGTTGCATGCGCATAACCCGCGTCGGGTATAATCTCGGTTCGCGAGCGGGTATACTTATGCGCCCGCGTCACGGAGGCGACAACGATGAAGGTACGAGCATCCGTCAAGAAGATGTGCGCGAAGTGTAAGATTATTCGGCGCAAGCGCGTGGTTCGGATCATTTGTGAGAATCCGAAGCACAAGCAGCGCCAAGGTTAGGAGGCAAGTAGCGTATGGCGCGTATCGCAGGAGTGGACTTACCACGCGACCGTAAGGTGGAATACGCCCTACCCGTGATTTTCGGGATAGGGCTGTCGGCGGCGCGTAAAATCTTGCAGGCGACGGGCGTTGACCCGAACAAGCGCGTGCGCGACCTCACTGACGAAGAGGTCGCCAAACTGCGCGCGGAAATCGAAAACAACTACACGATTGAAGGCGACCTGCGCCGCGAGCAGCAGATGAACATCCGACGCCTGATCGAGATCGGCTGCTATCGCGGCATTCGCCACCGACGCGGGCTGCCCGTACACGGGCAACGCACCCGCACCAACGCGCGCACCCGTAAGGGTCCCAAAAAGACCGTCAGCACGGGCAAGCGCAAGAAAGCCAAGTAATGAGGGAGAGCAACTATGGCGCGTAAAGCACGAGGCGGTGTCCAGCAACGGAAGGAACGCAAAAATATCGCAGCAGGCGTGGCGCATATCCACGCCAGCTTCAACAACACCATCGTATCGATTACCGATGTGAACGGGAATGTGGTGTCGTGGTCGAGCGGCGGCTCGGTCGGCTTCAAAGGCGCGAAAAAAGGCACCCCGTTCGCCGCGCAGGTCGCGTCCGAACGCGCCGCGCGCGCCGCGATGGAACACGGCATGCGCAAAGTCGATGTGCTGGTCAAAGGTCCCGGACCCGGACGCGAGACCGCCATCCGCTCGCTGCAGGCGGCAGGGCTCGAAATCCAGAGCATCAAGGATGTGACGCCCGTGCCGCACAACGGTTGCCGACCGCCCAAGCGACGCCGCGTGTAATCAAGGAGGAAACAACCGTATGTCAGTGATTTGGGATTCGAAGTGCAGCATGTGCCGACGCGCGGGCGTGAAACTGTACCTCAAGGGTGACCGCTGCTACACCAAAAAGTGCGCCCTCGAGCGACGCAACTTCCCGCCTGGGCAACACGGTCCGCGCACGCGCGACCGCAAGATAAGCGAGTACGGCGAGCAGCTGCGCGAGAAGCAGAAGCTGCGCCAGATGTACCACCTGCGCGAGGCGCAGTTCCGCCGCTATGTCGAAAACGCGCAACGCGCACGCGGCGTCACAGGCGAGGTGCTGCTACGCCAACTGGAAATGCGCCTCGATAATGTGATCTATCGGCTGGGGTTCGCCAACTCGCGCGGGCAAGCGCGCCAGATGGTCTCGCACAAGTTCATCACGGTCAACGGCAAGCGCGTGAACATCCCCTCTTACCAAGTGCGCGCAGGCGATGTGATCAGCATCCACGAGTCGAAGCGTTCGACCGCGCTGGCGAAAGACGCGCTGGCGCGCGCGGCGGAACACACCCCGCCCGCATGGCTTGCCTACGACCCCAGCCAGGTGCAGGGCAAGGTGCTGCACGCGCCCAGCGCCGAGGAGATCGACACGCGCATCGAAATGCAGAAAATCATCGAGTTTTATAGCCGCTAAGGAGGCGTTCGCGCGATATGACGACATCACTGGTAGAGACACAAGTCCGCACGCTGGTTAGCGAGCAGAACTACGGGAAGTTCGAAATCGAGCCATTGGAGCGCGGCTACGGCGTGACGCTGGGCAACGCCCTGCGCCGCGTGCTGCTGTCGTCCATCCCCGGCGCAGCGATTACCAGCGTGCGCATCGAGGGCGTGCTGAGCGAGTTTGAGCCGATCCCTGGCGTGAAGGAAGACACCATTCACTTCCTGCTCAACCTCAAAAATGTGGTCATCCGCATCGATTCGGAGCATCCGCGCGAGCGCTATTCGTTGCGCCTGCAAGTGCAAGGACCCGGGCGCGTGACGGCAGCGGACATCCAAGCGCCGATGGATGTGGAGATTATGAACCCCGAACTGTACCTGGCGACCCTGAGCGACGCCAGCGCGCGCCTGAATGTCGACATCACCGTCGAAGTCGGGCGCGGGTATGTCGCCGCGCTCAAACGCGAGCGGGAACGCGGGCGCGGGTCTGTGGGCGAAATCCGCATGAACGCGCTGTTCAACCCCGTCACGAAGGTCAACTTCTTGGTGGAGCCGACGCTGGTGGGCGAGCGCACGGACTACGACCGCCTGATTCTGGAGGTCTGGACGAACGGCTCGGTCGCCCCCGCCGAAGTGGTCAGTCAAGCGGCGACGATACTCACCAAGCAGTTCGAGCAACTCATGGTGCTGGGTAGCGAGGGGCTGGGCGACCACGCGGTGGTGGTTCCCGCGCCGCCTGGGGTGAATGTGCCCGACCGCCCGCTGGAGGAGCTGGGATTGTCCACGCGCGTGCTGAACGCCCTGCGCAGCGGCGGTATCGACACCCTGTATAAACTGCTCAACACGCCCGAACAAAAGCTTAACAGCCTGCGCAACTTCGGCGAAACCGCCCGCAAAGAGGTCGAAGAGAAAATCAGCGCGATGGGGCTGAGCCTGATGAAATCGGGAAGGAGGCGAGGTTCATGAACCACGGAGCTGGCTACCGCAAACTGGGACGCCCGAGCGACCATCGCATGCATATGCTGCGTAATCAGGTGCGCTCGCTGCTGATTCACGAACGAATCGAGACGACCGTCACCCGCGCGAAAGAGACGCGCCGACTGGCGGAAAAGATGATCACGCTGGCGAAGCAGGACACCCTGCACGCCCGACGCCAGGCGCGCGCGTTCCTGCGCGACGAGAGCCTGGTCAAGCATCTCTTTGACAACATCGCGCCGCGCTACAAGACCCGCAACGGCGGCTACACGCGCCTCGTGCGCGTCGGCACACGCCGCGGCGACGCGGTCGAAACCGCGCTGCTGGAACTGGTCGAATAGCGCATGCGCAACCTGCGCCTGCGAATCGAGTACGACGGAACCGAGTTCCACGGGTTCGCGCGGCAGCAGGGCACGCGCACGGTGCAAGGCGTGCTGGAACACGCGCTGACGGCGACGCTGGGCGAACCCATCGAGGTCGTCGGCGCGAGCCGTACCGACGCGGGCGTCCACGCGCGCGGGCAGGTGGTCAACTTCCGCACCAGCCGCCCCATCCCAACCGAGCGGCTGACGACCGTCCTGAACCGCCGCCTGCCGACCGACCTGAAAGTGCTGGACGCGCGGGAGGTGAGCGAACGCTTCCACGCGCGCTTCTCGGCGCATAGCCGCGTCTACCGCTACACACTCTACACAGGGCAACACCCCTCGGTGTGGCGGATACGGTATGCATGGCATCTGCCGCGCCAATTAGACGGCGCGGCGATGCAGGCGGCGCTGGAACAGATTCGGGGCGAACACGACTTTCGCCCCTACTCGGTCAAACTCCCGACCGAGCGCAACACGGTGCGCATGCTGTATCGCGGGCAGGTGCGCCCCACCCGCGACGGCGTGCAGATCGAACTGGAGGCGAACGGCTTCCTGCGCGGAATGGTGCGCCTGATTGTGGGCGACCTGACGCAAGTGGGCAGCGGCGCGCTGCCGATGGATGCGCTTGCCGAACGGCTGCGCACGCGCCAACAGGCGACCCTGATGGCGCCCCCACAAGGGCTATGCCTGATTCGGGTAAAATACAGACGCTGAACGAGGAGGCAATCCTTATGTTGCAACGCACCTATACGATGAAAAAAGACGAAATCCAGCGAACCTGGTGGGTCGTCGACGCGGCGGGCAAGCCCGTCGGGCGAGTCGCCGCCCAAGTCGCACGCCTGCTGCAAGGTAAGCACAAGCCCACCTACACGCCCCATATGGACATGGGCGACCATGTGATTATCCTGAACGCGGAGAAGGCGATTTTCACAGGCAACAAGTTGGAGGAGGTGCTGTACCACCACACGATGCACCCCGGCGGGCTGCGCGCCTACACACGGCGCAAACTGATGACCGAGAAGCCCGAACGGATGCTGACGCGCGTGGTGAGCCGCATGCTGCCCAAGACCAAACTCCGCGCGCGGATGCTCAAACGGCTGCGCGTGTTCGCAGGCGCGGAACACCCCCACCAGGCGCAGCAGCCCCAGCCCTACAGTCTCGAAGGAGGGAAGTGATGGAGCCGATTCGCTACTACGGCACAGGACGACGCAAGAACGCTTCGGCGCGGGTATGGCTGACGCCGGGCAGCGGCAGGATTATTATCAACGGGCGCGAGGCGCCCGAGTACCTGCGTCGCCCGATTCTGGAGCGCATCGTGACGCAGCCGATGCGTCTGCTGGGCATCGACGGGCAGTACGACATCATGGCGACGGTGCGCGGGGGCGGGCTGTCGGGTCAAGCGGGCGCGATTCGGCACGGCGTCGCGCGCGCCCTGCTGCAAGTCAGCCCCGAATACCGCGCGGTGCTGAAGCAGAACGGACTGCTGACCCGCGACGCCCGCGAGAAGGAGCGCAAGAAGTACGGACGCCACGGCGCACGGCGCGGCTTCCAGTTCGTGAAGCGCTGATGCGCATCCTGTTGGTCGGCGGCGGCGGACGCGAACACGCGCTGGCGTGGAAACTGCGCCAGAGCCACCACTGCGACGCGCTCTACGCTGCGCCCGGCAACGCGGGTATCGCTCAACTCGCCGAGTGCGTCCCTATCGCCGCGAGCGCCGTCGCCGACCTGGTGCAGTTCGCCCGCCAGAACGCGATTGACCTCGTGGTGGTCGGTCCCGAATCGCCCTTGATTGCGGGGCTTGCCGACGCGCTGCACGAGGCGGGCGTTCCTTGCTTCGGTCCCACACGCGCTGCGGCGCAACTGGAGGGCAGCAAGGCGTTCGCCAAGCAACTGCTGGCGGATGTGGGCGCGCCGACCGCCCCGTTCGCCGTGTTCGATGACGCTGACCAAGCGCGCGCCTACCTGCGCAAGCAGTTCACTCAACACCCCTGCGTGGTCAAAGCGGACGGCGAGGCGCTGGGCAAGGGCGTGTTCGTGTGCGACACGCTCGGCGACGCGCTGGACGCCGTCGAGTTCCTGATGGAGCAAGGCGGGCTGGGCGCAGCGGGCAAGCGCGTTGTGATTGAAGACCGCCTGCACGGGCGCGAGATGTCGCTGCTGTGCCTCACCGACGGCGAACGCGCGTTGCCAATGCCCCCCGTGCGCGACTACAAACGCGCCTTCGACGGCGACCGCGGTCCCAACACGGGCGGGATGGGCTGCTATACCCCGCTGCCCGACGCGACGCCCGCCCTCGTGGAGACCGCGCTCCGCCAAATCGTGCGCCCCGTAATTCGCGAGATGGCGCAGCGCGGGACGCCCTATCGCGGCGTGCTGTACGCAGGGCTGATGGTTCACGACGCGCAGCCCTACACGCTGGAATTCAACTGCCGATTCGGCGATCCCGAAACGCAAGTGCTGATGCCCCTACTGCAGAGCGACCTGCTGGAGTTGGCGCATGGCGTCGCGACGGGCGCACGGAACGCGACCGCGCTGGCGTTTGAATCGCGCGCGGCGGTGTGCGTCGTGCTAGCGTCAGGCGGGTATCCGGGCGCGTACCGCACGGGGCTGCCGATTGAGGGGCTGGACGCCGCTGCGAAACTGCCCGACACGCTGATTTTCCACGCGGGCACACGCGCCGAGAACGGGCAAATCCTTACCAGCGGCGGGCGCGTGCTGAACATCGTCGGCTTGGGCGACACGCTCGACGAGGCGCGCCACAACGCCTACCGCGCCGCCGAACACATCCACTTCGACGGCATGCACTACCGCCGCGACATCGGCGAAAGTGTGCTATAATAGACCTGATGCGCCGATGGCTGCTTGTCTGGGGACTCGTTCTACTGATGGCGTGCGTGCACGCGCAGAGCGTCGCGTGGAGCCGCCTGTACCTACATCCCAACTCGCGTGGATTCCTGCCGCAGGTCGCCGCTGCTGACCCGCAGGGCAACCTCATCGTGGCGGGACGATACATCCACGAGAACGACCCCTTCAACAGCGTAGCAATCGTCAAGTACGCGCCGAACGGCGACCTGCTGTGGACGCGCACCTTCGGACTGCTCACGGAAGCCGAGTACGCCGAAGCAATTGTCGTCGCGCCCGATGGCTCGTTCTATCTGGGCGTCACCCGCGCGGACAACGACTCGCTCGCGTTTCTGCAGCGCTGGTCTGCGAACGGCGACCTGCTCTGGTCGGCGCAAATCAACATCACCGCCTACGATGTGATTCGGCAGATTGTCGTGCGCCCTGACGGCGGTGCGGAGGTCATCCATGCGATTGGCAGCAGCGCGGGGATTGGCTTCACACGGCTGCGCTACGACGCTTCGGGCAACCAACTGCTCAGCAATACCTACTGGCCGCCAGGCACGCTGCTGGCGAACCGCACGCCTGTCGGGATGTTGCTGCTGGACGCCAGCACGACGCTGGTGCTTTACAACAACGGCGAGGTCGGCGATATCATCAAGGGCTACTCACGCACCTACCTGCGCGCGATCGACGCCTCTGGCGGCACGGTGTACGAGGCGCAGTTCCCACTGCGCACCGAGCGGTGGGCGCGGTCGGACGACGGCTCGCTCTACCTGCTGGGCGACTACTGGGACAGCGCGAGCCAGCAGATGCGCCTGCGCCTGGTGCGTGTGAACCCGACGAACGGCAGCCCGCTTGGGCAGTGGAACCTAAGCGCGGCGGCGGGCGACGCGATTCCCGACATTCTGGCGGTCAGCGGCACAATATGGCTGGCGACGGGCGCGTGGGAGACCGCCACAACGCGCGGCATAACAACGCTGCTGGGCACGGCGAGCGGCGCGTCGCTGGGAACCGCCACGCTGATGGGCGTCTACCGCCCTGTAGCGGGCGTGCGCACGGCGACGGGCGCGCTGGCGCAACTCATCGGCGAACTGCTGCCCAGCCCCGACCGCTGGAAGCCCGCGCTGCAGTGGTTCCGCAGCGACGGCGCACTGATGGCGCAGGGCTACCTGCCCCCGCTCAGCCCCGCCGACGAGACGCCCGAACTGCTCGTCGCCAGTCCCGACGGCGCGCTCTATGCGGTGGCGACCGTGCAGCAGGGCAGCCAGAATATCGCAGGCGCGGGCGTCTGGCGCATCAACCCGCCGCCAACGCTCAGCGGGCAAGTCGTGCTGAACGACTACCTGCCCAGCCCCGCAGGCAAAACGGCGCAGTTTACGCTCACCAACGGCAGCCAGACCGACTCGGCGACGCTGACGCTGGGCGCGGGCGGCAGTTATAGCCTGCAGACGGGCGTCACGGGCACGGTGCAGGCGCGCGTCTATGTGCCAGGCTGGCTGGGGCAACGCCAGACGCTTGTGGTCGGCGGCAGCGGCGTCGTCACGGCGAACTGGAGCCTCATCAACGGCGACGCGAACCGCGACAACCAAATCGACGACGCTGATCTGCTGGAGGTGCTGTTCGCCTTCGGGCAAACGGGCGCGAACCTGCCCGCCGACTGCAACGGCGACGGCACAGTGGACGACGCCGACCTGCTGATTGTGTTGTTCAACTTCGGCGCAGTGGGAGACTAATACCAACTTACTGCCGCGATTCCTGCCGAAATGCCCCCCGTTCGGGCGTGCGCAGCGGGTATCCTTTATCCTGAATGCAGACGGAGACGGACGCGCGGCGGGCAGGGGGGCGGCTGGCATGGGCAGCGCTGGGCTGGATTGCGCTGGTCGCCTTTCTGGACACCTTCGCGATTGTGCCTGTGCTTGCGCCCTACGCCAAGCGCGCCCTACAGGCGACCGATGCGCAGGCGGGACTGATTCTGGGGCTTTACTCGCTGGCGAACCTGCTGGCGAACTTCTATTCGGGCGTGCTGATCGACCGCTTTGGGCGCAGGCTGCCGATGGCGCTCAGCCTGTGGGCGGCAGGCGCGCTGATTGCGCTCTACCCGTTGGCGACCACCCCCGAACTGCTGATGGCGCTGCGGGTGCTGCACGGCGCAACGGGCGCGGTGTTTGTGCCTGCGCTGTTTGCGCTGGTGGGCGAGTACGGTAAGCGCAACCGCACGGGCGCGATGGGCAGCGCAGGCGCACTGATTGGGCTGGTCGCGCTGCTGGGACCCCCAATCGGCGGGATTGTCGCCCGCGACTATGGCGAACCCGCGCTGTTTGGCGGCGTGGCGGCGTTGATGCTCATCGGCGGAGTTGCCGCGCTGCTGGTGCAAGACCCCCCGCGCGCGGGGCAGGCGCAGGCGTCTCTTCACCCGCGCGAGGCGCTCCGTCTGCCCGATTTGCGGCGCGTGTACCTGCTCACGCTGGCGATGACCTTTATGATGGGCGCGCTGACCTTCGCCTTGCCCGTGCTGTTGCAGGATGCAGGCTACGACGCGGCGTATCGGGGCAGGCTGTTTGGGCTGCTCGCGCTGGTCTCTATCGCGCTAATGGCGTCGATACGACGCGGCAGACTGTTGGGCGGCGCGCTGGGGCGGGCGATGCTCGGCGTGGCGTTCATGGCGGCAGGCGCGCTGGGGCTGAGCCTGCTCGCAGACGCGCCGCAGGCGTTCTGGGGTGTGGCGGCACTGTACGGCGTCGGCTTCGGGTTGGTGTTCCCCGCAGTGCATCTGGGCGCGTTCGAGGGCGCGCCTGACCACCTGCGCGGGGTTAGCCTCGCGCTGTTGCATGCGTTCTACTCGCTCGGCTATGTGCTGGGTCCCGCGATGGCAGGCGTGGTGGGCGCGGCGTATGCGGGCTATCTCGGCGCGGCGTTCGGTACAGTTCTGCTGGCGGCGACTTTGGGGCTGCGACGAACACGATAGGCAGTCTGGGGCAGACACGCAGGTCTGCCCCTACAGGGGCTGCGGCGCGGGCTGGGCGTCCGACTCGATCGCTGCGTGCGCCCGCTCGCTCCGTTGCGCCCGATACTCCAGCGCGGCGCGCACCAGCCCCACAAACACGGGGTGCGGGCGGTTCGGACGCGATTTGAACTCGGGATGGAACTGCCCCGCAAGGAAAAACGGATGGTCGGGCAGCTCGATCATCTCCACGAGGCGGTTGTCGGGCGAGACGCCGCTAAACACCAGCCCGTACCGCTCCAGCAGGGCGCGGTACTCGTTGTTCACCTCGTAGCGGTGGCGGTGTCGCTCGTAAATCACCGTGTCGCCGTACACGCGCGCCGCCAGCGAGTTCGGCAGTAGCCGACACGGGTACGCGCCCAGGCGCATTGTGCCCCCCTTGTCGCCGACGCCGCGCTGCTCAGGCAGTAGGTGAATCACGGGGTGCGGGGTGTCGTGGTCTACCTCTTCCGTGTGTGCGCCCTCTAAGCCCGCCACATGCCGCGCGAACTCAATCACCGCCATCTGCATCCCGTAGCAGATGCCATAAAACGGCACGCCGTTCTCGCGGGCGTAGCGAATCGCGTTCAGTTTGCCCTCCACACCGCGCCCGCCGAACCCGTGCGCCACCAAGATTCCGTCCACATGCGCCAACCGCTCTGCTGCGTCCACCTGCTCCAACTCCGACGAGTCCACCCAGTCGATCTCCACCGCCGCGTCGTTTGCCGCGCCCGCGTGGTGGAACGACTCGGCGATACTGATGTACGAGTCGCGGTTTTCGATATACTTGCCGACCAGCGCGATTCGGCATCGGGCGCGCGGGCGCTTGAGCCGCTCCACCATCTGCTCCCAGTCGCTCAGGTCGGGCGGCAGGTCGGGCAGTCCCAAGCGTCGCAGCACGAGCCGCGCCAGCCCCGCCTGCTCGAACAGCAACGGGATTTCGTAGATGGTCTCCACATCGAGCGATTCGATGACCGCGTTATGCGCCACATCGGTAAACAGCGAGATTTTAGCGCGCACCTCGTCGGGCAGCGGCGTGCGCGTGCGACAAATCAGCACATCGGGCGTGATTCCGATTTCGCGCAGTTTGATGACGCTGTGCTGGGTCGGCTTGGTCTTGATTTCGTCCCAGCGTCCGACCGTGGGGATGAGTGTGACATGGATATACATCACATTCTCCGCGCCTGCGTCTTTGCGGAACTGGCGGATGGCTTCCAGGAACGGCAGGCTCTCGATATCGCCGACCGTGCCGCCGACTTCGGCAATCACAAGGTCGGCGTTCTGCTCGCGCCCCACACGGCGGACATGCTCCTTGATTTCGTCGGTGATGTGCGGGATGACCTGCACAGTCGCGCCCAAGTAGTCGCCCCGACGCTCTTTGTCAATCACGGACTTGTAGACGCGCCCTGTGGTGAGGTTGGAGTGGCGCGTGCAGTTCACATCCAGAAACCGCTCGTAGTGCCCCAAGTCCAGGTCGGTCTCCGCGCCGTCGTCGGTGACGAACACCTCGCCGTGTTGGTAGGGGTTCATCGTGCCTGCGTCGACATTGATGTAGGGATCCATCTTGAGGGGGGCGACCGTGTAGCCCCTGCTGCGCAGGAGCCTGCCTAAGCTGGCGGCGGCGATGCCCTTGCCAATCGAACTCACGACGCCGCCCGTTACAAAGATATATTTCGTGCTGGACACGCGCGCTGCCTCCTTGAACCGACGCTGCGAGAGTATACCTGATAGCGACGCTTCTGCTGCGGGTCTGACGCGCGGCGGGGGATGGCAACAATTCGCCACTGAATGGGTAGATTCTGCCCACTCAGTGGGTAAAATCTGCCCACGATGAAGCCGCGCTGGATACGCGAGTCGCTTGAGCGGGCGTTGCAGGTGATGCCATCCTAACCCCCTTCGGCGAGCGACTCTGGGCGATGCCTATCCCGTGCCTGTGGCAGGCAGGGTAGAATATAGGCGGAGTGGGCGATGAAGGCGCGTGTGAACTTTATCCGAGACCTGCTGGCGCGCAGCTACGAAGGTAGCCCGTGGCACAGCTTCAAGGCTGCCGTGCGCGATCTGACCGACGAGGAAGCCCTGTGGGTTCCCCCAACAGGCTACAAAGGCTACCGCTGGGCGGACGGCACGATTCTGAAAATCATCTTCCACCTCGGCGCGGACAAACTGGTGCAAATCTCCACCGCGTTCGGCGAAGGGGGCGTGGACTGGCGTGCGATGGAGGTGCGCTTCCGCGCGATGGGGGGCAACCTCGCTGCCGCACTTCAGATTGCACAAGAGGGCTACGAGACCACCCTCGACGCGCTCGCGCCCCTCACTGACGACGACCTCGAAGTGGAACGCCCCTACTGGGGCGGCGGGCGCATGCCCACAGGCGATCTTTTTCTGATGCTCGCCGAACACGATGTGTACCACGCAGGGCAAATCATCTACATCCGCGGCATGTACGCCGCGCAGAAGGGGAAATAGCTATGCAGAAAAAAACGGTGCGCGATATCGAGGTGCAGGGCAAGCGCGTGTTGGCGCGTGTGGACTTCAATGTGCCGATGCAGGACGGGCAGATTACCGACGATCGGCGCGTTCGGGAGTCGCTGCCGACGATTCAGTACCTGCTGGAGCGCGGCGCGACGGTGATTCTGATGTCGCACCTCGGGCGTCCGAAGGGGCAGCGCGACCCGAAGTATAGCCTGCGCCCTGTGGCAACGCGACTGGAGCAACTGCTGGGGCGTCCCGTCCACTTCTTCGACGACTGCATCGGCGCGGCGGTGGAGGCGGGCGTCGCGAGCCTGCCGCCGAACTCGGTCGCGCTGCTGGAGAATGTGCGCTTCTACCCGCAGGAGGAGGCGAACGACCCTGAGTTTGCGCGTGCGCTGGCGCGGCTGGGCGAGGTCTATGTGAACGATGCGTTCGGCTCGGCGCACCGCGCGCATGCCTCCACCGAGGGCGTCGCACACTACCTGCCCGCCGTCGCGGGCTTGCTGATGGAGAAAGAGCTGCGCTACTTGGGGCAGGCGCTTGCCAACCCCGAACGCCCCTTCGTCGCCATTCTGGGCGGCGCGAAAGTCCACGACAAAATCGGCGTCATCCAGAACCTGCTGCCGAAGGTGGACAAGCTGCTGATTGGCGGCGGGATGGCGTTCACCTTCCTGAAGGCGCAGGGCTACGAAATCGGCAAGTCGCTGCTGGACGCCGACAGCCTCGAGTTCGCCGCGCAGATGCTGCAGGGGGCGGGCGACAAACTCGTGCTGCCGACCGATGTGGTCGTCGCGCCTGCGCTGGCGCCGAACGCGCCCACCCAGACCGTGCCCGTCAGCCAGATCCCGCCCGACCAGATGGGACTGGACATCGGCGCAGAGACGGCGCGTATGTTCAGCGAAGTTGTACGCAACGCGCGCACCGTCGTGTGGAACGGACCGCTGGGCGCGTTCGAGACCCCGCCATTCGAACAGGGCACGCGCGCCGTACTGCAAGCCCTCGCCGAGTCGGGCGCGGTCTCGATTCTGGGCGGGGGCGACACGGCAGCCGCCGCCGAGCAACTCGGCTTCGCTGACCGAATGACCCATATCTCCACTGGCGGGGGCGCGTCGCTGGAGTTTCTGGAGGGCAAAACCCTGCCAGGCGTCGCCGCGCTCGTGGATGCCTGAATGCGGGGCGAAAACCCCCAATTCATAGCAGGAATCGGGTAAAATCGGGCGTACTTAACCGCTGGAGGTACCGACTATGCGACGAAGCGGATTTACGCTGATTGAGCTGTTGGTCGTTATTGCGATTATCGCCATCTTGGCGGCGATTTTGTTCCCCGTGTTTGCGCGGGCGCGGGAGAGCGCACGCAAGACCCAGTGTCTGAGCAACATGCGTCAACTTGGTACAGCGATTGCGGCATACACCACCGATTACGACGAGTACTTCCCTGAGATGGCGAGCGGCGGCTGCTGGGGACGCGCCGGCATCGCCAACGCCCTCTGGAGCCGCCAAATCTACCCGTATGTCAAGAACAAGGGCGTGTTCGAGTGCCCCTCGGCGGCTATCTCGCGGGGCGGCATGCGCTTCGATGCCAGCGTGCCTGTGCCTGAAGACCCCGAAGTGAACCCGCCTCCATGCAACAACTGGCACACCGACCGCCGTGCCATGCCGATTGGGATGAACAAATTCTTCGCCCCGTACTGGCAGTGCCGCGAGGGGGTAGACCCCGGTTGTCAGGCGATGTGGGATCCGTGCGCGACGCTGGGCATTCCCGCATGCGACTCGGTGTGCGCGCGGCAATACATCAATCACGCCCGTATCCGTGAGGCAGCGAAGATGGTTGTGCTAACCGACGGCGTGACCAGCTGCAACGGCGGCGGTGGATACTGGATCAATGTCTCGGGTCCTGTGAACTCGCTCTTTGGCATTTCGGGACGCCATGAGGGGCACAACATCACTTTCGCGGATGGGCACAGCAAGTGGTACCCGCTGCGCGCCACGGAGTCGTGGCTCACGCAGTCAGACCCCAACTTGCGCATGTCCACCACGCAGCACCGTGGGATGGTGCAGGAGCGCGTCAACTCAGGCGCGCAGAACTTTACCTGCGTGAACTACAACCCCGCGGATGTTCACTGGAACCCGATGGTCGCCTACCCCGGCGACGACCCGAACATCGATCAACGCTGTCGTCCGACGATGTAGCGTATCCTCAAGGGGGGCATACGCCCCCCTACTTTCTGGGAGGTTGCGATGAAACAAGAGATACCGACTTGGGCAGTTGTCGTGATTGTGGTTGTGTTGTTGGGCTTGATTGGCGCGTGGTACTTCTCGGCGACCAGCAAGTCCGCCAGCGACACTGTGGTAGAGAAGACCTTCGGCGACGAATCGAACCCGTTTGGCAACCAAGCGCCGCCCGCGCGACCGCAGGCAGGGCAGGGCGCGAGCGGTCCGTAATTATCAATCGCATAACCAAAGTTCGCGAAAACAAGCATAATTGATGACCCCCTCCTTAAGGTTCCCCCTGCCCGCAGGGGGAACCGAGCCACGCACTGACAAGGGTACATCGCTTGAGCTCGCTGTGGGCAGGGAGCGCACGCTCTTTTGCCCTTACCTCCAGCCCCTCTCCCAAGGTGTGGGCGAGGGGAGCCGCGCACGGACCTGTTTGGAGTGCTGAAGCGTTAGCTTCAGCGTGGGCGGAAGCTCAGCTTCCGCACTCCACAATCCCCCTCTCTCGCCTCGCGGGAGAGGGGGACACAGGGGGTTAGGGCAACATGGCGCGCCTGCCCGTTCACGCCTGTTCAGGGAAAATCGCCCCTGTCTCAGCGATTCCGTGCCGAACCGTGTACCCTTATCAGCCGTGTACGGGGGAGGTTAGGAGGGTGGGGGTATCACTCCACCCGCAGCAGCTCCATCAGAGGGGCGATGGTCGGCTGCGCGTCCAGATTCCAGACGAACTGCAGCACCTCGTCCTGCCGTGCGCGGGGCAGCGCCCACTCGGTCAGCACATAGAACTTCGCCTCGACCTCCTCGTCGCTCATGGGGTTGCGGGCGTGCCCGCGCGGGAAGGTGTTCTCTTCGGTCAGCGTGCGCCCGTCCTTGAGGTGCAGCGTGATGCGGTTCGGGATGCCTTCGGGGTAGCGGGCGTCCATCGCCGTGTCGTGGCGCACGGTGATGCGGCTCACCAGCTCCAGCAGCGCGGGGTCGGTGTAGCGCGCCTCGTCGAAGGTGTCCAAGTCCACCTTGCCGTCCATCAGCGTCGCGCCGACGATGTAGGGCAGGCTGTGGTCGGCGGTCTCGCGGCTCTGCGGGCGCCACTTCTCAGGCTCGCTGCCGATGATCGAATAGCACGCCTCGAAGGTGTCAATCTCAATGCGCTCGATTTGACTGATGTCGCCGCCGATTTGCTCGCGCATCGCCAGCGCCGCCCATACCGCGCTCTGCGCGTGGTACTCCACAGGGTAATACTTGATGTAGGTCTCGTTGATCATAAACCCTCGCCCCTCCTCGCCGCCGAGCGCGCCGACCGTGAACTCGCCCGACACCTGCTTCATAAAGCCCATCTTGCCCTCGAAGATTTCGGAGGGTCCCGTCAGCCCATATTTGGCGAGCCAGCTGGCGAACACGGCGTGTCGGCTGGAGTTAGCGAAGGCGCACCCTTTCCAGGCGGAGATTTCGCCGACGCGCGTCTGACGCATCGCCAGCCCCGACACGCCTGCGATGCTCATCGCGTGGCGCGTGGCGGTCGCGTCCAGTCCCATCAGTCGGCTTGCCGCCGCCGACGCCGAAAACAGCCCGTAGTTCACATGGTCCCAGCCGCGCGCCCGCAGGCTCGCTGAATCGCACAGGCGGCACTGGATCTCGTATGCCAGCACTGTCGCCAGCAGCGTCTCCTTGCCTGAGCTGCCCTCCGCTTCGGCGACCGCCAGCACCGCCGCGAGGTTGTCGCTGGGGTGCGCAGGCTCTTTGGACAGGTAGGTGTCGTTGTAGTCCAGGTAGCGAATCAGCAGCCCGTTCGCGAACGCCGCCCAGTCGGGTGAGGCTTTGTGCGCCGTGCCCAGCACCGTCGCCCCGTAGGGACTGCTCACCTGCGTCGCCACCGTGCGCACCTGCTGCGCCGTTTCCGACCGCCACGCGCCGAACGCGCAGGCAATCGAGTCGATAATCCGCCGCTTCGCTTCGTGAATGGCTTCTTGGGGAAGCGCTTCGTACTTGAGTTCCGTAGCGTAGTGTGCCAGCCGTTCTGCTAAGGTCATCTGTATGCCTCCGTACTGAGTATGTTGCGGGGGGAATTGTACCTGTTGGTGCGCTCACTTGACACGCCCGCACCCAATCAGGTAAATTGCTTGCCCGTATTGATTTGGGAGACTGCGATGGCGAAAAGCACCCGCACCACACGAACCAAGCGCACGAAGGGCGCGTCCACGCGCACAAAGCAATCGCTGCCCGCGCCGTCGGGCAAGCCCGTGATTATCGTGGAATCGCCCGCCAAGACGCGCACGCTCGCCAAAATTCTCGGCGGCGCGTACACCATCGAGGCATCCATGGGGCATGTGCGCGACCTGCCGAAGTCCACGCTGGGGGTGGATGTCGATAACGACTTCCAGCCGACCTACGCGCCGCTGCCCGACCGCAAAGAGACGCTGCAGCGCCTGCACGCCGTGACGCAGGGCGCGCCTGTGGTGTACCTGGCGACCGACCCCGACCGCGAAGGCGAAGCAATCGCGTGGCACATCCAGCAGGCGCTCGGACTGCAAAACGCGCAGCGCATCGAGTTCAACGAAATCACCGCCGCCGCCGTGCAACGCGCCCTGCAAAGCCCCCGCGCGATTGACCTTGACCGCGTGAACGCGCAGCAGGCGCGGCGCGTGCTGGATCGGCTGGTCGGCTACCAAATCAGCCCGCTGCTGTGGCGCAAACTGCGCGGCGGGCGCAACGCGCTCAGCGCAGGGCGCGTGCAGTCGGTCGCCGTGCGCCTGATTGTCGAACGCGAACGCGAAATCCGCGCCTTCGTGCCCGAAGAGTATTGGAAAATCACCGCCACGCTGACCCCCAAAACCGAACACTTCCCCTTCGACGCCGAACTGCGCCAAAAAGGCGACGCCAAACTCGAACTCAAGACCGAAGCGGACGCCAACGCCGTGCTACGCGACCTGCAAGGCGCGACCTACATCGTCGAGTCGGTGGAGAAACGCCAGCGCAAGCGCACGCCGCCCCCGCCGTTTATCACCAGCACGCTGCAGCAGGAAGCCTCGCGCAAACTCGGCTTCTCCGCCAAACGCACGATGCAAATCGCGCAGCAACTCTACGAGGGCGTCGAACTCGGCGACGAGGGCGCGGTCGGACTCATCACCTACATGCGCACCGACTCGGTACGCCTGTCCAACGAAGCGCTGCAGATGGCGCGCGAATTCATCCAAGCGAACTACGCGCCCGACTACCTGCCCAGCAAGCCGCGCCAGTATAAGACGCGCTCCAGCGCGCAGGACGCCCACGAAGCCATCCGCCCGACCGATGTGAACCGCACGCCCGACGCCGTCAAGCCCTACCTCACGCCCGAACAGTTCCGCCTGTACGAACTCATCTGGAAGCGGTTCGTGGCAAGCCAGATGGCGGAGGCGCAACTGGAGGTCACCAGCGTCAACATCCGCGCACGCGACTACCTGTTCCGCGCGTCGGGCACAGTGGTGCTGTTCGACGGATTCCTGCGCCTGTACCAAGAGGGCAAGGACACCGCCGAACGCGACGAGGAGGAGCTGCCGCCCCTGCCCCCGCTGCAACAGGGCGAACTGCTGGACTTGCTGAAACTGACGCCGAGCCAGCACTTCACGCAGCCGCCCCCACGCTACACCGAAGCGACGCTGGTCAAAACGCTGGAACAAAACGGCATCGGACGCCCCAGCACCTACGCGGCGATTCTGTCCACCATCCAAGAGCGCGGCTATGTCGCGCTGGAGAACCGCGCCTTCAAGCCGACCCCGCTCGGCGAGGCGGTCAACGACTTCCTCGTCAAGCACTTCCCCGAACTGTTCGATGTGCCCTTCACGGCGCGGATGGAGCAGGAACTCGACGAGATCGAAGAGGGCAAGGCGGACTGGGTGCAGGTGGTGCGCGCGTTTTATGAGCCGATGCAGCGACAGGTGCAATCCGCCAGCAGCAGCGACGAGCGCGTGGAGATTCCCGTCGTGGAGACCGACCGCGCGTGCCCGACCTGCGGCGCGACGATGGTGCTGCGCACAGGTCGCTACGGGCAGTTCCTCGCCTGCTCGCGCTACCCCGACTGCAAGACGACGCTACCTGTGGGCGCGACGGGCGTCCGCTGCCCCGTCTGCAATACGGGCGAAATCGTGCAGCGCAAGTCCAAGAAGGGGCGCGTGTTTTACAGCTGCACCAACAAGGAGTGTACGCTGCTCACTTGGGACAAGCCGACGGGCGCGCTCTGCCCCAAGTGCAACGCGCCGCTGGTCGAAAAGACGCTCAAACGCGCCCAGCAGCGCATCATCGCCTGCAGCAACGCCGAATGCGACTACCGCGAAACGCACCCCCTCTCGGAAGAGGACGCCCTCATGGACGCGGTTTCGTAGACCCATAGCAGGAATCTCGCGCCCCTGTGCGTATTAGTACAGCGTAGGGGGACGACGATGCCCATCTGTATTCTGGAGAGCATTTACCGACAGTGCCTGCGCCTGGGGCTGAACCCAGACGATGCACATGACTGCGGCACAGAGGTCTGTCTGCGCTACCACAAGCGCACAGGCGCATACCCGTCGCGGTCGTGCTGGGCGGCTTAGCCGAAGGCTTGACGCCTGAAGCCATCCTGCACGAGTACCCCGCCCTCACCGCCGAAGCCATCCGAGCGTGCGTGGCGTATGCAGCAGAGACGCAGCCTCTCTCATAGACCCGCAACCAACGCCATGAAGTCGGCAGCGCTCACAATAGCGATTCCTTGATATCTGCCCAGCGGCAGCAGATGGCGACGGTCAGCTATGCAGGTCGCATGCGCGGCACTCGTGAATAAGGTCATCAACGAACGCTTCACGCTCCTCTTCGGTCATCGCGTCCCAGTTCAGCCCGCGCTCCGCGCACAGGCGGCGCATCGGCTGCTCGCCCTCAGCGATAGTGCGCTGCCACCAAGCATCGCGTGCTGCGCTCAACATCTGTAGCACAGCCCGTTGTCGCTCTGGGGGCAGCTGCAGAATCAACTCCACAATCTGCTCGTCAGAAAGCTCCATCTTTGGCATACGGTACCACCATTGGTGATTGTACCCAACCGAAATGGGGGCGAAGAATGCCATAAGCTACCGTATCATCGTGCCGATGCCTGCGTCGGTGAAGACTTCGATGAGCAGGGCGTGCGGGATGCGCCCGTCGATGATGTGCGCGCGGGGGCAGCCCTGCTCTAATGCGCTCAGACACGCCTGCAGTTTGGGGATCATCCCGCCCGACACGCGCCCGTTGTCCAGCATGCGTTGCGCCTGCTCGCGGCTCAGCTCGGAAATCAGCGACTGCGGGTCGTCGGGGTCGCTCAGCACGCCAGGCACATCGGTCATCAGGATAAACTTCTCCGCTTTGAGTGCGCCTGCGAGTGCGCCTGCGGCGAAGTCGGCGTTCAGGTTGTAGGTCGCGCCGTCCGCGCCCAGCCCGACGGGGCTAATCACGGGGATGTAGCCGCCCGCCAGCGCGTTCCGCACGACTTCGGGGTTAATCTGCTCCACCTCGCCGACGAAGCCGAGGTCTACCTCCGCCTGCAGTTTGCGGGCGCGGATGAGGTTGCCGTCTTTGCCCGACAGCCCGACGGCGCGCCCGCCCTGCTGCTGAATCAGCGCGACCAGGCGCGGGTTCGTCTTGCCCGTCAGCGCCATCTCCACCAGCTCCATCGTCTCGGCGTCGGTGACGCGCAAGCCGTCCACGAACTGCGGCGTCTTGCCCACGCGCTTCATCAGCTCGGAGATTTCGGGTCCGCCGCCATGCACCAGCACGGGTCGGATACCCACGCAGTGCATCAGCACGAGGTCTTGCATCACCTGCGCGGCGTACCCGTCCCCGCCCATCGCCGCGCCGCCGTACTTGACCACGAAAATCGCGCCGCTCCACCTTTGAATATACGGCAACGCCTGAATCAGCACCTCTGCCTGAATCTTCGACGAATCGGGTATGCTCATACGGGAGGCAATTATACCTGTGGAGCCTGTGAACCCCTTCTCGCTGCGCCAGATTCGCGCGTGGCTGCAGGAGTACCATGTGCGCCCGTCCAAAGGTTGGGGGCAGAACTTTTTGACCGATCGGCGGGTCGCGATGCGCGTGCTGGAGGCGGCGGAGTTGCAGCCCGACGATGTGGCGCTGGAAATCGGTCCGGGGCTGGGCGCGCTGACGCTGCTGCTGGCGGAGCGCGTGCGCCAGGTGATTGCCGTCGAGGTGGACGCGCGGCTGGTGGCGATTCTGCAGGGGGTCATCGAGGCGCAGGGCATCGGCAACATCACGCTGATTCAGGCGAACGTGCTCAGCCAGCCCGTGCCCGAGTTGCTGCGCGGCGAGGCGCAGGCGACGGTGGTCGCCAACATCCCCTACAGCATCACCTCGCCGCTGCTGGAGCATCTGCTGCGGCACAAGGCGTACATCCCGCGCATCGTGCTGACTGTGCAGAAGGAGGTCGCCGAGCGGCTGACCGCCAAGCCCAGCACACCTGCCTACGGCGCGTTGAGCCTGTTCGTGCAGTATCACTGCGAGGCGGAGTATCTGGGGCGCGTGCCCAACACGGCGTTCTACCCGCAGCCCGAGGTGGACTCGGCGATTGTGCGCCTGACGCCCGTGCCCGACCGCCTGCCGCCCGACGCGCAGAAGTGGTTCTTCAGGCTCACCCGCGCGGGCTTTGGCAAGCGGCGCAAGACGCTGCGGAATGCGCTCACCGCCCTGTTCGACGACGCCGACCGCGCGAGCGCAATTCTGAGGCGGGCGAACATCCCCATCAGCGCGCGCGCCGAAGATCTGTCGCTACAGCAGTGGCTGGAATTGGCGCGGGAGACCGTCCAGACGGTGCAGGAGTAGCAGGAATTACCACGATTGTGGTGTATAATAGAGGCGCCTGTACGATTGAACTTTTCGCACGCAGGCAAAGGAGGCTGATGATGCATTATAGATGGTGGAGCTTTTTGGCTTTAGCGACGATGCTATGCGCCGTTGGCTTCGCGCAGAAAGGGCAGGTTCAGGAGAAGCCTGACCCGCTGGCAAAGCCTGACCCGACGGTCAAGGCGCAAAACTGGCGAATCACACCAATCAAGGTTGCCCCGCGCAACCCAGCGGACTATGTGCGCTACACCCCGCGCGGCGACTTTTTCCCCGCTTCGGGGGGAACGGTTGTCTACGATGTGACGGGTACGCCCAGCTATGACGGTGCAGGCGCAAGCTGCAATGTGCGCGTCTCCATCCAAGCGCCCAACAACAAGACCCACTTCTCTGGAATCGCTTGGGATGTGCAGCTGACAGCAACCTCGCCCAGCTACCTCTCGGAGATTGCCGTGCTGATAACGAATGTGAACGGCGAGGGATATATACTGCGTCCTGGCGCGGGCGATACCTTCGGCGGAACAGGTTCCTACTCCAGCGGTGGGCTGAACGACCTGTGCGGCGTGTACGGACTGCCGCCGTTGAATCTGCCCGACGGGTATCTCTACTTAGAGTTCTTTGAGACCTACGATGACTTTCCCGACTGCGCACAGGACGGCAACTGGGACAGCGGCACGCTGACTTTTGCGTTTGACACGCCCGCGCCCTTCACAGGCTACGACGAAGTGGACGACGCGGGCGACCTGCCCGAAAGCGCGCAGGCGACCCCCAGCGGCGCACTCACGGGCATTCGCGGCGCGCTCACGGCAGGCGATGTGGACATGTACGCCATCTACATCGCGAACCCGTTCGCGTTTGCCGCCAGCACGCGCTGCAACGCGCTGTTCGACACGCAGCTGTTCCTGTTCGATGCGAACGGCAACCCCGTGAGTTTCAACGACGACGCGCCCGAAGGCGGCGCGGCTTCGCGTCTGGACGGCAGTTGTATTCCTGGTCCGGGTCTTTACTACTTGGCGGTCTCGGCGTATGACCGCGACGCGGCGGACTGCAACGGCGCGGAGTTATGGGCGGATGCACCGTTTGACCAAATTCGCTGCGCGGACGGCACAGGCTCTGGGCGCGTCGGCGGCTGGGCAGGCTCGCACAGCGTGAGCGCGAGTTACATCATCACGCTGGAAGGCGCGGAAGGCGCGTCGCCGGGCGACCCCGACGACTGCCCGCCGTTCCAAGGCTGGGATGAGTTCGGCAACGGCGGCGGCGACGCAGGCGACTTGCCCGAAAGCTCTCAAAGCACGGGCAACGCGGCAATCCCCGTCATTCGCGGGCAGCTGGATGCGGACGATGTGGATATGTACGCGATCACCATCGATGACCCCGCTGCATTCAGCGCGACGACCGTCGGCGGCGCGACCTTCGATACACAGCTGTGGCTGTTCGATGCCAACGGCAAGGGCGTGGTGGCGAACGACGACTCGGGCGGGCTGCAGTCGCGCATCGACAACACGGCAGGCTGTATCACCGCGCCTGGTGTCTATTACCTTGCCATCTCGCGCTATGCACGCAACGCAGCGGGCTGTGAAGGCGGTGGTATTTGGGCAGGACGCACGAACAACTGCCCCGACGGTACCGAGGCGACCTCGCGCGTGGCGAGCTGGTCGGGTAGCACCAGCGCGGCGGGCGAGTACCGCATCTTCCTGACGGGCGTGCGCGGCGCAACGCGCGGCGACCCCAACGATTGCCCGCCCCCCGGCGACGATCGCTGGGATGAGCAAGCGAACGGCGGCGGCGACGCAGGCGACCTGCCGAGCAACGCACAAGCGGTCTACCGCCCTGACCAGACGCCGTGCCAGTCGCCCGTGACGCGCATCTCGGGCGTGCGCACCGACTCTGCTGACGCCGACATGTATGTCATCTGCATCACGGACCCAGCCAACTTCTCGGCGTCAACAGCCGGGCTGGCAGGGTTCGATACCCAGCTCTGGCTCTTCCGCTGCGACGGCATGGGCGTCGTGCATAACGACGACTCAGGCGGGCTGCAATCGCGCATCGATAACTCCACAGGCTGTCTGAACGGGCTGCAAGCGGGAACCTATCTGCTCGCCGTCACGGGCTACAACCAAGACCCTGTGGATTCGGGCGGCAACCTGCTCTGGAACAACTCGCCGTTCAGCGAAGTGCGCTGTCCCGACGGTCCGGGCGCGGCTAACTCGATGGTCGGCTGGACAGGCTCTGGCGGCTCGGGCAACTACGGCATCGCGCTTACGGGTGCGTACTTCGTGGCGCAGGGCGGCTGCGAAGGCGGTCCGGGGCAGTGCGACGGCGACGCCAACCGCGACGGGCGCGTCGATGACGCCGACCTGCTGATTGTGCTGTTCCAGTTCGGCGAGTTCGGCTTCGGGCTGCAGGGTGATGTGGATAACAACGGCACGGTCGACGATGCCGACCTGCTGGTTGTGCTGTTCAACTTCGGCTGCGGCTCGTAAGCCTCACTTGCGGGCTTCCTCCTTCGCGGGGAAGCCCGCTGTTTACCGAAGCGCCGCGATTGCCTCCACGCTGTGCGGGTTCTCCAACGCGCTCAGGTCGCCCGTCGGCTCGCCCAAGTACGCTGCACGGATGACCCGCCGCATAATCTTGGCGTTGCGCGTCTTGGGCAGGTCGGGCACGGCGTAGACCGCTTTGGGCATCAGCGGCTTGCCCATCCGCACTGCCACCAAGTTCAGCAGCTCCTGCGCCAGCGCGTCGCTGTATGCATAGCCTGGCTTCAGCACCACGAACGCCACCGCCGCCTGCCCCTTGAGTTCGTCGGGGACACCAATCACGCCTGCCTCGCTCACGGCGGGATGCTCCACCAGCACGCTTTCGATTTCGGCGGGACCGACGCGCTTGCCCGCGATTTTGAGCGTGTCGTCCGCGCGCCCCAAGATGTACCAGAAGCCGTCCTCGTCAATCAGGCTCAGGTCGCCGTGATACCAGATGCCCTCGAAGCGGCTCCAGTAGGTCTCCAGATAGCGTTCCGTGTCGCGCCAGAAGCCGCGCGTCATGCCGGGGTTCACATTCCGCACGCACAGCAGTCCGACCTCGCCGCGCACAGGGTCGCCCGACTCGTTCAGCACTTCGGCGTCCACGCCGGGCGCGACGGTGTTGAAACTGCACGGTTTGAGCGGGCGCAGCACCGTGCAGCCCAGAATCCCGCCCGAAATTTCCGTGCCCCCCGAATAGTTGATGATGGGCGCGCGGTTCTTGCCCACATGCTGCAGCGTCCACAGCCACGGTTCTGGGTTCCACGGCTCGCCTGTGGAGCCGAGCAGGCGCAGACTGGGCATCGGGTGGCGGTCGGCGTACTCCGCGCTCTCGCGCATCAGCGCACGAATCAGCGTCGGCGTGATGCCCAGCACCGTAATCCCGTGACGCTCTACCATGTCCCACACGCGGTCGGGCGCGGGATAGTCGGGCGAGCCGTCGTACATAAACACCGTCGCGCCCAGAATCAGCCCGCCCATAATCAGCCACGGTCCCATCATCCAGCCGATGTCCGTGAGCCAACTGATGGTGTCGGTGGGCTTGAGGTCGAACAGGTGGTACATGTCCTGCGCCGCCTTGATGGGGAAGCCCGCATGCCCATGGAACGCGGCTTTGGGCTTGCCTGTCGTGCCCGAAGTGTAAATCATCATGCAGGGCGTTTCGCTGTCGAACGCGGGCGCGTCGTAGTCGCCGTCGTCCAGCAGGTCGGTGTAGCGCACTTCCAGCGCGGGGTCGAAGCGCACATCGCGCCCTGCGCGTTCGACGACGAACACGCGCTGCACCTGTGGCAGGTTGTGCAGGGCTTCGAAGGCGGTCTCGCGCATGGGCACGATTTTGCCGCGTCGGGGGAACCCGTCGGCGATGAACAGCCAGCGCGCCTCAGCGTCCTGCATGCGCGTCTGGATAGGCTCCGCGCCGAAGCCCGAGAACAGCGGCAGCGCAATCGCGCCGATGCGCCCAATCGCCAGCAGCGCAATCGCCGTTTCGGGCACAAACGGCAGGAACAGCCCGACGCGGTCGCCGTGCTGCACGCCCTGCTTGAGCAGCCCGCGCGCGAGCGCGTTCACCTCGCGCAGCAACTCGGTGTAGGTGTAGCGGCGTACCGCGCCCTCCTCGCCCTCCCACACGAGCGCGAGCGCGTCGCCGCGCCCTGCTTGCACATGGCGCTCCAGCGCGTTGTAAGTCCAGTTCAGCCGCCCGCCAACGAACCACTTCGCGAACGGCTTGCCCGCCGAGAGGTCTACCGTCTGCGTGTAGGGCGTGTGCCAGTGGAAGCCGATGTCCGCGAAAAACGCCTGCCAGAACCAGTCGGGGTCGTCGATGCTCTTTTGGAGGAACGCCTCGTAGGTGGGTAGTCCGTAGCGGCGCATCTGCGCCGTGATGTTCGCCTGCTCGATTATCCCGTCGTCGGGTCGCCATGCGATGGGCAGATTCAGCTCCTGCATGCTTCGTCGCCTCCGAGAAGAGGATACCTGATGGGCTGAGGTACAATCCTCAGTACTATGGCATACCAGCCGTTGACGCTGCGGCAGGTCGCGGCGGCGATTCGAGAGGAGCAGGCGTCGCCCGACGGCGACCCGTGGCTGTGGGTGCGGCAGTTTATGGACGACTTTTACGCAGCGACGCCCGAAGTGCGCGCGACGCTGATTGCCGAACGCCCCGACCTCACGGGCGACCCGCGCTTCGACGCCTACCTCGCCGCGCTCGCCGAGCATTTCGCCATCCACTACCAGCTGCCCATCCCGCGCTGGGTCAACGAGCCTGAGCGGTTCCTGGAGCAGTGGTGGTTCCCGACGCAGTTCAAGAGCCTGCACGCGCTGGCAATCGTGGAAAGCCCCGCCGCGTTCCGCAGGCGCGGGATTTTTGTCGACCGAACTGAGTTCCAACGATGCTAAACCGCGAGCAGATTGTGCGTGCGCTGACCCGCTTGGCGGCGGTACTGGAGGCGCGTGGCGTGCAGGGCGAAGTTTACTTGGTGGGCGGCGCAGCGATTGCGCTTGCCTACGACGCCCGACGCGCCACGCGCGATGTCGACGCCGTATTCGCCCCCAAGCAAGCCGTCTACGAGGCGGCGCAGGTCGTCGCCGAAGAACTCCACCTGCCCGAAAACTGGCTCAACGACGCTGTGAAACTCTACCTGCGCAGCGAAGACCCCGAACCGCTGCAACCATTAGACCTGCCTGGACTGCGTGTGCTGGTCGCCTCGCCGCGATACCTGCTCGCGCTCAAGCTTCTCGCCTCGCGCCGCGAAGATGAGCAGGATATACGGATGCTGCTGAACCTGTTGCAAATCCAGTCGGTAGACGAGGCGTTAGCGGTCGTGCTGCAGGTCTACCCAGAAGGACAGATTCTGCCCAAAACGCGCTTCATGCTGGAGGAAATCTTCGGAGGTCAACCCCATGCGAACGCCGATTGAATACTGCTACCGTCCCCACCGTTCCAACCCGCGCATCCGCGAGGTGGAGCCGAGCCTCGCGCAGTTGGGGGGCACTTTCTGGGTCTATGTGCAAAACGACTCGCGCCAGCCCCGCTCCGTCAGCTCGATCCAACTGAACGGGCGCGAGATCGAGGCAATCCCGAAAGGCAAGGGGCTGAACTGGTATCGTCTGAGCCACGAGTTGATTCCGCCACGCACGACCGCGCTGCTGATTCTGAACCTGCAGCGGGCGATGCTGGACGCCGCGCCGATTGAACTCATCATGCGCTTCGGCGACGGGACGCAGGCGACGGCGCGGCTGGAGCCGAAGCCCGCGCCCGCCGCGCTGGCAAGCGCGTGGCTGGAGGGGCGCAGGCTGACCGTCGTGGTGCGCAACGACGACCCCGCATTGCCGTTGCGCGTGCAGCGGCTGCGCGTGGAGGGCAGGTCGGCGCGCTTCCGTGCGCTTGCGTCCGAAGCGGAGCCGAACGGCGGGCTGAACTTTCTGACGGCGACGCTGCCCCGCGCGCCGTTGCCCCACCTGAGCCTCCCCCTGCAGGTGGATGTGCGCCTCGGCGAAACGGCGTGGATGCTGGGCGGGGCGGTGCGACCTCTGCCGCGCGTGTTCCCGCTGGGCACATGGCGCACGAGCGTCTGGGAGAACGACGCCGAGCGTCAGGCGTGGCGCGAACGCGGCTTCGATACCTTCGTGTTCAGCGGGGGCGCGGAACTCACCGAGACCGAGCGGCGCGCCTTCACCGAAATCTGCCCGCGCGAGGGCATCTACGCGCTGCCCTACTGCGGCTTCCCGCGCCCTGCCGTGTCGTTTATCGAGCGCAACCGCCAAAACGCGCACATCATCGCCTACATGATCAAAGACGAGCCCGACTGGTCTGACCCTGCCCAGCACGAGGGCTGGCATATCCCCGCGTTGTGCGAGCGCGTGGCGAAAATCTTCCGCGACCGCGAGGGGATCCCGCCCGTGTACCTGAACTTGGCGCGGTCGCGTCGGTTCGGCGAGTTCGCGGAGATTCCCG
Organism: Armatimonadota bacterium; assembly: GCA_023511915.1. Classification (GTDB taxonomy): domain Bacteria; phylum Armatimonadota; class Fimbriimonadia; order Fimbriimonadales; family GBS-DC; genus GBS-DC. The sequence goes on from JAIMAN010000008.1 coordinate 51,726, forward strand.
ACATCGCCTGCTACGACGCCTATCGCGTGGGCGCGCCGATGCCCGACCTATCGCCCGCCGAGTGGGGCAACCTGCTGGAGCTGGCGGCGACCTACACGGAAGACCTGCGCGCCAACTGCGAGCCGCTGCCGTTCTGGGTGTGGGCGCAGGGGGCGCACATGTGGGACGAGCGCGTGTGGGTGGACGGCGCACTCGGACGCGCCTGCCCGACCCCTGAAGAGATTCGCGTGCAACTGTGGCTGCAACTCAGTCGCGGCGCGAAGGGCGTGCTGTGGTTCATCGGCTTCGACGAGGCGGAGTTCCGACGGTACTACACCGAGGCGCGCGACATCCCCGCGCTGCGCGCCCTGCCCGAAGCCGAGCGCGCCCCGCTGGTGGAGCAACTCGTCGCGCACGGGCGCGAGGCGTTCGACGAGCAGGCGCGCCTGAACCGATTCCTGCAGCCCCTGCGCGACGCGCTGCTTGGCATGGAGTGGCGTCCGAACGGCGTGCGCGTGCTGGCTGCCAGCAGCCCGCGCCGACTGGACGCCGCGCTGCTGGTCGGGGCGCGCCTGGCGGCAATCTGGCTGACCAACCTCGACTACGCGATGCACCCGCAGGGCTATCGGTTCCGCGAGCAGCGCGGGATTGAGGTGGAGGCGCGGCTACCCGCGTGGCTGACCCCCAAGCGAGTGCGCCTGCTTGCGCTCGAGAGCGAGCCGCGCCCGCTGCCAATCGAACGCAGCGGGTCAGCTGTGCGCCTGCGCATCGACGCGCTGCCCCAGCAGGTAGGGGTAGTCTGGATAGAGTCTTAGCGCTGTATCCCCCCTCTCCCGCCTCGCGAGCAACGGGGCTTGTGGAGTGCGGAAGCGGAGCTTCCGCCCAACGCTGAAGCTGACGCTTCAGCACTCCAAACGGGTCGGCGCGCGTCCTCCTTCGCCCACGCTGTGGGAGAGGGGCGGGGGGTGAGGGCAGTCTACTCCACCCAGTCGGCGATATAGATATTCGTCTCGCCGCGCGTTTTGGCAGTGCGGTTAGACGCCCACACCAGCCTCTTGCCGTCGCGCGAGAACATCGGGAAGCCGTCAAAGTCGCCCGTGTAGGTAATCTGCTGCACGCCCGTGCCGTCAAGGTTAATCAGAAACAGGTCGAACTCGCGCCCGCGCGGGTCGTGGTGATTGCTGGTGAAAATCATCTGGCGGTTGCCTGGCTTCATAAACGGCGCGAAGTTCGCCTGACCCAGCTGGCTGATGCGCCGCTTGCGCCTGCCGTCGGCGGTCATCACCCACAGCTCCAACTTGCTGGGGCGCACCAGTCGCTTGCGCAGCAGGTCTTGAAACTCCTTGACCTCCTCGTCGGTTTTCGGGTGGTAGGCGCGATAAACGATGTAGCGCCCGTCCCACGAGTAGAACGGTCCGCCGTTGTAGCCGATTTCGGTCGTGAGGCGTCGGACGCGCTTGGTGCGCAGGTTCAGCTCCGCGAGGTCGATGTTGCCCCAGCGCGTGGTCGTAAACAGCACGCGGTCGCCGCGCGGGTGGAACGAGCCTTCGGCGTTGTAGGCGTCGTCGTCGGTGAGCGCGACACGCTCCGAGCCGTCGGCGTTCGCCATGTAAAGCCGATACGGGAACAGCCCCCAAACATACCCCTGCGAGCGGTCGGGCGGGGACGGCGGCTCCGTGCTGTACCAGTCGGTGGAGCTATACAAAACCTTCTTGCCGTCGGGCGACCAGTAGCCGCAGGTGCAACGCCCCTTGCCCGTAGACACGAGGCGCACATCCGTACCGTCGATGTTCATCGTGAACATCTGGTCTGCCGTGAACGGCGGGCGCGTGCTTTGGAAGATGAGCTTTTTGCCGTCGAAGGAGAAGTATGCCTCCGCGTTCTCGCCGCCGAAAGTCAGTTGGCGCACATTGCGCAGGCGCGTCTCGCGCGGGTCGTGCAACACAGGTTCCTGCGTCGGCTGCCCCAGTGCAAGGTGAATGCCACACATAGCAAGTTAAGTATAGCCGAACGGTGCGTGCAGAGACTGCCTCTGAGGCGACATGGATTTGCTGTGAGGCGACCTTTGATACTAATCGTGCATCCAAAGTTCGTAAAAGCAAGTGGGAGTGAAGCCCCCCTCCTTAAGGTTCCCCCTGCGAGCAGGGGGAACCGAACCCGTGTGCGGTTCCCCTCGCGAAGCGGGGGGAACCTTAAGGAGGGGGGCAACTATGAACTCTGAACGCGCGGTTGATACAACCACAACTCTTGGGGCAACCACAGAGGGCTGTCCCTACGAAACGGGCATGTAGGGGCAGACCTCCGTGTCTGCCCTGCTTGCGTGTTGGATGATCCGCGAAGGCAATTATCCCGTACCCAGCAGCGCGGTCTGCCAAAGCCCGTAGCCGACGCCGTAGCGGGCGCGCGCGCCGTACAGCACCATGTCGCGCATAAACACCTGCTCGCTGTCGGGCTTGTCCAGCGCGGCGAACTCCAACGGCACATCGCGCCGCTCCTGCAGCACCACCGCCCGCATCGCCCGCGAGGTGTCCAGCAGGAACCACTTGTTCTCGTGCGTCCCCGTGATGTAGTGCGACACAATCAGGCGCAACTTGCCCTGCATCACATTCCGATACGGCGTGTAGTTACCCGTCGTGTTCGCCTGCACCACAATCGGCGATTCTAGCAGCTCCATCGCCAGCCACTGCAGTTTCGGTCCGACCAGTAGCGTGTCGGGCATGATGCCCATCGGTCGCCCGCGATCGTCCTTGAACTGCATCATCTGCGCGACGGCGGCTTGCAGGCTCGCCGTAGACAGCGCGCCGCTATACACATTGCTCTGCAGTCCGCTCTCGCCCTCTTGGTGGTCGGTGTCGAACAGCAGTTGCCCGTCGTAGCAGCGTCCGTCGACGGCGCCGCGCAGCAGGGCTTCAATCACGAGTTGCTCCTTGTGGCGCACGGCTTCCCGCGCAAGGTCGCGCACGCGCATGCGCACCATGTCGTACTGTTCGTCTTCCAGCGCGCGTCGCTCGACGGCAATCGACGCTTCCCACACTTGGTCGCTGATGGTGTATTCGTACACGCCCAGTCCTGCGGGTTGCCGCTCGTCGACGAACTCGCGCATGCGGGGCACGCTGCCCAGCCAGCCGTACTTCTGCACAGGCAGGTTCGTGCGCACAATCGTCGCAATCTGCGGGGTGATGCTCGCTTCGTCCAGCTGGCGATAGGCGCGGAAGAATTCCGTGCGCAGCCCCGCCTCCACCAGCGACAGCAAATCGCTCCGTACCAGTGGCATCTCAGCTCACCTCCTACACGGTATGGTTGTCGATGCGGATACGCACGCGGTTGCCGTCCAGCAGTTCCACCACCGTGCCCACGACGATGTTATTCGTGCTGGTTTTGGCGACCTCGTTGTCGGTGACGGCGCGCGCCGTCGCCCCGATGTCCGCCTGCGTAAAGCTGCCGATACGGTTGTAGATGAAAGTGCCCCGCTTGACTACGCGGCAGCGTTTCGCGCCGTTCGCGCCGCTTGTGTTGTCCACACTTTCAAACGCGACGCCCACAAAGCGCAGGTTCGCCGTGTCGCTGGCGGGCACGAGGTAGCCTGTGCTGTCGACGCACACCAGCGCGCCCTTCCAAATCCGCGCGTTTGCCTTCACAGGATACGCCACAATCAGCCCTTCGCGTTCGTGCGTCTCGTAGGGTTGGCTCAGTGCAGGCATCTCAGCGCACCTCCTTGCTGCGGAGTATCTCGGCGGGGTCAAGGTCGGGGAACGCTTGTCGGAGAAATTCCAGCGCGTCCGTGCTGAACGCGGGCGGCTCGTCGGCGGGCGTCGGGGCAAGCTCGCCCAGCAGGTGCTGCGGCGGCAGGCTGTCGACGAATCGGCGGAACAGCTCGGCGACCGAAGTCGTCTCACCGCTGAACTGCACAGGCGCGTCGCCCTGCAACAGAATCGCCTCCGCCAACGGCGCAAGCGCAGGGGGCAACTGCCCGCGCAGGCTCCACTGCTGAATCTGTTCGCGGGCGTCGCGGCGCTTCAGCTCGGCTTCCAACTCGCGCACGCGCGCCTGCAAGTACGCCTCACTCTCAGGCTCGTGCAACGGCATCGTGTCCAATCGAATCACCTCCTGTATGGCTCGCGCCGAGTGGAACAGTTGCGCGTCGGGGATACGGGGGCTGGCGGTCAGCGAGACTTCGAGCAGGCGTGTCAGGTCGCGGCTCAGCCCGACGCTCAGCCCGCGCAGGCGCAGTCGGCGTAGCAGCGCGTCCGCTTCGGGAAACAGCGCCAGCCTGCCGAACAGCTCCTGCCCGCGCCGCCACACGCGCGCCACCCACCCCAGCAGCAACGGCGACGGGCGATGCTCCACCAGAATCGGCGCGGGGGCGCGAAAGGCGCGTACAATCGCGTCCAAGTGCGCCTCGGTAATGGCGACCCCCTTGTCGGGGTAGACCCCCGCCTCCAGCAACTTCGCGTCGCGATAGACCCACTCGGTGCGCGGCATTCCGCATACACAGGGCAGTGAATGCAAGGGGAGACAACCTAATTTGCCCTCACCCTCTGTGTCCCCCTATCCCGCGAGGCGGGCAAGGGGATTATGGAGTGCGGAAGCGGAGCTTCAGCACTCCAAACAGGTCAGCGTGCAGCTCACCTCTCTCCTGCAAGGCGGGAGAGGGGTTGGGGATGAGGGCAAAAAGCGCGTCAGTTCCGCATACAGTGAACCTACGACGGGTATACTGCCTACGATGACGCCGTTTTTTTACGATACGGCAATCGAGCAGTACCAGTTCAGCGAGTCGCACCCGCTGAAACCGCAGCGGCTGATGCTGCTGCGCGCCCTGATGGAGGCGTATGGGCTGACCGCGCACTTGGACTGGCAGACGCCGCCCGCCATCGACGAGTCGGAACTGCGCCGCGTCCACACGCCCGAATACATCGAGGTGGTGCGCCAACTCAGCGCGGGCGCGCCGATTATGGACGCGCATCGCTGGGGCTTCTCGCCGTATGGGGACAACCCGCCGTTTGTGGGCATGTGGGACGCCGCGCTGGCGTACACCCGCGCGACGGTCGCCGCCGCCTACGCCGTGCGCGACGGCGCGCCGCTGGCGATCAACATCACAGGCGGGCTGCACCACGCGCTGCCCAACCGCGCCAACGGCTTCTGCGTCTTCAACGACCCCGCAATTGCCGTCCACATCCTGCGCGAACGGTTCGAGCGCGTGGCGTACCTCGACATCGACCTGCATCACGGCGATGGCGTACAATGGATTTTCTACCGCGACCCCAGCGTGCTGACCGTCTCGATTCACGAAGGGGGCAGGTGGCTTTTCCCAGGCACGGGCGAGGCGAACGAGTTAGGCGAGGGCGCAGCGGAGGGCGCCTCGGTCAACATCCCGCTCGCGCCCTACACCGACGACGCGCTCTGGCAGCGGGCGTTCGAGGCGGTCGTGCCCCGCGCGTTTGACAGGTTCCAGCCCGACGCGCTCGTGTTGCAGATGGGCTGCGACCCGCACTACTTGGATCCGCTGGGGCATCTGTGCCTGACGGCGCAGGGCTGGCTGCGCGGCGTGCAGTGGGCGAAGTCGCTGGGCATTCCGATTGTCGCGCTGGGCGGCGGGGGCTACAACCTGACCACCGTGCCGCGCATGTGGACGCTCGCAATTGCCACACTCGTCGGGGTAGACCTGCCCGACGCAACGCCCGAATCGTTCGTCTGGCGCGACCGCATCCCCACACTCAGCGACCACACACCCCCCGACATCGAACCCGCCGACTTGGACTACGCCCGCCGCTACGCCGAAACGCAAATCGCCTTCTGGGAGAGGTATTGGGGCTAACGCTGGGCAGAGTTTATGATGCCCCTCCTGCAGGTTCCCCCCGCTTCGCGAGGGGAACCGCGCACGGGTTAGGTTCCCCCCGCTTCGCGAGGGGAACCTAAAGGAGGGGGTCATCAATTACGCTCGTTTTTTTACGAACTTTGGTCGGCGATTGGGATTAGTAGCCGCCGCCTTGCTGGTTGGGCGGCGCGCCCCCACCAGGCACAGGCGGCGCAGCTTGCACCTCGCCAGGGCGACCCTCGCCCTGCGCGCCGCCTGTCCAAGTGCGGTACAGAAAAAAGCCCGCAACCAGCACAATCGCGACGATAATCGCGACCACAACGCCTGTCGGCAGTTCCTGCTTCATCGGTTGCCTCCGATTAGTCGGGCGAGTTCTCGCACGCCGCCTGCGTCGGGAACCGTCCGTCGCTCATCAGCACGGGGTAGTAGCCCTTCTCGTAGTCGGGGCGGTTGCCAGGCGTGTCCGTCGCGCGCGCCCACTTGGCGTGCCCATCGGCGTAGGTGAAGTTCATCCCGCCCTGATGGCGCGGGCGACCCTGATAAAACTCCCAGCCGTTGCGCCCCTCGGGCCAATACTTGCGGAAGTTCTGGCTGTCGGCAGGACCAATCATACACACGCGCCAGCTGTAGATAAAGTTGTTGTCAGCGATGATGCCGATGCTGGCAGCCTCCTGCAGTTTCGCCAGCGGCGTGGGGATGGGCACGCCGTTCGCGCCCGCGTTGCCGAAGATCACCTCGTTCAAGCCGTACTCCACAAACGGCACGATGCGCGGGCTGTTCGCGCCCCGACCGCACTCCCACAGTGCATACGCCGCGACATAGGTCACGCCCGAATAACTCGGACAGTCGAAGATGCCTCCGTTGCGAATGTACGGGTAGACCATCGTCGCCCAGTGCTGGCGCGGCTGGTTGGCGTTGTTCGTGAAGTAGCCTGTCTCGGCGCACCCGCCCGGCCACGGCTGCGGGAAAAACACCTCGTCGTAGTCCTGCACATACATCATCACCGCCGTGCCAATCTGACGGGTGTTGCTCAAACACTGGGTCTTGCGCGCACTCTCACGCGCCTGCGCAAACACGGGGAACAAGATAGCCGCCAAGATCGCGATAATCGCAATCACGACCAGCAGCTCAATAAGCGTGAACCCACGCTGACGACTTGTGTATCGCATCATAGTACCTCCGTCGGTGTCCATAAGCACAATAGCCTATGGTAATCTCTATTATAGCATGGTTTTGCGCAAATGTCAAGGGGTGCAGCGGGTACAATACCGCCCGATGGCAGCGTTGAACACGAATTTGGGCGTCAATTTCCCGCGCGGGTTCCGCAGCGCGGGGGTCTACTGTGGGATTAAGAAGCCCGGACTGCTGGATCTGGCGCTGATTGTGTCGGAAACGGAGTCGAGCGTGGCGGGCATGTTCACGACCAACCGCGCCTGCGCCGCGCCTGTTGTGTGGTCGAAGCAGGCGGTTGCTGGACGCAGGGCGCGCGCGATTGTCGCCAACAGCGGCAACGCGAACTGCCTCACGGGCGAGCAGGGCATGCGCGACGCACAACGCATGGCGGAACTGGTCGCCAAGCGGCTGGAGTGCCCCCCTACGCAGGTGGTGGTCGCCTCCACAGGCGTGATTGGCGTGCCGTTGCCGATGCCCGCCGTCGAGTCGGGGATTGCGCAGGCGTTCGAGCGGCTCACCGACGGCGACGACCGCACCACAGCAGACGCGATTCTGACCACCGACAACGCCTCCAAGCGCGCCTCGCTGGAGATCGAGACGCCTGCAGGCGCGGTGCGCATCGGCGCGATTGCCAAAGGCGCAGGGATGATCGCTCCCAACATGGCAACGATGCTGGCGTTCATCACGACCGACGCGGCGATCGACCCCGCCGACCTGCAGGCATGCCTCGCGCGGGTGGTGAACGCGACCTTCAACTGCATCACCGTAGACGGCGACACCAGCACAAACGATATGGTGGTTGCGCTGGCGAACGGCGCGTCGGGCGTGCAGTTGGCAGGCGACGCGCTACAGCCGTTCGAGCAGGGGCTGTATCAAGTGTGCGAGTACCTCGCCAAGCGCATCGTCAAAGACGGCGAGGGCGCAAGCCGCATCTTCGAGGTGCGCGTGTCGGGCGCGGCGGACGCCGACGCCGCACGCCGAATCGCCCGCACCATCGCCGAGTCGCAACTGGTCAAAACCGCCGTTCACGGGGGCGACCCGAACTGGGGACGCATCATCGCCGCTGCGGGACGCGCAGGCGCGCCTATCGATGTCAGCCGCGCACGCCTGCACCTGCAGAATACACTGGTGTTCGAAAACGGTCGCCCGACAGAGTACGACGAGCGCGCCCTTGTGGAGGCGATGCAGACTGATGAGGTCACAATCGCGCTGACCCTGAGCGACGGCGACGGAGAAGCGCACTTCTGGAGCAGCGACCTGACCGCCGAGTATGTCAAAATCAACGCGCACTACCGCACCTGAGACGATGCGGGCGTACCGCCTCGTCGCGCCGAACACGCTGCGCTGGGAGCAGGTTCCCGTGCCTGCGCCCCAGCCGCACGAGGCGTTGCTGCGCATTCACGCCTGCGGGCTGTGCGGCACAGACCTGCACCTCAAAACGCGCGGGCACTACTACTGGAACGAACGCCCGATGACGCTGGGGCACGAAATCGTCGCCGAGATTGTGAGCCTGCCGCTGGACTATGCAGGCGAGTTGCAGGTGGGCGATGATGTGGTGGTTGACCCGCAGATTGTGTGCGGCGCGTGCCACTTCTGTCGGCGCGGGCGGCTGAACCTGTGCGAGCGGCTGGAGCATCTCGGCTTGAGCATCGACGGCGGCTTCGCGGAGTACCTTGCTGCGCCTGTGCGCAACCTGTATCGTGTGCCTTCCGACGCGCCGCGCGAGTCGCTATGGCGGTACGCGCTGGCAGAGCCTGTAGCGACCTGCGTCGCGGGCATGCGCTTGGCGAACCCGCAGCCCGACGAGACGGTCGCCGTCGTCGGGCTGGGCTTTTTCGGGCAAGTGTACGCGCAACTGGCGCGGCTGTGGGGCGTGGAGCGGGTAATCGCGCTGGAGCCGAACCCCGCGCGGCGCGCCGTCGCGCACGCCATCGGCGCAGCCATGCCCCTCGCCCCCGACGAGTGGCAGGCGCAGCTCATCGAAGCCCATGTGGTCATCGATGCGGCGGGCTCCCCAGACGCCGCCGACTGGTGCCTGCGCGTCGCACGCAAGGCGGGGCGCGTCGTCGTCTTCGGCTACCGACCCGAACCCGTGCAAGTGGACTGGTACCAGATCCTCGTCAAGGAACTAACCGTCATCGGCTCGCGCTCCAGCAACCACGCTTGGGAATACAGCCTGCAGTTGGTGCATACCAACCGCCTTGCGCTGGACGCGCTTATCGACGCGCGCCCGTTTGACGCCATCGAGCAGGCGTTCGCCGACGCGGAAGCGCAACGCGCCTTCAAGCCGATTCTGCGCTGGTGATGCATAGACAATAGGGCGAGCGAATGTTGCCCCCTGCCATGCAGAAGCCCGTGCTGGAGCCGAAAATCGGCTTCTCGTCCAAAAAGCGCGGCGTCAGCAAGCGCAT
>JAIMAN010000009.1 GCA_023511915.1 Armatimonadota bacterium
GTGCTTGTTCGGCAGTAGCTACTGAGGATCCATGTTCGTGTCCAACGACGTGGCAAAAGAGAACGTTTCTTCCACAAACCCGTATCACTGGATTGCCGCAGCTAGTCGACCAGCATCCGAACAGGGAATGTGAACCAAAAACTGTCCCGCAACACGGTTGGTTTGGAGTTATTACAATTCAAGTTGACGTATCTAATTGCTCGAACCTTCCTTGGGATGAACCGTATATACCCCCGACTCCGAACCCTCGCCAAAGTCTTACGGTGATTGTTTTCCCGTCCAAAAGTGTGGGGGCGCGTAAAATTCTAAAGTGTTATGTTGTACCCGTAGAAACAATATACAGACAGTGTTTCGTGTGCCCACCTACAGGGGGTGAGGAGTGTCGCACCAGAAGAGAAACTGACTTCGATGGAGTACAGCTTGAGGACCCTGCTCCAGACTGTCAGTGCCCTCCTGAGAAGGAACCGATCAATCCTCCAGAGTTCAGTTGAAGGGGATACAATATGTGGCGAAATTACATTCTTCTGGCTATACTGATTGGAGTGTTCTCGGAGGGAATCGCCGCCGACTCACCCTTGGTAGTTATTGGATTTCGCACCCCTGAGGAGGCATACACCGCGAAGGCGGTGCTGGAACAGCGCGCGGATCCTACAGTGTTGAAACAATATGCCCATCAGGCTGGGTACGCTGTTGTGGAGCGCGGACAGGTAATCTATCTCTTTCCACCGAGTGTGACTCGCTTGAACGGCTATCGGATAGCGCACAATGTTGTGAGTGAGCTTCTCGGCTTACTGGAGCCCGACTCAGCCGTGAGCTACAACGAGTTGCCAGAGTCGGTACGCCAGCTACTTGAGGGTTGGGTGCAACAAGCTATTGACTCGTCGCCGTACACTCCGCACCACCACGATGAGCTACGGATTGGACTTCTTTACAAAGTAGAGATGCGCGTTCGCGTGAAAGACAGGGATTATCCCGTGCCTTCCATGCTCGTGCCCATTGAACAAGGTCAGGATCGGGGTAAGCCTTCTCGTGGTTTAGAACCGCTACAAAACATTCCGCCTAATCTTAGCAATTCCAACAGTTGGTCTCTTTTATTTTCGGAAACGCTGTCGCAAGAGCAGCAAGCTGCGCATGCCCAGGCTTACTATCGCTGGGTTTCAAAGCTGAATGAGGAGGCAAAATCGGCGCTGAAACAATTGGAGAACCGCGCGTTAGAGCAGATTCTCGAAAAGTGGGCTATTGCGAAGAAACACCTCCAGTCATCCCTGAGTGTGCCCCTCGAATCGTTGCCCGCTTCTGTGCAGGAACACATTGTGGACACACTTACTCGCTTGGAGGGCGTCTCGTTGCAAACAAGCGATTTGGCGGGTGCGACAGTGCAGTTTGACCCAGAGCTATCGGGATATACCTTATCCGTACTTGTGCCTACAGGCGAGAGAAGAAAAGTTGGTACCTTTGAGCGATCTGTGAGAGCTGGCGTTGGCTGGTCGCTGAAGGTGATGGCATCTGAGTGGGAACAGCGGTTGCGACAGTAGAGTTCCTATGCTACTTCTTCACGACTGATAACGCTGTTTGCGCCAGAGTGGGCAGTGCCCGCGAGCGACGCGCTGAAACTCAGCCCTGAACGCTGAGGCGGGCAGGTATACTCTTCGTTGTGGGGACGCTGGAATCGCTTTGGGTAGCAATAGATACACTGCGCACGCATAAGTTGCGCTCGTTTCTGACGATGCTGGGCGTGATTTTCGGCGTGATGGCGGTGGTGGTGATGGTCGCGCTGATTGAAGGCGCACGCGCCAGCGTGGTGCAGGAGTTCGAGAAGCTCGGCTCGGATGTGATTCTCGTGACCTTTGACCCGTCGGAGCGCATCCGTCGCGAGGCGCGCGGGGGTACCGTGGAGGGGCTGACCGTCGCCGACTTGGAGGCGATCCGCCAGTTGCCTGAGCTGCGCGCGGTCGCCGCCGAACGCCAGCTGGGGCAGAAGGAGCTGATTTATCGGGGCGAGAAGGTGCAGGCGTCGCTGATTGGCGTGAGCGACGCCTACCTCACCGTGCGTGCGATGACCATCGCGCAAGGACGCTTCTTCGACCCGCAGGAACTCGCGCAAGGCGAGAAGCTGCTGGTGCTGGGGCACGACACGGCACGCAAACTGTTCGGCAAGGGTGACCCCATCGGGCAGTCGGTGCTGGTGGACGGCACGCAGGCGCAGGTGATTGGCGTGCTGGAGAAGCGCGGGCGCGGCTTCGGCGAGAGCCCCGACGAGGGGGTCTACATCCCGCTGAACGCCGCGCTGCGCCGCTGGGGCGGCGACGACGACCTGACGATAATCCTCGCGATGCCCCACACGCGCGAGCAGACCCCCGCCGCGATGGACGCCATCTGGGAGACGCTGATGCGCCTGCACAACAACCAGCCCGACTTCCGCGTCGACACGCTGGAGAGCATCCTGTCGGCAATCACGCGCGTGATCACGCTGTTCGGGCTGCTGCTGGGCGGGATTGCAGGGCTGGCGCTGCTGGTGGGCGGCATCGGCATCATGAACATTATGCTGGTGTCCGTCACGGAGCGCACGCGGGAGATTGGGCTGCGCAAGGCGGTCGGCGCACAACGCTGGCACATCCTGACGCAGTTTCTCATCGAGTCGGCGACGCTGGCGACAATCGGCGGGCTGATTGGCATGGGGCTGGGCTGGGGGATTGGCGAGCTGATCGAGTGGGCGTCGAAGCAGTCGGACGCTTTTGGCGACAACGGGCTGACTTTCTACTTCCCGCTGTGGGCGGGGGTGGGCGCGTTCCTGTTTTCGGCGTCGGTGGGCGTGGTGTTCGGGCTTTATCCCGCGTGGCGGGCGGCGAACTTAGACCCCATCGTCGCACTGCGCTACGAGTAGCCCCCGTCAGGTACACTGATTCGCGATGCGCATACGGGTACTCAAGTTCGGCGGGACGAGCGTGGACACGCCAGAGCATCGGCTGATGGCGGCGCGCAAGGTGATTCAGTGCATCGAGTCGGGCGCGAAGCCTGTGGTGGTGGTCTCGGCGATTGGCAGGCGCGGCGCGCCCTACGCAACCGACACGCTGGTAGACCTGCTGACCGAGATTGACCCAACCATCCCGCCCGCCCCGCGCGAGCGCGACCTGATGATGGCGTGCGGCGAGATTATCTCCACCGTCGTGATGGCGCAGACGCTGCGCACGCTGGGCTACCCGACCGTCGCGCTGACGGGCAACCAAGCGGGCATCATCACCGACGACGAGTTCGGCAACGCGCGGATTCTGGAGATTAACCCCGAACCTGTGCTGCGCTGCTTGGAGCAGGGCTGGATCCCGATAGTGGCGGGCTTTCAGGGCGTGACGCGCCCCGATGCGATTTTCGCGCGCGGCTCGATTACGACGCTGGGGCGCGGGGGCAGCGACACGACCGCCGCCGCGCTGGGGGCTGCCCTGCGCGCCGAAGCGGTGGAAATCTACACCGATGTGAACGGCGTGAAGACCGCTGACCCCGACTTCGTGCCCGATGCGTTCACCCTGCCCGAAGTGAGCTACGAGGAGGTCGCCGAGATTGCGCACCAAGGCGCGCGCGTGCTGCACCCCCGCGCCGCCGAAATCGCGATGGACTACGACATCCCGCTGTGGGTCAAATGCACCTTCACCGACGAGTCAGGCACGCGCGTGGTGGCGCACGCGAACGGGCAACGGCGCATCACGGGCGTCACGCACACAGGCAAACTCGCCTACCTGAACTTCCACATCCCGTACCCCGAACACAAGGCGTCGCTGGAGCTGGAGATTTACCGCCTGATGGCGCGGGTCGGGGTGAACCTTCAGGGTGTCGGCGTGGACGAGGAAGGGCTCGGCTTCGCCTTCCCGCGCGAGCATTGGCACACCGTGCGCACCACGCTGGACGGGCTGATTATCCCAATGGGCGAGCCGAGCGTGTTCTACCTGTTCCAGTTCGGCGAGCAACCCAGCCAGCTGTGCCAGATCCAGCAGGATATGCTGCGCAAGGCGGGGCTGGGCGAGCGCGTGCGCCTGATCCCGATTGCGATTGCCGAGGGCTGCACGATGGTCTCGCTGATTGCCGACGGCTACAGCCGCCAGCCTGGCATCTTCGCCGAGCTGCACCAGACGCTGCTGGAGGCGGGCATCCCCATCTGGCAGACCGCCGACTCGGAGCTGTCGCTGTCGTGCATCATCCCCGAAAGCGAAGTGGAAAAGGCGGTGAGGCTCATCCATGACCGATTCGCGTTGGACGCCGTCGCCCGATGAGGGGGAGCCGCGCGCACCCGAACTGCCGCCGACCCCCAAGCTGCCCGAACCGCCACAGGTGCAGTTCGAGCGACCCAAGCTGCCTGGGTCGGAGCCGTCGCCGACTTTTCAGCGCAACACCCGCGCGATTAGCCTTGCGTTCTCCATCGGCTTCTCGCTGGCGGGACCTGTGATACTGGGCGCGCTAGCGGGCTACTGGCTCGACGGGCGGTTCGGCACTTCGCCGACTTGGACGATGATTCTCACGATTCTGGGCATGGGCGCGGGGCTGGCGCAGATGATTCGCGTCGTGAGCAAGCTGAACCAGCTGGAGGACAAGCGGTGAGCGTAATGGACGACCCCGTGCGGTTGGCGCGTGCGGTGGGCAAGGGGACGGCGGTGCTGGGTGGGCTGGTGGTCGGCGCGAGTGTGTTGGGGGGCGTGTGGCAGGTGGGCGTCGGCGTGCTGCTGGGCGTTCTCGCGCTGGGCTGGGCGGTCGGCTTTTTCGCGCTGGCGACGCGCCTGTTTCAGCCGCAGCGCAACCCGCTGTTCCCGCGCCTGCTGATGCTAAGCAACCCGCTGAAGTACCCGCTGCTGCTGGTGCTGGCGTACCTTGCCGTGCAAGGCGGCGCGTTGATGGCGCTGGGGTTTGTAGTGGGCATCGTGCTGCCACTGGCGGTCATCACGGGTCTGGCAGTGCGGGAGGCGGTGGTGCGGGTCCGAGGTTTGTAAAAGTACGAACGAACGAGAACCCCCTCCTTAGAGGCTCCCCCTACTTCGCGAGGGGAACCGCGTCTGGGTTCGGTTCCCCCTGCGGGCAGGGGGAACCACAAGGAGGGGGTGACCGATTGTGCTTGTTTTCGCGAACATTGGTTGTGCGATAGGGGTCACTTCCTGCGCCGACGCAGCGCGAGCAGGCTCACCAGCCCGCTGCCTAACGCCAGTATACTCGCAGGCTCAGGCACGACTTCGTAGATGTCGAGGCGGTCGAACGAGCCCAAAGTGTAGCCATCATTAACTCCCGTGCCTGTGAAGCCGTTCACAACGAAGATAAACATCCGCCCGTTCCACAAGCCCCAGTTGGCGTTCAGGAGGGTGTTGAAGAAGCCGACGGGGTTGTTGCCGTCATCGACCAGTTCAGAGCCGTTCAGTTCGTTGACGCCCACAAATGTCCCGTTGCCGACATTGTAGATGAACACCTTGTTCTGACCGCTGACGCGCTGATTGTAGAGGACGAGGCTGGAGAAACCGCTGAAGAAGACCTCGTTCACGGGGATGTAGGCGACGAAGGCTTGCGCCAGTGCGCCCTCGGTCCAAGTAGCGATGTTCGTGGGGCTATTGAAGGCAGTCGCGCCTGATGCGGCGGCTCGCGTCGCGACAGCGACCGCGCCTTGGGTGCGAATGTAGAGGTCGCCGTTGGGCGCGAAGGCGTAGTCGCGTGTGGAGGTCGCGCCGCCCACAGGTCCTGCGTTGCCCGCGTTGGCGCCCGTGCTCAGGTCGAAACGGCGCACAATCGTCGAGCCGAACACACCTACGGCAAGCGTCTCTCCACTACTCGAGTATCCTGGGTCGATATCTATCGTGTCGTATCGGCTCACGTCCGCCCCCGACAGGGTAAGCGTGCCTCCCGCCCATCCCGTGACCAAGTTGCCGTTCAGGTCGTACTTGCGGATGCCTGTGTTGGCGGCTGTGCCGTCCCCCAGACCGTATCCCCAATACAGATGATTATCGTGATAAACCAGCCGCGTGTCACGCGAAGCACCTGCTGCGCTCACTGTGACCGACCACCCCGATGGTGCAAGCGCGCCGCTGTTGGCGCTAAGCAGCGTGTTGATATCACCCACCTGCACCAAGCGCACGGTTTGCACGCCCGAGGTGTTATGCCAGCTGCTCACATACAGGTTGTTCCCGTCAAAGGCGACATCGCCGATGGCTTCCGCGCCCGCGAAGGTCGCGTTCAGGTTGAAAGTGCGTCGGTGAACAATCGTGTAGTTCGCGAAGACAAAAGTTTGCGCCAGGATTGCGCCGAGCGCAAGCACCGCACTTAGGCGCATCATCTCCATTCGTCTCATAGGTAAGCCTCCTGTACCTCAGTGATTGAGGGCTACGCCCACAGCTTCGGGCGCGCCCACCTATAATTATAGACTCGGAACCCTGCTGAAAGCGGACAGGGACGCCCGTAAAAACGCCAGAGTTGCCCGATAAACGCAGGGTAATGAGGCTGCTTAGCTCACTGCCCTGCGGGGCGCAGCGCACGCGGCAACACGACCGCCTCCGCGGGCGGCTCGGTCGCTATTTGCAGGCGCGTGTCGGGCTGGGTGTATTCGTTGCGCACGAAGCCCCATGCCAGGATTGCGCCCCCCAGCGCAGGCGAATGCACCGCGCCCGTGATCCAGCCGACATCGGCGCGGTCAGGCGCATGCACCGCCGTCCCGCGCGGGGGCAACGCCTCGCCCTGTGCCTGCATCGGAACCCAAGTGCGGTTGGTGTGCCCGCGCGCGTGAATGCGCATCAGCACCTCCTGCCCGACATAGCAGCCCTTGCGGTAGCTGATGTGGCGTTGGATGAACGGCTCGCCCATCTCGGCGGCGAGGGTGCGCTCGCTCCAGTCCACGCCCACCTTCGGGATGCCCGCCTCGTAGCGCAGCACGGTCGCCAGCGCGTTGTCAATCGGCAGGCACGCCGTCGCCACCAGTGCGGTTTGCAACTCCTCCATCACGGCGTAGGGAACCAGCAGGTCTACCCCGCCGAAGCCTGTGCGGTCGTTGCGCACGAGGCGTAGCTCCGCCTTTTGCCACAGGCGCCCATGGTGCGCCAGCGGCTCGCGCGGCGGCGCGTCCAGCCCGACCTCTTCCAGCACCTCGTCGGCTGCGCTCCCTTGGATGCTCAGCAGCCCCATCCCTTCCTGCAGGGGCATCAGCACCACATCGTCCAAGATGACCGCCTCGCTCAGCCGCGCGGTAATCTCGCCCCAAGTCTCGGCGGGCAACACCAGCAGGAAGCTGTCTTCCGCCTCCAGCACATAGCCGTCCGACAGCAGCTGCCCCGTCGGGGTGCAGAACGCGGTGTAGACGCCTTGTCCCTCGCGCAGGTCGCGCAGGTCGTTCGTGGTCTGCCCTTGCAGGAAGCGCAGGCGGTCTGCGCCGAGAACGCGCACCAGCCCCGCGTCGGTCAGGTTCAGCCAGCCTGCGTACTCGGCGACTTGCGCGTAGGTCGCGTTCACGGCGTCTCCTCCTGCGACGGGGCGCGTTTGCGTCGCCAGCCCGGCTCGCCCCACTTGACATCCTCGACGCCCGCGCGGTGATTGGCGACCCGCGCCATCACGAACAGCAGGTCGCTCAGGCGGTTGAGGTATCGGATAATCGCGGCGTTGACCGTGCTGCTGTGGCTTAGGCGCACCACTTGCCGCTCGGCGCGACGGCACACGGTGCGCGCCAAGTGCAGGTACGCCGCGGCGTGCGTTCCTCCGGGCAAGATGAAGTGGCGCAGGGGGGGCAGCTCGTCCTCGAAGCGGTCAATCGCTTGTTCGAGGGCTGCGATGTGCGGCTCTTCGAGGCTTTGGAACTGCGCGGCGCGTTCAGGGGGCGAGGCTAACTCCGCGCCGATATCGAACAGCTCGTTCTGAATGCGCTCCAGCAGGGCGTCCAGTTCGGGTTGGTCGCGTAGGTAGCCGCGCGCCACGCCGATAGCGGCGTTCAGCTCGTCTACCGTGCCGTAGGCTTCCACGCGCGGGTCGTCTTTGGGCACGCGCTGCCCGCCGATAAGCCCCGTCTCGCCGGTGTCCCCCGTCCGCGTGTAGATGCGCATGGCATAAAGTATACCACCTGTGGAATCACGCGGGAAGGGAGTTGACCCCACCCCACCCTTCCCCGCACGCGGGGCGGGTAGGAGTGGGGGACTTGCCCCTGTCTGAACCCCCAATCGGCACGGCTTAGCGCGTCATCTTGTCGGCGATGGCGCGTCGCATAATTGCTGCAGCAATCGCCTTTGCGGGCGGTTTGTCGTGAAGGGACTGGCTCGCCTCGTGCACGCGCTCGTCACGGATGTCGGGCGTATTTGCCAGCATGCGGGCGATTTCACGCGCCAGCCGTTCGTCTTCTGCTTTGGGCGCGACGAACGGCGCGGGCACTGGCTCCAACGGCTGCACCACTGCCTGCTGTCCACGATACGCCTGCGCAACCTTCCGCAGTTCCTCAAGCGAGATTTGCATCATCTGCCTCCTGTCTTGCTGGTTTCAGCAAGCCAGAAGCAGGCAACCCAGCCATCTGCCGCGAGTGCGACAGACCCGTAGGCTTTGCGCCCCTGCATCGCTACAGGTTTGCCTTTTTCTGCTTCGGCTCACGCCAATACCGATTATCGGCGCGTTGCGTAGCATTCTTTAGCCCTCATACGACGCTGGTCTCCAGAATCCTGCGCAGTCGCTGGATTTCGTCGCGCAGCACGGCAGCGCGCTCGAACTCCAACGCCTTCGCCGCTTGGCGCATCTCCTGCTCCAAGCGGTCAATCACCAGTGGCAGGTCTTCGAACGCCACGCGGTCGGTGTCCACGATGTGGTACTCGGCGCGTTCTTCGGCGACCTTGTAGGCGCGCACGGTCTCGCGCACCTCTTTGCGCACCGTTTCGGGCGTGATGCCGTGCTTGAGATTATACTCCATCTGAATCTGGCGGCGGCGGTTGGTCTCGTCGATGGCGCGTTGCATCGAGCCCGTGATGCGGTCAGCGTACAGGATGACCGTGCCGAACTTGTTGCGGGCGGCGCGCCCGATGGTCTGAATCAGCGCGGTCTCGGAACGCAAAAACCCCTCCTTGTCGGCGTCCAGAATCGCCACCAGCGATACTTCGGGCAAGTCCAGCCCCTCGCGCAGCAGGTTCACCCCGACCACCACATCGTAAGTGCCCAAGCGCAGGTCGCGCAGGATTTCCGCCCGCTCCAGCGACTGCACATCCGAATGCAGGTACTGCACGCGGATGCCCAACTCCTGTAGGTAGTTCGTGAGGTCTTCTGCCATCTTCTTGGTGAGGGTAGTGACCAGCGCCCGCTCGTTGCGCTCGATGCGCTGGCGGATTTCGGCGATGAGGTCGTCCACCTGCCCTTGAGTGGGGCGCACGACAACTTCAGGATCCAGCAGCCCCGTCGGACGGATAATTTGCTCCACAATCTGCTGGCTCACCTGCCGCTCGAACGGACCAGGCGTTGCCGAGACGAAGATTACCTGCCCCACGCGCTGCAGAAACTCCTCAAAGCGCAGCGGGCGGTTGTCCAGCGCGGAGGGCAGGCGGAAGCCGTACTCCACCAGCGTGCGCTTGCGCTGCAGGTCGCCGTTATACATCGCGCGGATTTGCGGGATCGTCTGGTGCGACTCGTCGATGAACAGTAGGTAGTCTTCGGGGAAGTAGTCCAGCAGGGTGTAGGGCGGCTCGCCGGGTTTGCGCCCGTCGAAGTAGCGCGAGTAGTTCTCGATGCCGTTGCAGTAGCCCAGCTCGCGCATCATCTCCAAGTCCATCTCCACGCGCTGACGGATGCGCTGCGCCTCAATCAGCCGTCCCTGCGACTCGAAGTAGGCGACCTGCGCTTCCAGCTCCTCGCGAATCTGGGCGGTGATGGCGTCCATTCGATCCCACGGGGTCACATAGTGCGTGGCGGGGAAGAAGGTCGCCCGCTCCAGCTCGGCGATGGTCTCGCCTTTGAGGGGGTCGTACTCGGTGATGCGTTCCACCTCGTCGCCGAACAGCTCGATGCGCGTGATATACTCCTCGTCGGCGGGCTGCACATCGATCACATCGCCGCGAATGCGGAAAGCGCCGCGCCCCAGCACCATGTCGGAGCGCACATACTGCAGCTCGACAAGGCGCATCGCGAGCTCGCGTGGGTCGAGGCGGTCGCCGCGCTTGACCGTGACGATGCTGCGCAGGTACTCTTGGGGGGAGCCCAGCCCGTAGATGCTGGAGACGCTGGCGACCACAATCACATCGCGCCGTTCCAGCACGGCTTGCGTCGCCGCATGGCGCAGGCGGTCAATCTCATCGTTGATGGAGGCGGTCTTCTCGATGTAGGTGTCCGACTGGGGCACATACGCTTCGGGCTGGTAGTAGTCGTAGTAGCTGATGAAGAAGTGGACGGCGTTGTCGGGGAAAAACGCGCGGAACTCCTGACACAGTTGCGCCGCGAGCGTCTTATTGTGCGCGATGACGAGCGCGGGGCGCTGCACGGCGGCAATCACCGACGCCATCGTGAAGGTCTTGCCCGTGCCCGTCGCCCCCAGAAGCGTCTGGAACTCGTACCCGCGCTGGAGACCCTCCACCAGCTTCGCGATGGCTTGGGGCTGGTCGCCGCGCGGCTCGAACGTCGTGCAGAGTCGGAACATGCAACGCAATTATACCCGTGTGGGGCGCGTGCTGCGATATGGCATAACCCTCATGTGCGCACGGGGCGGTTTCGGCGTGGGCGGCTATGGGCGCGGGTTGCCGTGTGGCGGCTGCGCGAGGGTTGGGTGCGCCTGCCGATTGGCGTGCGCTTCCTATGGCTGCTACTGGGCGTGATGCTGGGGCTGATGACGCCGCTGCTTGGGGTAGGCTATCTGTTTGTGCAGCGGTCGCTTGAGGCGCAGCAGCAGTTGGTGCAGCGTCAACGCCTTGAGGCGGTTGTGAGCGCACTGGAGCGCGAGCTGGCTACGCTGCTGCGTCAAGTGCAGGATTACACTGTCTGGGACGACGCGCACACCGCCATAAGTCGGCGCGACGTGCAGTGGATCCGACGCAACATCACCGAATGGCTCCCGCAGCAGTTCCACTACGATTTCGCGGTTGTGGTGGACGCGCAGGGCGCGTGGGCAGCGCACACGGCGGGCGACTGGGCGTGGCTACGGCAGACCGCGCCGTTTCAGCGAGCGATGCGCGGCGTCAGTAGCGCGGGACTGCATCGTCGGGGCGAGACGATTTACCTGCTCGCCGCTGCACCATTCGCCGACGAGTCGTGGTCTCGCCCCACAGCAGGCGCGCTGGTGGTCGGCAGGACGCTGGATGCCCCGCTGCTACGGCGCATCAGCCAGTCGGCGGGGCACACGGGTGGGGTGGGGGTGGAGCCAATTCTATCTGCCCCCCTCCCGACCTCCCCCGTCAACGGGGGAGGAACTCCCTCCCCGCCAGCGGGGAGGGTTGGGGTGGGGGCTACTAATCTCCTCCACGACAGCACGGGGCAACCGATTGCGTGGCTGACGGTTGAGCCGCCGCGGGCGGAGCAGGCGTGGCTGCTGAACGCGTTGTGCCTCGCCAAGCAGTACCTGTTTGTGTTTGGGGGCGCGCTCGCGCTGATTGCCAGCTTGACGATGGTGTTGCTGCTCCAGAGCCAACTGCGGCGATTCAGTATGGCGATTCAGCGGCTGGCATCAGGCGACTGGCAGGCGCGCGTCGCCTACCCCGCCCGCGACGAGTTCGGCTGCCTCGCCCGCGCCTTCAACCAGATGGCGCAGCAACTCCAGCAGGCGTTCGAAGCGCAAGAGCAGCAACGGGAGGAACTGCTCGCCCAGAACGAGGAGCTGGAGCGCGTGCATGCGCAACTGCAGCAGGCGCACCAAGAGCTGGCGACGCTGAACGCCGAGCTGCTGGAGGCGAACCGCGCGCTGGCGCAAGCCGCCGTCACGGACGGGCTGACAGGGCTGAAAAACCACCGCGCGTTCCAAGAGTCGCTGCACAGCGCGGCGCAGATGGCGGAACGGCTCCAGCAGCCCCTGTCGCTGGTGATGTTCGACATCGACCACTTCAAGCAGTTCAACGATACCTATGGACACCCTGCGGGCGACGAGCTGTTGCGTCAGGTGGCGCAGGTGTTGCGCGAGTCGGCGCGTGCGTATGATGTCGCCGCGCGCTACGGGGGCGAGGAGTTCGCGCTGCTGCTGCCCAACACCACGCTGGAGCAGGCGGTGCAGGTCGCCGAGCGATTGCGCCAGCAGATTCGCGCGATAGAGAACCCGCACGCGCCCGTCTCCGCCAGTTTCGGCGTGGCGACCTATCGGCGCGGGACGCCCCCCGCAACGCTGGTCTACGAAGCGGACGCCGCACTCTACCGCGCCAAACGCGGCGGACGCGATCGCGTGTGCGTCTACCAGCCCGAAGCGGCGTAGGTGTACCCCGCCGTGACGAACTTGTAGCAGGAATCCCCGCTCGCGCGTCTAAATTCGACGCTGTGCGCGGGAGTGTGTATTGGCTGGGGCTTGTGGCAGTGTGCATCAGCGGGTGTCAGTCGCCGAGTGCGCCTGTGAAGGCGTCCGCTTCGGGGCAGTGGATACCGTTGGTGGAGTTTGCGACCTCGTTGGAGGGGCGCACGCCGGGGCAGCGGCACAACGCGACGCTGGCAGCCAAGCGCGTTCACGGCGCAACGCTTGCCCCCAGCGCTACTTGGTCGTTCAACCAGACGATTGGGCAGTGGGTGCGTTCGGAGGGCTATGTGCGTGCGCCTGTGAGCTACGGGGGCGTGCTGGTTCCCGCATGGGGCGGCGGGGTGTGCCAGACCTCCACCACGCTATATAACACCGCGCTGCTGGCAGGGCTGGAGGTGCTGGAGCGCCACCCGCACACGATTGCGCCCAGCTACATCGCGCCAGGGCGGGACGCCGCCGTCGCGCAGGGCATCGCCGACCTCAAGCTGCGCAACCCATACCCGTTTCCGTGCCGTATCGAGTGTTTTGTGCGCGGGGACAAACTCGTGTGTCGGATTCGCGCGGGCGCGTCGGCAGAGCAGGTCAAGCAGCACGCGCGCGCCTGCACGCTGGAGACGGAGGTGGTCAGCCGTGCGCCCGCGCCCGCTGTGGCAGGCTTCCGCAAGCAGCCCGGACGCGCGGGACTGCGCGTGCGCCTATGGCGCGTCTGCATTGCGAACGGAGAGACGCGCCGCGAACTATGCCACGAGACGCAATACGCGCCGTTGCCCCGCGGCGAAAAAGCATCCCCGTAGGGTATACTTGCAGCTTACAGGGAGGTCGTTTTGACACGCGAGCAGTTGACACGGATGGAGAACGATGTGGCGCGCGCGCTGATTCGCGCCTTAGAGATGGCGCACCCACACCTTGAGGGGCACAGCGAGCGTGTCGCCTCCTACGCCGTCGCCATCGGCTGCGAGCTGGGCTTGAGCAAGGCGACCCTGCGCGGGCTGCGAATCGCCGCCGCCCTGCACGACATCGGCATGCTGGGACTGCCGAACGAGCTGCTTGTCGCCTCCCCCCTCACCCCTGACCAGTGGGCGCAGATTCAGCAGCACCCGCGCCTGAGCGTGCAACTGGTCAGCCGTATCCACCGCTTCCACGAAATCGCGCTTTGGATTGAGTGCCACCACGAGCGTTGGGACGGGTCGGGCTACCCGTATGGCTGGCAGGGCGAGCAGATTCCGCTGCCCGCGCGCGTGCTGGCGGTCGCCGAAGCGTTCGACGGCATGCGCACCGAGACTCCCTACCGCCCCGCGCTGTCGGAACAAGACGCCGTCGCGCACATTCAGCAGGGCGCAGGCGCGCTGTTCGACCCGCGCGTCGTCGCGGCGTTCCTCAAAGTGCAGCCGATTCTGCAGCCCGTCGGACGCGAATAGGAACCTTCTGGCGCGTTTTGGGGTATACTCATGCACGGAACCGTTCGCGCGGCGCTTGTGAAATCCCTTGCGAACGCCGAGAATCGTCTATAAAAACACGGAGCGTATCGAACGCTATCGTAGGAGGCGACTATTGAGTAAGAACGCACGCACTTTTTTGACCATCGTGGGGTTTGTGCTGGTGCTGCTGCTCCTGATGCAATACCTGCGTCAACTGCAGCCGATGGGCGCACGGGAGCTGACTTACACCGCCCTCGTGAACGCCGTGGATCAGCGCACGATTGCCGAAGCGACGGTGCAAGGCAACCGCTTGGTGGGAACCCTACGCGACGGCACGCCATTCCACGCCGCGCTGCCGCCTGAAGGCTCCGCACGCGACTCGCTCTACAAGCGGATGACCGAAGCGGGCATCAACCTCAAGTTCACCGAAGACAGCCGCATGCCCGATTACCTCAGCCAGATGCTGGGGATGTTTCTGGTGATTCTGCTGATTGGCGGGCTGTTCTGGTTTCTGCTAATGCGCTCGGCGCAAGCGGGCAACAATCAGGCGTTCTCGTTCGGCAAGGCGCGCGCCCGACGCTACAACGAGAACATCCCGCGCGTGACCTTCGACGATGTCGCGGGCGTGGAGGAGGCGAAGCAGGAACTCGCGGAGGTCGTCGACTACCTCAAAAACACGCAGAAGTACCAAAAACTCGGCGCGAAGATTCCCAAAGGCGTGCTGCTGTTGGGACCGCCGGGCTGCGGCAAGACGCTTTTGGCGCGTGCAGTGGCGGGCGAGGCGGGCGTGCCGTTCTTCCACATCAGCGGCTCCGACTTCGTGGAGATGTTCGTCGGGGTCGGCGCGGCGCGCGTGCGCGACCTGTTCGAGACCGCCAAAGCAAACCGCCCCGCGCTCATCTTCATCGACGAGATCGACGCCGTAGGGCGCCAGCGCGGCACGGGACTCGGCGGTGGACACGACGAGCGCGAACAGACGCTCAACCAACTGCTGGTGGAAATGGACGGGTTTGACCCGAATCTGGGCATTATCGTGATTGCCGCCACGAACCGCGCCGATATTCTGGATCCCGCGCTGCTGCGTCCTGGGCGCTTCGACCGCCATATCGTGGTTGACCCGCCCGATGTAGAGGGGCGCAAAAAGATTCTGGAGGTGCACACCAAAGGCAAGCCGCTCGCGCCCGATGTGGACATCGACACGCTTGCCAAGCGCACGCCAGGCTTCACGGGCGCGGACTTGGCGAACCTCGTGAACGAAGCCGCGCTGATTGCCGCCCGACGCAACAAAACGCGCATCACGATGGACGAGTTCGAGGAGGCGGTAGACCGCGTGATCGCCGGACCGCAACGGCGCAACCGTGTGGTCGATAAGCGCGAGCGCGAGGTCATCGCCTACCATGAGGTCGGGCACGCGATTGTCGGCGAGCTGCTGCCCGAAGCGGAGCCTGTGCATAAAATCTCCATCCTGCCGCGCGGGATGGCGCTGGGCTACACGATTCAGATGCCCGAACGCGACCGCTACCTCTACACGCGCCAGTCGCTGCTGGATCGCATCACGACCATGCTGGGCGGGCGCGTCGCCGAAGAGATTGTGTTCGGCGAGGTCGGCACAGGCGCGCACGATGACCTCAAACGCGCCACCGAAATCGCCCGCGCGATGGTCACCGAGTACGGCATGAGCGACAAGCTCGGACCCTTGACCTTCGGCAGACGGCACGGCAACCCGTTTTTGGGGCGCGACATCATGGAAGACCGCAACTACAGCGAGCAGGTCGCCTACGAAATCGACCAAGAGGTGCGGCGCATCATCGAAGAGTGCTACCAGCGCGCCCGCGAAATCCTCACGCGCAACCGCGACAAGATGGATCGCGTGGTGCAGGCGCTGATGGAGCGCGAGAACCTCAGTCGCGAGGAGTTTCTGGCGCTGATGCGCGACGATGAGGGCGACCAGCCCGCGCAGACGCTGGAGCCTGCGCCGCCGCCCGCCGCGACGACGCCCGAACCCGCCGACGCGAGCGACGCGCCCGCCAAACGCCTGCGCCCGCGCGCCGCGCCCAGCAGCTAAACGAAAGCGCGCCCCAGGGGGAGGGACAACCTGGGGCGCGCTTGGAGAGGATGAGGCAAGACGATAGTCTGCTTCCCCGACGCGGGATGCGCACTCGTTATATCCTGTAGCAACTTTCGTGCCATTTGCCTCTGCGCCTGCGCATGCTATAATATTCGCGGAGGTCGTTATGCCGCTCGATTTTCGCAGTCGCGACGAGGACGGGTTCTCGGTGAAGCGGTTCCTGAAGACGGTCGGCGCAAGGGTCGCCGTGTTCCTGATTTTCATGGCGGTCGGCTACTACGGGCTGGGACCGCGCATTATGGTTTCCGAGGATGGGCGCGTGCAGCTGCGCTTGACGCGCGCGCCTGAAGCCAGTGCGCCGCCCCAAGCGACCGCGCCTGAACCCAAACCGATGCCCAAAGTGGCGGTTCAGGAGAAGCTGCCGCCCGATGTGACGGCGGGCACAGGCGTAATCATCGGCTCGCGCGAGGTCGCCCCGTTCGATTACGAGCGCTATCAGCAGAAACGGCGCGAGCGCAAGCCTAAGCCTACTGCCCCTGTTGACGAGACGCCCGCCGACGCGCCGCCGCCCCTCGAGGACGAATACTTCGTGCCCGATGACCCTGTAGAATCGCCCGCGACGGAGCCGCCTGCCGAAACGCCTGACCCAGAGCCGCCCGCGCCGACGCCCACAGAGCCGACCCCGCCGATGGAGCCTGCCGCCCCCTCCCGCACCGAGACCGAACCGCAGGAGAACGCCCTGTACCGCGTGCAGGTGGGCGTCTACGAAAGCCGCGAGAACGCAAACCAGGTCGTGCAGAGCCTGCTTGCCAGCGGGTTCGAAGCGAGCATCGTGCCGTTCCAACGCGACGGCAAGACGCTCTACCGCGTGCAGACGCTGGCGACGCGCGACCGCGCCAAAGCCGAGGCGCTCAAGAACCAGCTGACAAGCAAGGGCTTCCCCGCGGTCGTCGCGAGAGCGCAGTAGCGGCTCACTTCTCGGCGAAGTGTTCGCGTACCAGCGTGCGCAACTTCGTGAGCGCCTGCTTCTCCAACTGGCGGATGCGCTCGCGGGAGGGGCGCTTCGTCTGTCCTGGCGGAAAGTCGCTCACCTCCATCCCCAAGTGGTGGTAGAGCGCCCAGCGTTCGCCCGGCGTGAGGTAGCGATTCACGATTTCCAGAATCTCCGAGATCCAGACGCGCTCGATAGCGACCGCTTCGGGGTCTTCCTCTTCGGGGCTGGCGAGCAGCCCGCCGAGGGGGGTACTCTGGTCGTCGTGCGCCTTGTGTTCCAGCGAGTAGTTCCCGCGAGCATAGCGCGAGAGGCGCGCGACCTTGCTCACTGGCATCTGCAACTGCGCGGCAATCTGCTCGTCGGTCGGCTCCTTGCCCAACGCCGCCCGCAACTCGTTGCGCGTGCGCTCGATTTTGCGCAGCGAATCGACGGCGTGGTTCGGCAGGCGGATCATGTTGGTCTGCGCATCGGCGGCGCGCCCCACGCTCTGGCGAATCCAGTGGACGGCGTAGGTGCTGAACCGCAGCCCGCGATTCACATCGAAGTTGCGTATCGCCTTGATGAGACCAATCGCGCCCTCCTGCACAAGGTCTTCAAGGGGCAAGCCTGGGCGCACATAGCGCCGCGCGACGCTAATGACCAAGCGCAGGTTCGACTCAATCAGACGGTTCTGGGCGTCCTCGTCGCCTTGCTGCGCCCGCTGGAGCAGCTCCAACTCCTCGTCGGGAAGCAGTAGCGGACGGCGCAGAATCTCGCCGAACATCGCGTCGATCGCGGTGCCGCTCAGCCCCTGTTCCTGCTCCAACTCCAGCGTGTCTCCGTTCCAGAACTCCGACTCCGAATAATAATCCACAGAATAGTGCATCGCTCTAAAACCCCCGCTGCGTGCTGCATGGGGTTTACAGCAACTTTCGTGCCAAATGGGATGACTTGCTCCCGCGCCTTGGCTCTGAGCCGTCCCACACCGCGCCGAAGTCCAAGCTCACGGTGAACAGCCCGTTCTGCACGGGCACATTCGTTAGGGTCTGTGTCGCGCCGACTTGACTGCCGCCCGAGACAGCCGTCCACAGGCTGAACTGAAAGTCGTGGCTCGCGTTGACGGGGTTCCCGCTCTGGCGCAGGTAGCCCTGATAGGTAAACGCGGTACCCTGCGTCCAGACGGACGCATTAAGACCGAAGAAGCCCAGTAATGCGCCAATCGTTCGCATGTTCTCACCTGTGCGATTGTAGCATAGGGGGTCTTACGAGAGTCTTAAAAAGTCGGCGATGTCGCGGGTCTTTGTTGGAATCTGGGTGAATTACTGGGCTGATTCGGGGTTTTCGATGCTTTAGTGGGGACATCGGGGGCGCGGTCGCCGCGCCCCCGATTATGCTCACTCAAACACAAACAGCAGGTACTGCGCAATGCCGATGTCGCCTTCAATCTGCAGTTCGCCTGTGTTGTAGGCGTCCAGGGGGTCGCGCTTGCCTGTAATAATCGCGACGAAGACCTGCGCAGGCGCTTTGATTGTCACGGCTGCCTCGGAGGGACTGCCCTCGCGGCTGAGGGTCGCCTTGCCGTCCGCGATGCGCAGATAAAACTCGCCCGCGCCCTCCAGCACCAAGCGGTAGGTCGCCTTGAAGTTGCCCGCGCGGTCAGGGCGAAACCGCTGCAGGTACTTCTCCAGCTCCTGCTCTACAGGCGACTTCTCGGCGGGCGCAGCGGCGACGGGAGTCATCGTGCGCGGGGTCAACCGCGCCATCATCTGACGCGCCGCCTGCACCATCTCGTGCCCAATCTCCGAACCGACCGACATGCTGCGCTCGTAGCTATAGATGTCCAGATAGTAGTCTGGCGGGGCGAGGATGTAGCCCAGCTCGTCGTTTGCCAGCCCAAACAGGAACACGGGGTCGCCGAACATCGCAAACCGCCGTTTTAGAAAGATGCCAATATTGGGCTGCACCTCGCCAGGCATCGTGAACATCACAGCGTCGCCCAAGCGAATAAGGTGCGACTCGGTGGTTACCTTGCCGTCCGCTAACGAGGGACCCGTGGGGATAACACCTGCCGCCAGCGCGCGTTTGAAGTTCTCGTTTTCCAGCGGCACAGTGTAGGTCATCTCAATATGTTGCAGCGTGACGGAGTCGGTGAATGCCGCTTTAGCGATGGCTTCCAGTGCGCGGTTGGCGATGGTCGTGCCGAATCGCTCGGCGCGCGCCCAGTCGCGTCCTTTGGGGGCGTTCGGGTCGCCAGGCGCAGGTGAAATCATCCCGCCCAGCGCGCCGTTCGCGAAAATCGCCACTCCGCCCACCGCGCGCTCCACCGTCTGGTAGTACCAGTGGCAGAAGTCGCTGGTCAGCTGGTCGTTGTTCAGCACCTCGGGATGGCAGGCGAAGTTGGTCAGCGTGGCGATGACCTTGCCGTCCGCCTTGCTGCGGAACTGCATCACCGCCGCTTCGGTGTCCAGAATCTGCTCGATGCGGTAGTTTTTGGCGACGCCTTCGATAGTGGTCTTCGCAAAGCCCACAAGCGCGGGTTGGAGTTTACTCGCTGCCTCGTCGACGGTCTTCGCAACGGTCTCGATGACGAAGTTCATATACTCGTTGTCGCGTCCCGACTGTGTGGGGGTCGGTCCCCACAGCCCGATGGTGTCGGGCGCGGAATGCACATGCGTACATAGCACCATCACGCGGTTGGGGGGCACGGATTTGACTTGCTGGCGGATGCGTTGCACATCATCGCGCAGCAGCCCCAGCAGGTCGCACACGACGATGGCGATTCGCTCGTTGCCCACCTGCACCACAAGGGCGCGCGCCCAAATATCGTCGTGGACGCCGCCGGTGTTCGGGCGGTTCGATGCGTAGCCCGCCAGGAACACCTGCTTGGTAGGGGTAATCTTGTTGGCAGCTGCGCCCGCTTGCAGCCCTTGCGCCCAACTTGCAAGCAGCAGAACCAGACTCAGCGTCGTTGCTAATAGCCGCATAGACATTCACCTCCTGTGCCGATAGGTTGTTCGGTACAGGAGGTGTGATTCCTGCTATCGCCTTGGCGTTATCGGCTCACGACGCGCCAGAAGTCGCCGTGCCGCTTGACGGTGTAGTTCGAGCCGATGAGGAGCTTCTGCAGCGCGTCTTCGAGCGTGGCGTCCTGCACATCCAGCACGACCAGCGGCTCCGCGCCGTTGGGCGCCCACTCGATAGGCGTCTGGTACGCGCTGGCGAGTTGGCGCAGCGCGTCGCCGAGTTTCGCTTGCAGGCGCAGGCTCGCCAGCTTCGCCGGCGGGTAGCCCGCAGGCACATACAGCACGCGCGACTGCCCCTCCAGCGTCCAACGCAGGGTCAGCACGCGCTCGCCCGAAGTGTGCAGCAGCGTCTGCAGCGGGATTTCGACGGTCTTGCCAGGCAGCAGCCGTCCGCTCCAGACCACGATTGGCTCGGTCTTGGCGTCGCCTTCGGGCGCGTAGCGCAGTTCGGCGGTCGCCTCGCGGTTCATGCGCGCCTCCAGCACGGGCACACGCACGCCGTCGGCGGTGGCGCGGTACTCCAGAAACACGCCTGCCTGCACGGGCTGCGGCGTCTGTACGGGTGGGTTCGGCTTTGCGCCGAAGCCGAATGCGGCTTGCACGCCGTCCGATTGCGCTGCGAAAAAGCCCATGATGAACAGTCCCGCTGCCACTGCCGCCGCGCCTGCCCAGCGCCAGAGGGCGATGCGCCCCTGCGCCTCACGCGCGCGCGTGTTCGCCCGCACATGGGTCATAATCCGCGCGTGCAAATCGGCAGGCGGCGCAACTTCGGGCATCGTGCGCAGCCCGCGCCAAATCGCTTGCACAAACTGCAACTCGCGCTGGCACGCCGCGCACCCGCGCAGGTGCGCCTCGACGCGCTCGCGCATCGCTTCGCTCAAAGACCCCTCGCAATAGTCGTTCAGCAGGCTCTTCACCTGTTCACAGCGCATCGCTCGCCTCCTGTGGCACTCCAGTCGTAGGACTCTCCTCCACGCCAAAAAGTTCCCGATACGGCTCCAGCAGTTGGCGCAGGGCGTTGCGGGCGCGATTGAGACGCGACTTAATCGTGCCCAGCGGCAGCCCCAGAATCTGCGCAATCTCCTCGTAGGGACGCTCTTCGATGTGGAACAGCACGACCATCACGCGCTGGTATTCGGGCAGCTGCTGGATGGCTTCCATCAGCACGCGCTTCTGCTCCTGTTGCAGGGCGTGCCCCATAATGTCCACGCTCTCGTCTTCAATCGGCAGCTCGTAGGGTTCGTCGTCATCGTCGGTGGGCATCTCCAGCGGTAGGTGCTGGTGGCGCGCCTCACGCTTGCGAAAATCGAAAAACACATTGCTCACCACGCGATACAGCCAAGTCGAAAGTTGCGCGTCGCCGCGAAAGCGTTTCAGCGAGTTATACATCCGCAGGAACGCTTCGGCGGCGACATCGGCGGCGTCGTCGGGGTTGTTCGTCAGGCGGTAGGCAAGTTGGTACACTTTCTGCTCGTAGCGGCGCACCAGCAGGTCGAACGCGAACTCGTCGCCTTCCTTGAAACGTTCGATCAGCACCTCGTCGCTGCTATAGTCGTAGATGCTCATGCCCTCCGCCTGTTGCGCCCGCGCTACTTGGATAGACTCGCCTCGCGCAGCGCGTGTTGCTCCTCGTCGGACAGCCCGATGCTGGAGGCGCGGTTCTGAATCGGCTTGGCGTAGACGCGCATCTCGTGGCGGCTGTGGATGCCGCTGATTACAACGCCGTCGCCATGCTCGTTCAGCACTGCCAGCGCGAAGCTCTGCTGCCCGCCGATGTCGGGGAAGGCGTCGTAGCGCACCAGCCCGACCCGCTGTAGGCAGCGATTCGTTTGACTCTGCAACTGTTCCAGATGGTTCCCGTGCGCTTTGAGGGTCTCTTCCATCAGCGACACGCGGCGCAAGGTCTCGTACAGGGTATGCTCCAGCGAGCCGCCCTCCGAGTGTTGCATCAGTTGCTTCCAGCGGCGCATGAACGCGCCCCAGCGCAGTGCCTGCACCAGGTTCCATACCGCCAGCGCCGCCACAGCGACCAGTAGCCCGACGGTCGTCTGCGGTTGCTGCGCCCACTCCACGATTGCTTGCCAACTCATACGATGTCGGCAATTGTACCTGTCCGAAGGTATACTTGCACTTCGATGCGTCGGTTCCACATCGGCTCGCCCGAATGGTCGCCCCCGCGCGTGCCGTTGCAGCTGCCGTTGGGCTTCGGCTCGCTGGGCTGGCTGGCGCACCTGATTCGCAAGCACAAGCTCGACCTGACGGAGGTAGACCTTGCGCCTGTCGCGCAGGCGTGCTACGACTACTGGCGCGAAGTGGGCGACATGGACGAGGCGGGCGACGCGCTGGCGACGCTGGCGTACCTAACGGAGCGCAAAGCGCAGCGGCTGCTCGCGCCCGACCCCGAACCCGAACCTGACGACGCAGCGGACGAATGGCTTGCACCGACGCGCCTGCCCGACGCCTACCTGCGCGCGGCGGAGCAGCTGCGCCAGCGCGAGGGCGCGCGGATGCAGCTCTTCTTTCGCGGCGGCGCGGTAGACCCCCGCGACTACGAACTGCCCCCCGAATTCGGCGCGGAGCTGCCCGACCAGCTCTGGCTCGCCTTCAAACGCCTGCTGGAGCAGCGCATGCCCCTGCCCGACGCGATTCCGCACCGCCGCTACTTCTCGCTGCACGCGCGGATGATCGAGATTCGCGAGCGGCTGCAGGGCGCGGCGCAGCCCCTGCCGTTCGACGCGCTTGCCGAAGACGCGCTCGATGTGCTGGACTTGCTGGTCTCGTTTCTGGCGATGCTGGAGCTGTGGCGTCTGGGGCATATCGCGGTGCGTTTGGATGAGGACGGGTGCGTGTGGCTGAGTGCGGAAGTGAGTGGCGGGTGAGGCAAAAGCCACTCCGCGCCCAATTCTGGCAAACCTGCGTGCGGCTCAGCGGCGTGAATGTGGTAAAACGCTGTTGGCTATAGGGGGTGCGAGGTGAATCGGATGATGTGATTCTCAGACCACTTTATGACATAACCCTTTCGAGTGGGAGGAACGATATGAGGATTCGGGCAATAGCAGTGCTGATGGTGGCGTCCCTTTGGGCGCAACTGGGGGCACAGTCGGACTGGACAACTGTTGCTCAGCGCACGAAAAGCAGCGTTGTTAAGATTATCGCGCGTACTTCAGATGGCGAGGCGACAGGCACAGGGTTCGCGGTATCCGCCGACGGCAAGATTGCCACGAACTACCATGTGATTGAAGGCGCATCCAGGATTTTCGTCAAGCTGCCTAACGGCAGAACGGTAGGTGTGCAGCGCGTTATCGCTTCCGACAAGCGCGTGGACTTGGCGATTCTGCAAGTACGAGGCGTCTCGTTGCGCCCCCTGCCGCTGGGCGATAGCAGCGCGGTCAAAGTCGGTCAGGAAGTGTGTGTGATGGGGTCGCCGCTGGGCTTGGAGCAGTCCTTCAGCACAGGTGTCGTTAGCGCAAAGCGCGTTCTGGGCGGCTTCGAGTGGGTTCAATTCACCGCGCCGATTTCGCCAGGCAATAGCGGCTCGCCCGTGATGACCCGCTCGGGCAGGGTTATCGGTGTAGCGACCTTCGGGTATGAGAAAGGACAAAATCTCAACTTTGCCGCATCCGTCAAGTACCTGAATGCTACTGAACCGACAGCCGATTAGACCAGAGCGTCCCTCTGCACAACCGCCTCAAGCATCGTCTGCGCCTCAAGAGCCGCCTTCCAGCCTGCTGGTCACAAATGCAGAGGAGCTGGTGCAAGCAATTAAAGAAATCAAGGAGGTGGTGAGATTACATTAGAGCCTGGTGAATACCGACTACGCAAGCCTCTCGTGATTCAGAAGTCGCTCACCATTTCAGGCGCTGGATCTGAGGAAACCATGATAGTCTTCGAGGGCGGGGCTATTTTCACTGAAGGGCGCGGCAAGTGCGGCGGAATCAAATTTTCTCGCGAAGGCATGCTTTCTATTCGTGATGTGAGTGTGCGATACGGCGGAGCCGAATCGGGGTGCGCTGTGATAGAGGCAGATAGTGGAGATCTGCGACGGGAATTGGGCTTTTCGGCAGTGTGCAGGGTGAGGTTGAGGGAAACCGATGTGTCAATAACAGCGACTGCGGAATCTATGTCCATGAGCGCAGTGTGAAAGCCGTGCTGCGAAACAATACGGTGTATGGCAATCTGCGAGACATCTACGACCCGCGTCGGTAGCGGTGGAGTCGCGGGACACGGGCGTGCGCCTGTAGCGTAGGGGCAGACCGCCGTGTCTGCCCTGCCTGTCTCTTCGTGCCACCCCTACCCGAACAACTCCCGCGCGGGGGATACGCCCTACCGCACCGCTGCTCCTCGGACAAGGGCGTAAGGATACTGCCAAGGGGTGGGTAGGAACTCTGCCTCGCCTCGCGAATCACTGTCTTATGCAACGCACAGCACTCTACGCGGCGCACCTGCAGGCAGGCGGGCGCATGGTACCCTTCGCGGGCTGGGAGATGCCCGTGCAGTACGCGGGCATCCTGCAGGAGGTGCAAGCCGTGCGCCAACGCTGGAGCGTGTTCGATGTGAGCCACATGGCGCGCGCCTACTTCCGCGGCGCGGACGCCCGCGCGTTCCTGAGCCGCCTTGTGCCCTCCGACCTCGGCAAGGTCGCGCCGATGACGGGGCAATACACGGTGTTGACCAACGAGCGCGGCGGCGTCGTGGACGACATCATCCTCTACGAACGCGCGCCCGACGAGTACCTGATGGTGTTCAACGCCGCGAACCGCCAGAAAGACTTGGACTGGTTCCACCGCTGGCGGGGCGAGTGGGGCATGGGGGTGCAGATTGACGACCAGACGGAGCAGACGGTGATGCTGGCGGTGCAGGGACCCGAGGCGACAGCGCGGCTGAGTGCGCTGCTGGACGCGCCTCTGGGCGAGACGCCGCGCTTCGGGGCGACCTTCATAGAGTGGCAGGGTGTGCGCCTGTTTGCTGCACGCACAGGCTACACAGGCGAGGACGGCTTCGAGCTGATTGCCCCTGCGGAGGCGGGCGTGCGCCTGTGGGACGCGCTGCTGGCGGCAGGGGCGACCCCGTGCGGGCTGGGCGCACGCGATGTGCTGCGCACCGAGGCGGGACTGCACCTGTACGGGCACGAACTGACCGACGACACGAACCCTATCGAGGCGGGGCTGGGCTGGCTGGTGAGCGACCGCACCGACTACATCGGCGCGGCGGCGATTGCGCAGGCGAAGCAGCACGGCGTCGCCCGCAAACTGATGGGCGTCCGCCTCACCGAGCGTGGCGTGCCCCGCGAGGGCTACCCCGTATGCATCGACGGCGCGCCCGTCAGCACGCTGACCAGTGGCGTCTACTCGCCCACGCTGGAGCAAGGCATCGGCATGGCGTACCTGCCCACCGAGTACGCGAAAGCGGGCACGCCCTGCGCCGTCGAGATTCGCGGCAAAGCCATCCCCGCCGTCGTCAGCACACGCCGATTCCTGAAGGGGGGATGACTTGTGCAGGCGTTCGACCGCACGCACGACACGCCCTACCCGCCGCGTGAGGCGCGGGTCGCCAGCCGCGCCCGCTGGGACGCCTTCGCGCGACGCCTGCGCGAGCATCTGCGCCTGTCGCTGGGGCTGACGCCGAGCCTGCCCGAACCGCCCCTGCGCGCCCTGCGGATGGAAGCGCATCGCGGCGACGGCTACCGCATCGAACGCTTCGCGCTGGAGACGCTGCCGGGCTTCTACCTGACGGGGAGCCTGTTTGTGCCCGACGCGCCCGCCGACACACGCGCCCCCGCCATGCTGCAACCGCACGGGCACTTCGAGCGAGGCAGGCTGAACGAGGCAGATGTGCTACGCGCCGTCGCGCTGGCGCAGGCAGGCGTCTATGTGCTGTCCTACGATATGGTCGGCTACAACGACCAGTTCCAACTCCCGCACTGGGGCGCGGAGCCGTTGGAGTGGCGGCGCTGGGGCTTCAGCCGCGCGGGACTGCAGACTTGGAACAGCCTGTGCGCGTTCGAGTGGCTGCGCCAGCAACGGGCGATTGACCCGCAGCGCATCGGCTGCAGCGGGATTTCGGGCGGCGGCACGCAGACCTTCCTGCTGAGCGCGTTGGAGCCGCGCCTGAGTTGCGCCGCGCCCGTGAAGATGGTCTCCAGCGTCATGCAGGGCGGGTGCATCTGCGAGAACGCGCCGCTGCTACGCCTGTTCGCGGGCAACCCTGAGATTGCGGGGCTGACCGCGCCGCGCCCGATGCTGCTGATCTCCGACGCAGGCGATTGGACGCGCGACATCCCCGAAGTGGTCGCGCCCTACCTGAAGCGCGTCTACGGGCTGTTCCACGCCGAGGAGCAGTTCGCGCACGCGCACTACAGCGAGGGGCATCAGTGGGGCGCGGAGCCGCGCCGCGCCTACTACGAGTGGGTTGCCCGTGTGTGGCGGCTGCCGCGCACGCCCCAAGACCCCGACCTGCACTGGGAGAGCCTTGTGCCCGCGCTGCGCGTGTGGGGCGACGCGCTGCCCAAGCCGAGCGACGCGCCGACTGGCGACGCTGTGCTGCGCCTGTACCAGCGGCTGGCGGGCGAGGCGGTGGCTCGCTGGCGACGCACGCGCCGCTTCGAGGCGGAGGCGCGCGCCGCGCTGCAAAGCATGCTGGGGCTGGAGCGCGTCGAGGACGCCCGCGACGACCCGCTGCCCGACTCATGGCAAGGTATGCTGCCCAGCCGACGCTACGCCCGCCTGGTGGTCGCGCTGGGTGAGGCGAGCGTGCGCCGCTGGCAACGGGACGGCTACGCCATCGTGCGCATGCCCGAACTGCCGCACCCCGCGCCCAAGACCGACTACGCCTACACCGCGACCTACAACCTGACGCCCGACACGGCGCGGGCGCGCGCGCTGCTGGGCGTCCTCCTGCGTCTCAAGCCGCGTGCGACGCGCCTTGCCGTCGCCGCGCAGGGCGCGTGGGCGACCCTCAGCGGGATTGCCTGCGCCCTCGCCCAAGTCCCGCTGGACGCGCCCAGCCTCGCCGAACCTGACCCGTTAGACCTGCCCTGCTACGACCGCCTCGGCGGCGCGGCGACCTTGCAACGCCTGACTCCTGCACCCGAATAGCCGTCGGCGGGGTACAATTGCCTTTGAGGTGCGCCTGTGCGACTGAGCGAATTCAAGCAACGAGTGGAAGCCGAGTTCGGACCGAACCTGCAGAATGCCACGCCCGCCAATGTGCGCGAGTTTCTCGACAAACTCCAGCAGGAGGCGTGGGAGAATCAACGCCGCCACAGCGAACGCTACGAGATGCCTGTCGAAAACGCCCGCACTTACGAAGAGGTCATGAAGGAGTTTTTTATGGATGTGCTGGATTTGCCCGCCGAGCGCGCCGTGATGCTGCTGTGGACGCTTGCGCTTGACCTTACCTTCGCCGCGATTGAACACCAATACTCGGAGGTGCTGGATCCGCTGTTTCGCGGCATGGACGACCCCGAATAGCCGAATCCCGTATTCCGTCCAGTGCAGAGCCTCCCCGAATCGGGCAGAATCTCCCATAGCAACACCATTTGGGGAGGCTGCGCTATGTCTTTCAAGGACGCACAGCAGTATGTCGGGATGGAGTGCGTGATCGCTTGGCGCGATCGGCGCGGGGATGTGCAAGAGCGGAACCTGTTCGTGTCGGATGTGACCTTTGTGCCGCTGTACGGCATCTGCCTGATTACCGACTACATGGAGATACGCCTGGATCGCGTGGTCAGTATCCGCGCGGTGGGCGAGGCAGCGGAGCCTGCTGCCGCTTAGGACGCCCCCAACGGGGAAGGAAGGGTGGCGCGGCGTGGGGCAATTCCCTGCGCCGCGTTAGACGCCCAATACGCCCTGCGCGTACAACTCGCGCACAATCACATCCTGCGGCGCGCGGTCGTTGCGTACCTGGATGTAGATGCCCCCAATCCGTCGGCAGGCGGTCTGAATCGCCTCAATATGCGCCTTCAGCCTGCGCTGGTACTCTTGCAGCACGCCGCCCGTCGCCGTGATGTCGATCGCGTCGCCCGTCTCGGCGTCGATGAGTTTCAGATCGCCCTCCAGGTCGGGGTCTAACTCCACTTCCGAGAGAATATGCAGCAGCACGACCTCGTGTCGTCGGCTGCCCAGCGCGCGTAGCGCGTCGGGGAACGCCTCGTCCAGCCCGTCGGTCAACAGCAGCACCAGCCCGCTGGGCAGGTTCGCGTGCGCGAAGCGTTGCAGGGCGGCGACGAGATGCCTGCCTTCGGGTTGGCGCGTGCGCAGCCATTCCAGCAGGCGCGTGTAGGCGATCCTGCCGCGCAGCGGGCGCGTCTCGGCAGGCTGGTGGTGCAGCGCGGTCGGGTACACCGCGTCGCCTGCAATCAGCCCGATGTAGCCCAAGCACGCCGCCAGCGAACGCGCCGCGTCGAACTTCGTCGGCTCGCCAAACGCCATCGACGCCGAGCAGTCCACCAGCAGATGCAGGGGCAACTCCTGCTCGTCCTGATAGGTGCGCAGGTAGGCGCGATCCAACCGCGCGAGGATGTTCCAGTCCAAGTGGCGCAGGTCGTCGCCGGGAGTGTAGTGGCGGTAGTCGGCGAACTCGATGGAGATGCCCTTGCGCGGCGACAGTCGCTCGCCCCGTATCGCCGCCGCGTGCGTCTTCTTGGGCTGGAACCGATACCGTTCCAACCGCCCCAGCACTTCGACCGAGACCCCGTCCCACGCCATGTTCTGATTCTACCCTGTGGGCTTCGCGTGCTGATGCGAACCAATTCCCCTGCGCCCGCCTGCCATAATTAAGGCATGCGATTCGTTGCGTGGTTGCTTGTGATTGGACTGGCGTTGGCGGGCTGCGGGCGCACGCAGCAGCAGGCGCAGCCCCAGAAGAGCCTGCTGGAGCAGGGCGTGCAGAAACTGGAGACGCGCGACTATGAGGGCGCGGCGACGCTGTTCCAGCAGTATGTAGACCAGTCGCCCAGCCTCACCGTTGCCCTGCAAGAGGTGTACCGCGCCTACATGACGCGCCCCGAACGCCCCGCGGAGCAGGCGTATGCCTTTCTGGTGCAGTACGAGCCGCGCGCGGGCGAAATCCCCGTGCAGATAGACCGCGCGGGCTACTACCAAGTGCTGGGCACGCTCGCGTTCCTTGCGGGCAAACGCGACGAGTACGCCCGATGGTTCGAGAAAGCGCTGCAGTTAGACCCGCAGAACCACTTGGCGATGAACGACTACGCCTACGCGCTGGCGGAGGACGGGCGCGAGTTGGAGAAGGCGTTGCGCCTCGTGCGGCGGGCGATTGCGATCAAATCCAATGTCGGCGCGTACCACGACACGCACGGCTGGGTCCTCTACAAACTGGGGCGGTACGACGAGGCGTTGCGCGAGTTGCGCTTGGCGGTGCAGACCGCGCCCGACACGCCCGATTTGCGCTACCACCTCGCCGCCGTGTACGCGAAACTGGGGCGCAAGGACGACGCGCTCGTCGAGCTGGAGAAGGCACTCGCGCTCAAGCCTGGACACGAGCCGTCGCTGCAACTGCGCAAGGAGTTGCTGGGGGAGAAGGAGAAGCGGTAGTTATCGCATACTTTGGAGTGCGGAAGCGTTAGCTTCCGCAAACGCTGAAGCTGCGCTTCAGCACTCCAAAAGGCTGGGTGAGCACACGATGCGGGCGAGGGCACTCACACCCGCAACCCGCGACTGAGTTCGTCGGCGGTGTAGGCGGGGCGACCGCTGCACGCCAAGCGCGCCCCCGCCTGCCCGTGCAGGTAGACGCCTACTTGCGCAGCAGTTAGAGGCTCCAGCCCCTGCGCCAGCAGCCCCGCAATCGCGCCCGTCAGCACATCGCCCGACCCGCCCGTGCCCAGACTCGGCTCGGCGAACGGCGCGACCCACAGCCCCTCCTCGCCCGCAATCACCGTGTACGCGCCCTTCAGCACGCACACCGCGCGATACCGCTCGCGCAGCAACTCCGCGCTGCTGTAGCGGTCGTGCTGCACTTGGTGCGTCTCAATCTGCAGCAGGCGCGCCGCCTCGCCGGGGTGGGGCGTCAGCACCGTGTGCGTCGGCAGTGGGGTGTCCTTGCCCAGCCGCGCCAGCCAGTTCAGCCCGTCCGCGTCGATGACCAGCGGTCTATCGAGCGCGCGCCACGCCTCCAGCAGCTCCAGCATCGCCTTGCCGACGGTCTCGTGCCCGCCCAAGCCCGGTCCGAGCGCAAGTACGCCGAACCGCCCCAGCCGTTCGGCAAGCCACTGCACGCCCTGCGGGGTGAGCGCGCCCGTGTCGTCGTCGGGCAGCGGCAGCGTCATCACTTCGGGGTAAAAGCCCGCGACCTGCGGCTGGATACGCGCGGGCGTCGCGACCGTCGCCAGTCCCGCGCCCACCCGCAACGCCGAAATCGCCGTCAGCGCAGGCGCGCCCACCATCCCGACGCTCCCGCCCACCACCAGCACATGCCCGCGATACCCCTTGTGCGCGTCCAGCGGCAGGCAGGGCAGCCGCGCGAGCGTCTCCTGCTCGGTCAACAGCCGCGCCACACATGGCGTCGTCTCCAGTCGGCGCGGGGGAATGCCAATCGGCGCGATTGCCCACCGCCCGACGCAGTGCGCCCCGTCGTTTTGGAAAAAGCCCGCCTTCGGCAGCGCCATCGTCACCGTGTAGGTCGCCCAAATCGCCGTGCCCAGCGCGACGCCCGTGTCGGCGTCCAGCCCCGACGGAATGTCCACCGCCACCACAGGGCGTCCTGCCCGATTCACGGCGTCGATCGTCGCACGCAGGGGCGGGCTGAGTTCGCCGCGTGCGCCGATGCCCAGCAGCGCGTCCACCAGCAGGTCTTCGTCGCGGAACAGCGCGGGGTCGGGCGCGTCGGGCAGCGGCAGCGCGGGGATGCCATACGCCTGCAGGATGCGCCACTGCGTCGCCGCGTCGCCGCGAAACTCGTCGGGGCTGTGCGCCAGCCACAGATGCACCTGCGCGCCCGCCTCATGCAAGTACCGCGCGACGACCATCCCGTCCCCGCCGTTATTGCCCTTGCCCGTCAGCACCGCCACGCGCTTGCCCGCTATCGGCGCGAACCACTCCGCGATGCGCTGGAACACGCCGTAGCCCGCCCGCTCCATCAGCACCAGCGACGGGATGCTGTCCTCTTCGATGGCGGCGCGGTCTAACGCCCGCATCTGCTCCGTGTCGACGATCGGGATCCCGCGCATCATACGAGTTGGTCGATCTGCTGTGCCAGTGCGAAGTCCTTCTCGGTCAGCCCGCCTGCCGAGTGGGTGCTTAGGCGTAGCGTCACCTGCTTGTAGCGGATGTCGATGTCGGGGTGGTGGTCGGCGCGTTCCGCCAGCAGCGCGACCTGCACCACAAACCCCATCGCCTCGCGAAAGTTGCGGAAGGTGAAGGTGCGCGTGATTTCGATGCCCTCGCGCGTCCACTGCGGCGCCCGTGCCAGATACCCTGCCAACTCCGCTTCGGGAATGCGTTCCATAGCGACATGGGAGATTCGGCGGGGGACGGGGGAGTTCCTGCAGCGAGAGTAGCACTCAATAGAACGCATGGCAGAGTCGTTATCTGCTTCTTGCAAGCGAGAGGCTTGCCACCCAGCAACTGCAGCGCTGGGAGTGTGGGCGTCCCGCCCGCAACAAGAGTCTTGTGAACTCGTGTTCTGTGTCTATGTTGTGGTGATTGGCATTTAGGTATAATCCAGATGTGCAAGGAGGCAACGAACGATGCAGGCATTAGTTCATGCGATTGCAACGGTTCAAGTGCGTATTCAGACACATGGTCCGCTGTACGCCAACAATGAGTATCAAACCCGCTATGGATTGATTGACCCGATACTTCGCGCGCTGGAATGGGATACAGTAAACCCTGACGATGTGCAAGTTGAATATCCTGTCGTAATCAATAACCAGAACAAAGCCGCTGATTACGTCTTACTGTGTCAAGGCAAGCCGCTTGTGGTCATCGAGGCGAAATCACTATCAACAAATCTTGCAGTTGCACGAGCTCAAGGATTTGTGTATTGCAGCAGTATCCGTGCACCTTACCTGGTATGCACCGACGGCGATCACTGGGAGTTCTATGAAACACAGAGCAAGCAGCTTTTAATGCAATCAAAGATTTAGTCGCTAAATGTTCTTGATGAATGTGTATATCGTCCTTGCTTGGTATGTCTCGGCGAAAAAGCAGAACAGCACTCGGATAACTGACCAGAAGCTCGAGGGAGGGCATGTCAGGTCTAAAATCGAGGAAATTTTGCAGTATAAGATGGATGCTCATCACTGGAATCGGCAACACTTCGTCAACGAATTCATCCCCATCTACAGGAAGGCTATCGAGAGCTACGATAAGATTGCACAGAGTCAGGGGGTTTCACTGCATAGCAGCAAGGTTCATGAAGATTTTATTCGGCATGTACGCTCTGAGACGCGGAAAGACACTTTAGACCTTGAACGGTTCAAAGAGTTTTCGTTGATTCAATCGCAACGCTCTGCAATTACTGAAACCTCTACAGAACACAGGCTTGAACTGCGGGGCAGCTTTCCCAAGCCGCTATTCGAGATTGAGAACTACCTTGGAGGCAAGTACTACCTGACTGCAGATGAGGTGGAGTTTATCAACGAAGACGAAGTGATTATTAGGGAAAGCAAGAACACCACGCGAGGGGTTCTGCCTTCGACGAACGACATAAGAGACGGATTGTTCAAACTGCTCCTATACTCCCAGCTAAGCGAACTCTATTACGAGAATCGCCGTTTGCGCTTCGCCGCACAGATGCGCCTAACGGGCAAATTCTCTGGCGAACTATCTTTGCCTACACAAGAATCGCAATTGCACGACTTCCTTAGCCAGTTTCGTAGCAGCCGACAACGGAAATCTATCGAGCGCAAACTCACTTGGCTGAATCGTGAATTGGAACTGCTTGGGATACAGGCGATTTTGAGAGGAAACACCACATCCGTGGGAGGTGGCTCGCGATGATAAAGAGTCCCCTTCGCTTTCCTGGTGGCAAGTCGCGTGCGGTGGCGCAAATACTACCGCTTGTACCTGATTACGACGAGTATCGCGAGCCGATGGTAGGGGGCGGTTCGCTTTTCCTTACGCTCAAGCAAAAATTCCCCCACCGACGCTACTGGATTAATGACATCAACTACGAGTTATACTGTTTTTGGAAAGTTGCACAGGAATGTGCGGACGCCCTTGCAGATGCCGTGCATAGAGTGCGCCAGAACACGACTGATGGGCGCACGCTATTCTATCGCCTGTTGGAGCAGTACGGGCAGGGAAGCGAGTTCGAGCGCGCGGTGCGGTTCTTCGTGTTGAACCGTATCACCTTCTCAGGCACGGTCGATTCGGGAGGCTACTCAGAGCAAGCGTTCCACGAGCGATTTACGCACTCAGCCGTCGAGCGCATACGACCACTCGGTAATCTTTTGCGCGGCGTGAAGATTACCTGCGAGGACTACGCACCCGTCGTTCAGCAGGCGGGGGAGAATGTGTTTATCTATCTTGACCCTCCTTACTATTCGGTTGCAGAGTCTCGGCTATACGGTAGGCGCGGCGAGTTGCACCTTAGCTTCGACCACGAGCGTCTGCGAGAGATACTCGGTCAGATCCCCCACAAATGGTTGCTCACTTACGATGAATGCGACTACATCCACGAGCGGTACGCCGACTACACGCAGCTGCGTTGGACGCTTCAGTACGGAATGAACAACTACAAGCAGACGCACGCGCGCCCTGGCAAAGAGCTGTTTATTGCCAACTACGATATTGAGGGTACGATGGCTCGTCAGCTCACACTGGTTCTCGAGCGAGGTGGAGCCGTCTATGATATACTGTCGTGTCGCAATCCTGGAAGTACCGACCTGTGGAAGGATGAGGCATAGCTTTAGCTAATTGGTTCGCGTGGGCGTCTCGGTTGGTGGGGATGCCCACGCGACCGCCGCGTGCCAGAGCGCCGCACCCGTCAGCCCGACGCCCGCTATCGCCTGCAGCCAGTTGTTCTGCGCGTAATGCACATAGGTGAAGTTCGCGAAATACAGCCCCAGCGCGACCATCAGCAGCGCGACCGCCCACTCAGGCGCAGGGCGACGCCCCATCCCCAGCGCGCTGACGACGCACATCCAACCCAGTATGAACCACAGCACGCGCTCCACCACGCCTAACCCGCCCAGCGGCAACTCCAGCCAAGTGGCGACCGACTTGACGATGAAATACAACCCCAGCCCGTAGGCGAACAGGATCAGCAGCCGATGGCGTACCGCGGGCAAAAAGAAGCCCAGCCCCGCCAGGAGCGCGAGCAGCAGCGCGTGCCGACGCACAATCGGCACATCCTGGATCAGGAACGCCGCCGTCAGCCCCGCCGCCGCCGTCAAAAACGGCAGCCAACGCAACCGCCACGCCTCGCTCCGAAACCACTGCGCCATCAGTTCGGGTTCAACAGCTCGTTCAGCTGGTGTTCGATAACGCCCAGCCACTGCTTGGCTTGCTCGATCTGCTGCTGGACGGCTTCGGGGGCGGTTCCCCCCTGAATCGTGCGGGCGCGAATAGCGTGCATCGGGTCAATCGCCTCCAGTGCGTCTGCCTCGAAACGCGGGTGATGGCGCTGCAGCATCTCCAGCGTCAGGTCTTCCAGCGTAATGCCCTGCTGCAGGCACTCGCGCACGATGCCGCCGACAATCCCGTGCGCCTCGCGGAACGGCACGCCCTTGCGCACCAGATAGTCTGCCAGCTCCGTCGCCGTAGAGAAGTCGCCCTGCAGCGCGGCGCGCATCCGCTCGGCGTCCCAGCGCGCCTTTTCCAGCATCTGGCGCATCAGGATCACCGACGGGATGACCGTGTCCAGCGTTGCGAACAACAGTGGCTTGTCGTCCTGCAGGTCACGGTTGTAGGTCAGCGGCAGCCCCTTGAGCAGCGCGAGCATCCCCGTCAGGTTGCCAATCGCCAGTGCGCTGCGCCCGCGAATCAGCTCGGCGATGTCGGGGTTCTTCTTTTGCGGCATGATGCTGCTGCCTGTGGTGTGTTCGTCGGAGAGTTCGACATAGCCGTATTCGGGCGCGCTCCAGAGGATGAGTTCCTGCGCGAGGCGGCTCAGATGCACCATCAGCAGGGCGCACACGAAGAGGTACTCGGCGACGAAATCGCGGTCGGCGACGGCGTCCATGCTGTTGGGCGCGGGCATGGCGAAGCCGAGTTCGGCAGCGAGCAGCTCGCGGTCAATCGGGAAACTCGTGCCCGACAGCGCGCCCGCGCCGAGCGGACAGAGATTCATGCGGTCGCCCGCGTGCGCCAAGCGCGACAGGTCGCGAATGAACGCCCAGCAGTGCGCCATCAGGTGCTGCGCCAGCGTCACGGGCTGCGCGTGCTGCTGGTGGGTCAGCCCTGGCATGGGCGTCTCCAAGTGCTGCTGGGCGAGTTCCATCAGCTGCTCGCACAGA
The DNA here is from genome assembly GCA_023511915.1 of Armatimonadota bacterium. GTDB lineage: Bacteria > Armatimonadota > Fimbriimonadia > Fimbriimonadales > GBS-DC > GBS-DC. The sequence continues at coordinate 35,295 of JAIMAN010000009.1, forward strand.
CGCAGCAGGGCGCGTGCGAGGTCGCCTGTGCGCTCACGCACCCACATGCGCGTCTCGGTCGCCACGAGGTCGTTGCGGCTGCGCCCCGTGTGCAACTTGCCCGCCAGCGCGCCGATTTTCTCGTACAGGCGCGCCTCAATCGCCGTGTGGATGTCCTCATACGCGCCAGAGGGATGCCACACTTCCGCCTCGATTTCGTCGTGGATTTCCAGCAGGGCGTCAATAATGCGGTTCGCCTCGTGCGCGCTGAGCATGCCCGTGATGCCCATCATGCGGGCGTGCGCGGCGCAGGCGTGCAACTCCTGCTTCCAGAGCCGCTGGTCATGTTGCAGCGAAAACGAATATGCCTCCGCTTCGGGCGAGAGTTTGCCTTCGAATCGCCCGCCCCACATTTTTCGGTCGCGACCTTGCATCGCGCGGGATTATACCTGCTGGAGGCTCATCTGTCCGCCGTGCTGCGTAAGCGCGTGCGCCAGTCGGCGTTGCGGGGCGGAGAGCGGGTAGTCCGTCAGCGCGTCGGGGGCGACCCACGCGGCGGCGTCATACGCGCCCGTCGGCTGCGCCTCGCCCGCGCGCCACGCGCACAGGTAGCCATAGAGCCGAATGCGCGCGGTCGTCACGGCGTGCTGGAGGCTCGCGAGGGTCTGCACGGGCTGAACCTGCACGCCGAGTTGGGCGGCAGCGCGCTCGGCGACGGTTTCGAGGCTCTCGCGCCCGTCGCGTGTGGCGCGCGGGAACTCCCACAGCCCGCCCCACAGCCCGTCGGGCGCACGGCGCGCCAGCAAGTAGCGTCCCTCGCGCAGGACTATCGCGGAGACATCCACCCGCGCCTGCGTCGCCACACGGCGCGACAGCTCAGGCACAGCGGTCGGCTGACCCCGTTGATACGCGGCGCACAGGTGGCTCACAGGGCACGCCCCACAGCGCGGCTGCTTCGGCAGGCAGACCGTAGACCCCAGCTCCATCACCGCCTGATTGAACGCGCCGGGCTGCTGCGGGTCAACCAGCTCTTCGGCGAGTTGCCAGAGCCGTTTCTGCGCGGCGTGCGCTTTGAGGTCGCCCTTGAGCCACAGCAGACGCGCCAGCACGCGCGTCACATTCCCGTCCACCACGGGGGTCGGCTGCCCGAACGCGATGCTGGCAATCGCGCCCGCGGTGTATGCGCCGATGCCTGGCAGCTCGCGCAGGCGGTCGGCGGTGGCGGGGAGTTGCCCGCCGTTTTGGGCAATCTGCTGCGCCGCGCGATGCAGACTGCGCGCCCGCGCGTAGTAGCCCAGCCCCTCCCAGTAGCGCAGCACCTCCTCCAGCGGCGCGTCCGCCAACGCCTGCACCGTCGGGAACCGCTCCAGAAATCGCTCATAGTACGGCACAACGGTCGCCGTCTGCGTCTGCTGCAGCATCACCTCCGCGACCCACACGCGGTACGGGTCGGGGTTGTTGCGCCACGGAGTCGGGCGCTGGTGCGCGGCGAACCATGCCAGCAGCGCTCGACGCAACTCGCGTACCCACACCTCATCCAGCGAGGGCTGCGAGATGGTCTGCCCTTCGCCGATGGGCAGCGCGTGGTCGATGTAGGCGTACAGGCGGTGGCTTTCGGGCACGAACAAGTGGCGGGGCGTCTGGCGCATCGCCTCCGCACGCGCCTGCTCCAGCAGCGGCTCCATCTGGGCGGTGTAATCCGTCCCGTCAGCGGGCATACCCAGCGGGTTCGACGGCGCGGGCGCGAGTCCTGCAGGGCATTGACTCGCGTCCGCCGGGAATGGACTCGCGTCTCCGGGGAGTTATCTCGCGTCCGCGCGCAATTACTTATGGCAACGGCAACTTCGGGCGCGGCTCGAAGTCGGGCAGCTTCGGCGGGTTTGCCTCCATCAACTTGAGAATCTCCGCAATCGCCCGATCCAGCTGCGGGTCGCGCCCCGCCATGTAGTCCTGCGGCGCGTAGTCCACCTCGATGTCGGGATCCGTGCCGTAGTTTTCCACGCGCCAGCCGACATCGTAGAACCAGAAGGCATACTCGGGCTGCGTGGTCAGCCCCTGATCGACAAACACCGACTTTGGCGAGATGCCAATCACGCCGCCCCAAGTGCGCTTGCCGATTAGCGAACCCTGCTTCATCAGCTTGAAGGCGTGGCTGAACATGTCGCCGTCGGAGCCCGCGCGCTCGTCGGTAATCGCGACCAGCGGTCCCATCGGCGAGTCGTAGGGGTAGGGCATCGGCTTGCCCCAGCGCGGCACATCGTAGCCGATGCGCTTGCGCCCCAGCTTCTCCAGCAGCAGCGCGGACACATACCCGCCGCCGTTCGCCCGCACATCCACAATCAGCCCTTGACGCACCAGCTCAGGCAGAAATGCGCGGTGGAACTCCGAGAAGCCGGGGCTGCCCATATCGGGGATGTGGATGTAGCCGACCTGCCCGTTGGTCTTCTCGTGAACATAGGCGCGGTTGCGGTTTACCCAGTCGCGATAGCGCAGTTTCGATTCGTCGCTCAGCGTTTTGGTGGTCACGGTGCGCGTCTGTCCGTCGGGGCTGCGCAGGGTCAGTTGCACGACCGCGCCCGCTTGGTGCAGCAGCGCCTCGCTGGGGGTGAACTCGCGCGTGAGGCGTCGCCCGTTGATCGCCAGCAGCGCCTCGCCGACTTTCGCGTTCACGCCAGGCTCGTTCAGGGGCGAGTCGGCGTCGTCCAGCCACGGGTCGCCCGTGAGGATGCGCGTGATGCGGTAGCCCTGCGTCGCCTCGTCCCACTCGAACTCCGCGCCCAGCAGCCCGACCGAGTATTGCGGGGGCTGGCGGTAGTCGCCGCCGAACTCGTAGCAGTGCGAAGTGCCCAGCTCGCCCTGCATCTCCCACATCAGGTCGGAGAACTCGCCGCGCGTGGCGACGCGCTCCAGCAGCGGGTAGTAGCGGTCGTACACGCGCTGCCAGTCGACGCCCGACATGTCCGCGCTCCAGAAAAACTCGCGTTGCAGTCGCCACGCCTCGCGGTACATCTGCTGCCACTCGCGGGTGGGCACGACCGCGCAGCGCACGCGGCTGAGGTCAATCCAGCCGCTCTCGCGCGACGGGGGCGCGCTCTCGTGCTTCTCGTCGGGCTTTTGACCTGCGGGCAGCACGCGCAGCCGCTTGCCCGACCGATACGCCAGCGTCTTGCCGTCCAGCGACAGCGTGAAGTCGTTCACCTTGCTTGCCAGCGTCTCGGTCTTGGCGTTGATGAAGTCGTACATCAGCAGCGCGCCTTTGCCCTCGCCGTCCTCGCCCAGCCAGTCTTTGCCGAGCGTGCCTTCGACGGGGAACTGCGTCGCCAGCACGCGCCGCTTGCTCAGCCCCGCGACCTGCCCGTAGATGCCTGCAGGCAACGGCACGGTAATCACACGCAGCTGGATGTCGTCGAAGTCGATGACGGTGGTCTTTTTCTCGCCCGATTCCTGCTTGCCCTCCTCCTTCGGTTTCTCCTCAAACGGGCGGGGCTGGGGTAGCAGCGGGTTCGGGATGTCTTTGCGCAGCACGACCGCCATCACACGCATGCCCATCGGGAACGCCAGCTCGTACTGCAGGTTGTCGGGCACGGGGTCGTAGTCGCGATAGGACAGGAAGTACAGCATCTCGCCGTCGGGGTCCCACGCGGGCGACACATCGCGGAACTCTGGGTGCGTGATGGGGTGGATTGCGCCCGTTTCTGCGTCGTAAATCTTGATGATGTGTGTGCGCTCGTTGGGGGCGAAGCTGTACGCCAGCCAGCGTCCGCACGGCGACCACGCGAAGCCTGCAATCCAAGCGCTATCGCTGCGCTCAATCAGTTTCAGCGCGCCCGTCACAACATCGAACAGGGACAGCTCGAAGCGGTGATTGCTGAGGGCAACGCGGTCGGCGGTGGGGCAGACCGCCATCTGGTAGGGGTGCCCGATGTCCAGCGTTTCGTAGCGCGTGACGCCGTCGGGGGTGTGCAGTTCCAGTCGGGGTTCGCCGCTGGCGTCGGAGACGGTGATTATGCGTTCGCCGTCGGGCAGGAACTGGCTCAGGCGGTAGCGCACGCCCTGCGGCTCGCCGTGCTGAATCACCGCGCCTTCCCAGTTGCCCATCACAAACGGCTTGCCCCGCACGGTCAGCAGCAGCGAGTGCCCCTGCGGGTGCAGCCCGTACTCCTGCAGGTACTTGTCGGTCTCGACGAACTTGCGTTGCGCTTGTGTGCGCGGGCTGCGCAGTTCTACGGGAATCATCTGATCCTCGCCTGTCGCCAAGTCCAGCACATACAGGTCTGCGCCCGCGTGGTAGACGATGCGCTTGCCGTCCGTGCTGGGGTAGCGCACATAGTATTCGGTGTGGTGGGTGTGCTTGCGCAGGTCGCTTCCGTCGGGCAGGCAGGAGTAGATGTTGGCGATGCCCTCGTGGTCGGAGACGAAGTAGATGCGCTCGCCAATCCACATCGGCGCGGTCAGGTTGCCGTCGGTGGGCTTGAAGCGGGTGAAGTTGCCGTCGCCCGTGCGGTCGATCCAGAACACGCCCGCTGTGCCGCCACGATAGCGTTTCCACCACGCGGGGTCGCCCGTGTGTCTCCCCAAGATGACCGCGCCGTTGGCTCCAAAACTGATGTGCTGCGCCAGTCCGTAGGGGTACCGTTGGGGCAGTCCGCCGTCCAGCGGCGCGCGCCACAGCCAGATTTCGCGTGGCGGGCACGCAGCGGTGCTGGCGTAGATGACCGACTTGCCGTCGGGCGTCCAGCCGACCACCTGCACGCGCGTTGCCGCTTGGTAGGTCAGTCGGCGTGGCTCGCCGCCGTCGGCGGGCATCACATACACTTCGGGCTGCCCCTCATCGCGGGCGACGAAGGCAATCCACTGCCCGTCAGGCGAGAAGCGCGGGGTGATGACATTGCTGAGGCTGGTGGTCAGGCGGCGCGCGTAGCCCCCGCCCACCGAAACCGTCCACAGGTCGTCTTCGCAGGTGAACGCCACCGTATCGCCGTGAATCGTCGGAAAGCGGTAGTAGCCCTTACGCATCGTCGGTCTCTCCGAGTGCGTGGGATTCGGCGCACCAGCGTCGATTCCTGCTGGGGCGGTTGCCAGCGTCAGCGCGCCCAGCAGACACAGGCTCAGTTTTCGCAATTGGTATCACTACTCCTCGCTCAGGGGGCGCAGGTAGGCGATGGGTTGCCCATACTGCACGGGCTGCCCCGATTCGACCGCCCAGCCCTCCAAGATGGCGGGCAGCGGCGCGGTCACCTCGTTGGCGATGCCCAGCACCTCGACGGTCGCCAGCGTCTGCCCGCGCTCGACGGACGCGCCCACCGCAATCGGCGCGAGCGTGCAGTAGCCGACGCATTCGGAGCGCACTTCCAGCAGCGCAGGCGGCTGCCACAGGCTCTCTGGCTCGGCGTCGGGCGTAGGTTCGGGCGTTGCGTAGCCGCTCACGAACAGGGGGGGCATCGCCTCATCAGGCGTCGGTGGCGCGCCCGCGCCCTGCGCCCGTGTCAGGGCAATCTGCCACGCGCCGTCGCTGAGTTCTAAGCGCGTCGCGCCGTGATGCGCCATAAGTTGCGCCAGTTGCTCCACTTGCACCAACGCTTCGTTCACCATTTCCATTTGAACACCACCGTCTCTACTGTGCGTAGCGCGTAGCTCAGCACGACAATCACCAGCGCGATATACAGCACCAGCGCGGCAGCCTCGCTGGTCTGCGCGGCGGCTTTCAGCACGCCCTCGCGCGCCTCGCTGGGCATCAGCGTGAACCGCGCCAGCAGCGAGTCGAGCACGCCCAGCAGGTTCAGCACCTGCGCCTGCAACGGCTCGCGGAAGAAGTAGGCGACCCCAATCACCGTGCCGACGGTCAGCGGCGCAAACAGCTGGTACTTTTGCCGCTGATGCTCGTTGTAGATCACGCACTCGTTGCAGCGTTGCTTCAGTTCCCACTTGCTGAGCGTCGTGTTGTGGGGGATGTATTTGGCGTTCTTTTCGGGGTCGTCGCTGACGCGCACATCCTTGAGCGCGAGCGCGATGTTTTTCTCCTCGCACATGCAGCCGACGCCCTCGCGCCAGCAGGTGCGCCGCGCGTGATAAATCGGACATCGCTCGCGCACATAGTCGCGACAGTAGGGCAGTTGCCAGCATTTGCCCAGAAACCGCTGGGGAACTTGCTGCTTGCTGACCTCCGCGCCGAGTTTGAGCGTCTGATCCATCCCCGCGCCGTAGCGCAGCCGCTTAATCGCGTGCGACAGGCTCACAAACACGGTCAGCACCAGCCCTGGCGGGAACAGCACCCACGCGGCGTTGCGGATGCGCGTAAGCGCGAAGTCGCCCAGCGTGTTCGGGTTCGGCAGCGTGCTGACCTGCCCAATCAGCAGCGGCAGCCCCCAATAAAACAGCGCGGCGGCAATCAGCAGCGCGACCCCGACCAGCGGCTCTTCCAAGTAGTTCCACGCCAGCCCAATCACGATAAAGCCCGCGCCCAGCAGCAGCGCGTTGCCCGCCAGACCCAAGTTATCGCGAATGCGCGCCTGGTCTTGCGGCGTGAAACTCTGCCCGTCAAGATTAGCGAACAGCAAGGCGTACAGCAGGTACACCAACCCCAGCACGAACAGGATCGCGCCCGCACTCATTAGCCACTGCGTGACGGTCGTGATCCAGCGCAGCATGAGTTGGCGCTGATACTCCTGCTGTATCGACGGTCGTTTGGACATAGATACTCCCCGCTTCTGAGTCTACCCGACGGTTCAGGGCTTCGAAAGTGTCGCTGTTCGGGCGGGCGCGCGGTCAAAGAACGCGAAGGCGTCGTGCATTGCCTCGCGCACAATCATCAGGTGGTCGCAGCCGTCGTACTTTTTGTAGTCCAGCGTCTTGAGGTTCAGCCCCTGCAGGCGGCGGTAGGCGTTCTCGATGTTGGTCTTGAGCATACTAATCTCCTGCTCGCCGACGGTCATCAGAATCGGCAGGTCGGGGGGCACTTGGGTCGGTTGCCCTGCGCCTGCGAAGATAGCGACGGCGCGGAATCGGTCGGGGAACTGCGCGATTGCGGCGAAGCTGTGCGCCCCGCCCATCGAGTGCCCCATCAGGTAGACGCGCGCGGGGTCAATCGGCAGTAGCTTCTGCGCGGCTTCGAGCGCGCCGCCGATGTGCGCCAGTCCCATCTCGGCGCGCGGGGCAATCACCGCCCAGCCGCGTTTTTCCGCCTCCTTCAGCACGATGCCCAGCCCATAGCCCTCGAAGAACAGATGCTCGTTGCCGCCCGCGCCGTGCAGCGCGACCACCAGCGGGATTGGGCGGTTCGGTTGGAACTGCTTGGGCACATATAGGCGGAAGGCGACCTTGCGCTCGCGATACAGCGTCGCCATCCAGTAGTCGCCAGGCGCGGCGCGCCAGCCCGATGCGCCTGTCTCCCAGCCTGCCACGAGTTGCTCCGCCAGTTGCAGCAGGCGCAGCAGCGGATAAAAAGTTTCGGGGCGGTCGCCTTTGAGCGCGTTGTGCAGCACCTCCCGCGCGTTCAGCACGGTCATCCGCTCAACAGGCTCGGCGTCGTCGTGCGATTCGGCGGCGCGTTCGAGTGCCTCCAGCCGCGCTTGCAGTTGCGCGATGACGCTGAAGGTCTGTCGCCACTGGCGCAGCGTCTGCCCGCCCTGACGGAGTTCGAAGTGCGCTTCGTAGTCGCCTTCGGGCGCGCGGGTCAGCAGGGTCATCGCGCTGCCTGGTTCGGGCGCGTCCAGTGTGCCATCGCCAATCGTGCGCGTCTCGCCGCGGGGCATAATGCGCCAGCGCAGTTGCAGGGGCGTTTCGGGCTTCTCGGCGGCGTAGTACGCAAACAGTTGCCCGCGCAGCACGATCTCGCCGCGCTCAAGGGCATCCTTATCCACCGCATGGGGCATGTGCACGCCGAGCGCGCCTGCGTACAGCATTTCGGGCGTCGGCGGAGCGTCAGAACGCAGCGCGGCGCACGCCTGCGTCAGATTGCGTGCGAGCGCGTCGAACCTGCCGGAAAAGAAGGCGGTCAGCCCCTCCGAGAGGGGGCGCGTCGCGCGCAGGCGCGCCTCTGCCGACTCGCGATGCGCCTCCCAGCACGCTTCGGTCTCGATCAGGCGCACTGCCAAGTCCGCCCGCGAAATCGGCGACTGGCTCCACGCCGCCGCCCAGCACAGTAGCCCCACGACCAACGCGACTCGCATAGCGCGATTCGGTTCGCTGGAGATTGCGCGGTTCCTGCAGGGCATCAGACCCGCTTGGGAATCTCGAAGCCTTTGGGCTGGTTCTGGCGGCGCAGTAGGGCGTTCGCCTCGCGGTCGCCGACGAACTGCTTGCGCTCAGGGTCAAACCGCAGCGCGCGTCCCAGCCGATACGCGATGTTCGCCAGATGCACCAACTGCGCCGAGATGACGCCCTCTTCCACATCGCAGTGCAGGTCGCTGGCGCGGCGGGAGCGCATCGCCTGAATGAAGTTGCGGTAATGGTTCGGCTCGCCTGTGCCGCCGAGTTCAGGGCGTTGCGGGTTCTCGCGTTCAGGCAGCGTCTCCTGCGGGCTGCGGCGCGGTTGGTAGCCGTCGCCCGACGACATGTAGCCCAGCGCGCCGTACACCAAGTTGCCGATTTTCGCGCCCTGCTCGTCGTTGGTGAACAGCCCGCGCACTTCAAAGACGAGCAGCGCGCCGTCCTCGTACTCGAAGGTGGCGACCTGCGTGTTGGGCGTCTCGCCTTGATCGTCGTAGCCGTAGCGCCCGCCGACCGAATGCACCTTGACAGGGTAGCGCTTGTTCAAAAACCAGCGCGCCACATCCACCTGATGCACGCCCTGATTGCCGATGTCGCCGTTGCCGTAGTTCCAGAACCAGTGCCAGTTGTAATGCACATAGTTCGGGTTGAACGGGCGACGGGTCGCGGGTCCCTGCCACAGTTCCCAGTGTAGCCACGGGGGCGGGTCGGTGTCTTTTTGCACGCCGATAGGTCCGCGCGGCTTGTAGCACAGCCCGCGCGCCATGTAGACTTTGCCGATTTCGCCTGCCCATGCCCGTTGTACCGCAAGGCGCGTCACGGGGTCGGAGCGCATCTGGTGCCCCACCTGCACGATGCGGTTATACTTGCGCGCCGCCTGAACCATCGCCTCGCCCTCTTCGAAACTCCAGCAGGCAGGCTTTTCGACATAGACATCCTTGCCCGCTTGGCACGCCCAGATGGTCAGCAGCGCGTGCCAGTGGTTCGGCGTGGCGGTGGAGACGGCGTCAACCTCCTTGTCTTCCAGCAGTTGGCGCAGGTCGGTGTAGAGTTTGGGACGCGCGCCCGTGCGCTGCTCGACCATCGCACCTGTTTGTTGCAGCACGCGCTCGTCCACATCGCACAGGGCGACGATGCGCACGCCTTCGATCTCCGAGAAGTTGCGCAGGTGCGTCTTGCCCTGCCCGTTCAGCCCGACGATTGCCACGCCAATCGTGTCGTTGGGGCTGTGGCTCCACGCGCGCAGCACGGTCAGCCCCGCCGCTGCGCCCAGCACCGCCCGCCCCGACCGCTCCAAAAACGCGCGTCGTGTAATGGGTTCCATCGCTGATCTCCTGCGGGTGCAAGATTCGGTGCAGGGGGAGGGATTCCTGCTTTCACCCCTTGACACCCGCGCGAATTGTGTGCTATAATAGACTCGCGTGGAAACGCTTCCATAACCAACGGAGGCAATCTGAACTTAGGCAGGGACGCTTTTTAGAAGCGTTTCCATAGCAGGCAATGGAGTCATCACGATGCGAGGCAAACCGACGCTACGCGATGTGGCAGCGCGGGCAGGCTGCTCGATAACAACCGTCTCGAACATCCTGCAAGGGCGCAGCCACCTGTATCGCGAGGATATGGTGGAACAGGTGCTGCGCGCGGGCCACGAGTTGGGCTACCGTCCGAACTCAGTCGCGCGGAGTCTGGCGCGGCGACGCACTGCGACCATCGGCGTGGTGTTAGACCCCCAACACGCGCGCCTGACGCACAACCTGTATGCGCACGATGTGCTGGACGGCATCTTGGCGTTTCTGGAGCCGCGCGACTACGACATCCGCCTAATTACCCCTCGCACGAACGACCCCGCCGCCGTGTGGCGACGCATCGACAACGGTTCCATCGATGGCGCGGTGCTGATTGCGCCTGTGATGGGGTCGCCGCTGCTGGAGTGGCGCTGCTACTCGCGCTTGCCTGTCGTCGCTGTGGGCAGCACACTGCCCGATGAGTACGGCGTCTCCTGCATCGACATCGACAACGAGACAGCGATGGCAACGCTAACCGAGTGGGTCATTCAGCAGGGGCATCGTGCGATTGGGTTCATCAAGGGACACCCGCTGCACTGGAGCGCGCACCAGCGCGAGCGCGCCTTCCGTCGCACGATGGCGCTCTACAATCTCCCCGTTCGCGAAGAGTGGATGCTGCAGGGCGACTACAGCCCCGAATCGGGCGTGCGCGCAGCCGAGCAACTGCTGCGCCAATCTGAGTTGCCGACGGTCGTGCTGGCAGCGAACGATGACATGGCGATGGGCTTTCTGCAGCACTGCCGCACGCTCGAAATTGCCGTGCCCGACCGCATCTCCGTCGCGGGCTTCGACGACTCCGTGTGGGTGCAGCGCATGGGCATCCCCCTCACGACCATCCACCATGACCGCTACCAAGTCGGCTACCTCGCCGCGCAGCGCCTGCTGCACCAGATCGAAACGGGCGACGCGCACCCGCAACGCACCCTCATCAACGGCGTACTGGTCGTGCGCCAGAGCGTGGCGATGGGCTACGCCCTCGCATCGGCAACGACTCCGCAACCGACATACTCAACCGAAGGAGGTTCAAGATCATGAAGCGAACACTCGTTTCCCTACTCGCAGCGATTACGCTGCTTGGCACAGCGTATGTGCAGACACGCGATGAGTTCAACGGCGGATTCAGCCTGCAGTGGAGTTGGAAACTCCCCGACAACGACCCGTTCTGCACCCTGTTCGATAACGCCGTCTCCTTTGGCGGCAGCTCGATGACGATTCAAACGCGCGACGGCGGGATGTTCCAGCAGTTCAACGGACACAAAAATGTGCCTACCCTGCGCGTGAGCGGCAACATCCCCGAAGAGTGGTACATCGAGACCGTCTTCCGCACCGACTGGAGCACCGTGCCCGTCGTGTTTTACACGCAGGCGGGCATTGTCATCACGACGGGCGCGAAGAACTACTTCCAAGTGCTGATTACCCGCGATGCGACGTGGCAGACCGAGACCGTGAACGGCTCCACCAACTCGGAGCAAGACGACAACTTCGCGTGGGGCGAGCGCGTGACGAATACCTGGTCGCCCGACGCCGACTGGATGGGCTTGCGCATCGAGCGTGTGGGCGGCGAAGATCCCCATATCGTCCTTAAGTTCCGCCATTCGGGCACGGACGGCTGGATCGAGTACGACGGCTTCAACGGCGGACGCTACTACCCCGACAGCCCCTTCTACCAGCACATCATGAACATGCTGTCGCAGGGTGCGCGGATTGGCGTCTACACCGACAACGCCTGCGGGTGCGGGCTGGCACAGCCGTTCGAGTTCGACTACTTCGAGACGAACCTGCCCCTGCTGCCGACGGGCGATGTGGACGCTAACGGCATCGTGGACGACGCTGACCTGCTGGCGGTGCTGTTTGCGTTTGGCGCGACAGGCGACTGCTTGGACGAGGATGTGAACCTGGATGGCACCGTCGATGATGCCGACCTGCTGGCAGTGCTGTTCAACTTCGGCGCTGGAGGCTAATACCGACTTTCACCCCCTCCGTAAGGTTCCCCCTGCCCGCAGGGGGAACCGAAGGGGGTTCCCCTCGCGAAGCGGGGGGCAACACTGAGGAGGTCAACCATGAGACGCAACGGCTTTACGCTGATTGAGTTATTGGTCGTGATCGCGATTATCGCGATTTTGGCGGCGATTTTGTTCCCTGTGTTTGCGCAGGCGCGTGAAAAAGCGCGCCAGACCCAGTGCGCCTCTAACGCGCGACAGGTCGGGCTGGCGACGAATATGTACCTTCAGGACTACGACGAGACCTTCCCGATTGGCTACCTGAACGCCTTCAACACGCTGGGGCGCGAGATCATTTGGCACTTCCTGATTTCGCCGTACATGGGCGAGGGCAAGTTTGAGACCTACGCCGACGGCGCGACTCCGCAGCGCCCCGCCCCGCAGGTGCGCAGCTGCCCATCGGCAACCTACCGCAACGCGCTGGCGTACAGCATGAGCGAGCGCATCGGCGGTAACGGCACGGTACTTAGCGCGAACAATGTGCGCTGGCAGTGTTCTAACAACTTGAACCCCTGTTTGCCTGCCTCGCTGGCGATGCTGACGCACCCCGCCGAGACCATCGTGTACGGCGACGGCACGCAGAACCAAGCGTGGGCGGGCAACTGCGGCGCACTGTATTGGTGGACGCCTGGGCTCATCAACGGCTGGGGTGGGCAACCCGCGCGCACTGACGCCGAGTGGGATCGCATCGACCGCGATTTCAACGGGCTGGGCGCGAACCTGAACGCCGCGTTCCAAGTGCGCTACCGCCACGGCGGCAAGGTCGCTGTGCTGGTCTGGGCGGACGGGCATGTGAAAGCCATGCGCCGTGGGGCGGTCAAAATCCCGTGGCACTGGCAACTCGGCGGCGACAACCCCGACGAGAACAACCCGAACATTCGGTGAGGCGATGCAATACACACGCAGCATCCAGTTTTCGGGCTACACTTGGCGCGTCAAACGCCACACGACGCCCGTCGGTCCGGGACCGAACTACTTCTCGGACGCCGACTGCAATGTGTGGGTGGACGCGCGCGGGCGACTGCACCTGAAAATCACGCGCACGGGCAGCCGCTGGGAGTGCGCCGAGGTCATCTGCACCCGTTCGCTGGGCTATGGAACCTACCGCTTCTACCTCGACAGCGAGGTGCATGCGCTTGACCCGAAGGTCGTGCTGGGGCTGTTCACTTGGAGCGACACGCGCGACTTCGGCTACCGCGAAATCGACATCGAGTTCGCGCGGTTCCAAGGCGCGACGGGACCCAACGGCTACTACACCATCCGCCCGCACGATCAGGGCTACCCGCAGCACACTTTTATGTGGCCTGCGGGCGTGCGCCAATCGGTACACTGGTTCCGCTGGGAGCCCGGACGGCTCTATTTTCGCAGTGTGCGGGGGCATCGCCCGCAGCCGTCCAGCGCGAGCGCCATCGTCGCCGAGTGGACTTACACGGGCAGTTTCGTGCCCCCACCCGGCGACGAGAACCCGCGCATGAACCTGTGGCTGTTCAACGGTGAGCCGCCTACCAACGGACGCGAGGTGGAGGTCATCATCAGCCGCTTCGAGTTCCAGCCCTTGTAGGTGCGCTATGAGAGGCGTTGTTGGCTTACTGTTGGCGTGGACTGTGGCTGTGCTGAGTGCCCAGCCGCTGATGGACGACTTCTTCGGCGGGTTCGACTCCCAGCACGGCTGGAGTTGGGGCGTGCCCAGAAACGCGCCTGCGAACACGCACGACCCCGCGCGGGTGGGCTTCACCGCCGAGCATCTGCAAATCACGGCGCAGGCAGGGACGCTGTATCAGGGCGTCAACAGCATCCGCAACCTGCCGAGTGTGTCCGTGCCTGCGCTGCGCGGGGTGTGGGTGCTCGAGACGCGCGTGCGCCTGACGCGGGGCGGCGCGTCGGGCGGCTACATTCAGGCGGGGCTGGTCGCCTTCCGCGACGCCGACAACTACTTCAACCTGCACTTGGTGTACCTGCCTGACCAGAACTACGCGCTGTCGGTCAGCGGCGGGCACGAGCAGGCAGGCGTCTATGGCTGGGCAGGACTGAGCGGCGCGGTGTGGAGCCCCAGCGCAGGCGACACCGTGCGCCTGATGGTGCGCTACGAGCCCGACACGGGGCGCGTGCGCGTCTTCTACGACCGCGAGGATGGCATGCACTGGCGCGAGTTCACAGGGTCGCCGCGCCCGCTGAGCGACTTCCCCGCGTTGCAGGCGGTGGCGCAATCGGGTGGGCAAATCGGGCTGTATGTGGACTTGGGCGGCGGCGGAGGCAGCCCCGCGCCCGTCGCAACCTTCGACTACCTGCACATCCTTAGCGACTACCACCCCGCCGATGTGAACTGCGACGGCATCGTGGACGACGCCGACCTACTGCAGGTGCTGTTCGCCTTCGGCGTGCAGCGATGCAACCACCCCGCCGACATCAACGGCGACGGGACGGTAGACGACGCCGACCTGCTGCAGGTGCTGTTCAGTTTCGGCGCACGCTAATCAGGTACAATTGAACGCCACAGGAGGCGTTCTGGATGCAGGTGCTGACCGAAGCGCTGAGTTTCGACGATGTGCTGCTGCTGCCCAACCACTCCGAGGTGCTGCCCGACCAAGTCGATGTCAGCACAACGCTGGTGGGGAACATTCGGCTGCGCATCCCCATCGTGAGTTCGCCGATGGACACCGTGACCGAGTCGCGCATGGCGATTGCGCTGGCGCGCGAAGGAGGCGTCGGCGTGATTCACCGCAACATGCCCATCGAAAAGCAGGCGTTGGAGGTGGATCGCGTCAAACGCAGCGAACACGGCGTCATCTGGGACCCGATTTACCTCTCGCCGAACCATACCGTGCGCGACGCGCTGGAACTGATGGAGCGCTACCACATCTCAGGCGTGCCCATCACCGACGAAGAGGGCTACCTGGTGGGCATCCTGACCAACCGCGACATCCGATTCGAGACCAACTTCGACCGCCCCATCCACGAGGTGATGACCAGCGAGAACCTGATTACCGCGCCTGTGGGCACGAACCTTGAGGATGCCGAGAAAATCCTGCAACGGCACAAAATCGAGAAACTGCCCATCGTAGACGAGCAGGGCAAACTGCGTGGTCTCATCACCATCAAAGACCTGCTGAAGATTCGGCAGCACCCGAACGCCACCAAAGACGAGCGGGGGCGTCTGGTAGTCGGCGCGGCGGTGGGACCGATGCGCGCGCCTATGGAGCGGGCGCGTGCGCTGGCGGATGCGGGCGTGGACTTCGTCGTCATCGACTCGGCGCATGGGCACTCGCAGGGGGTGCTGAACGCCGTGCGGATGATCAAGCGTGCGCTGCCCGACCTGCTGGTGATTGCGGGCAATGTCGCCACGCGCGAGGGCGTGCGTGCGCTGGCGGAGGCGGGCGCAGACGCGATTCGCGTCGGGCTGGGCGCAGGGTCTATCTGCACAACGCGCGTCGTAGCGGGTGTCGGCGTGCCCCAACTGTACGCCGTCATGGAGTGCGCCGCCGAAGCGCAGAAGTGGAACCTGCCGATTATCGCCGACGGCGGCATCCGTTATTCGGGCGACATCGTGAAGGCGTTGGCGGCGGGCGCAAGCGCCGTGATGCTGGGCAACCTGTTGGCAGGCTGCGAGGAATCGCCTGGCGAGATCGAAATCTTCCGCAACCGCGCCTACAAGGTCTATCGCGGCATGGGGTCGGTCGCCGCGATGCGTCAGGGTTCCAGCGACCGCTACTACCAAGTTGACCCGCGCAAAATCGTGCCCGAAGGCGTCGAGGGGCGCGTGCCGTATCGCGGACCCCTGTCGGAGACGGTTCACCAACTGGTGGGCGGGCTGCGGTCGGGCATGGGCTATGTCGGCGCGCGGAACCTGCAGGAACTGCGCGAGAAGGCGCGCTTCATTCGCATCACCAACTCAGGGCTGCGCGAGAGCCACCCGCATAGCGTTTCTATCACGCGCGAGCCACCCAACTACTGGACGGGAGGCGAAGAATGAGACGGCAACAGGGCTTCGAGGGCGTCTGGTGGGGCACGCTACAGGCAGGCGTACAGCGGCTACGCCTTGTGTTCCGCCTGCAGCGCGACACCGACGGGCAACTGCGCGGCGCCATCGACAGCCCCGACCAAGCCGCAACGGGCATCCCCATCAGCGCAATCACGGTGGAGGGGAACACGATTCGCATCCGTTCCGATGCCGTGCAGGGCGAGTTCGTGGGCGCGCTGTCGGAAGACGGCAAGCAACTCACGGGCACATGGAAGCAGGGCGGGCAGGAGCTGCCGCTGACGCTGACGCGCGGCGAGCCGCCTGCCCCCAAACGCCCGCAAGAGCCGAAGCCGCCCTTCCCCTACCGCACGGAAGAGGTGCGCGTCCCGAACCTGAAGGGGCGGTTCGAACTGGCGGGCACGCTGACCCTGCCCGACGGCAAGCCGCCGTTCCCCGCAATCGTGTTTTTCACGGGGTCAGGGGCGCAGAACCGCGACCAAGAGATTTTCGGGCACAAGCCGTTCCTGGTGCTGGCGGACTACCTGACCCGCGCAGGCTATGCGACGCTGCGCATGGACGATCGCGGGGTGGGCGGTTCAGGCGGCGACATGCGCACGGCGACCACGCTTGATTTTGCCGACGACGCGCTGGCGGGCGTGCGCTACCTGCAGAAGCGCAAGGAGATTGACCGCAAGCGAATCGGACTGCTGGGGCACAGTGAGGGCGCGCTGGTGGGCGCGATTGCCGCCGCCAAAGCGCCGCGCGAAGTCGCCTTCCTGATTATGCTGGCGGGCACGGGCGTGTCGGGCGAGCAGATCCTGTACCGCCAAGCCGCGCTGATTAGTCGCAAGTCGGGCATCGCCGAGCCGCTGATTGAGCGCAACCGCGTCCTACAGCAGCGCGTGTTCGAGATCCTCAAGCGCGAGCGCGACGACGCCAAAGCGCAGGAGGCCATCTACGAGGCGATGCTACAGTCGCTGGGCGCAGGCGCAAGCCTGCCCGATAGTCAGAAAACCACCCTCCGTGCGCAAGCCGCCAGTTATACCGCTCCGTGGTTCCGCACTTTCGTCACGCTCGATCCCGCGCCCTACCTGCGCAAGGTGCGCTGCCCTGTGCTTGCCCTCAACGGCGAACTCGACCTGCAGGTGGATCCCGAACAGAACCTGCCCGTGATTGAGCGCGCCCTGCGCGAGGGAGGCAACAAGCAAATTACCATCCGCCGCCTGCCCAACCTCAACCACCTCTTCCAGAAGGCGAAGACGGGACTCATCACCGAGTACGCCGAGATCGAGGAGACCTTCAACCCCGACGCGCTGGAAATCATCCGCAAGTGGCTGGACAAAACAGTGCGGGGTACGAAATAAAAAAGTGGTGACCCCAGGGGGATTCGAACCCCCGTCCTCCTGGCTGAAAACCAGGCGTCCTAGACCGCTAGACCATGGGGCCAGCCGTCGTTAGTATACCCCACGGTGCAGGGGCAATTGCAAGCCTTTACGCCTGGTTAGTCGCCCTGCTGCTGCGCGAGCTGCTGGGCGAAGTTTTCGAGGCTGCCTGCCGAGACCGCAAGCGGGTAAAGGGCGTTCAGGGTCGCTACATCGCGAATCGCGCGCAGTTGTGCTTCCACCTCCGCAGGCACTGCGCCGTAGAGTGTGCGCAGTAGCGTGAGAATCCCTTCCTGCAAGCCTTCCTGCAAGCCCTGCGCGCGTCCCTCTTGCAAGCCCTTCTCGTGCCCTTCTTGCAAGCCCTTCTCGTGCCCTTCTTGCAAGCCCTTCTCGTGCCCTTCTTGCAAGCCCTTTTGGACGCCTTGCTCCCAGCCCTCGCGCAGCGCTTTGCGCTCCAGTACCGACAGGTACGGCGTGTTCTGCTCGCGCTTCACCTCTTCCAGAAACTGCTCGTAGCGCTCCTCCAACACTTCTGGCAGTACCATAACCCACTCCAGTAATCGAATAAGTTGCTCGACCTGTTCCTCAGTATACCCTCGATCCAGCGCGAGGCGCACAAGCTCTATCCGCGAGGCGAGCATGAACTCTGCTGTGTCTGCCCGCATCGCGCGTCGGAACGCTGCCAAGATAAGCGCGCAGGGATTCGGGTCATTCAAGAGCTGCTCCTCGTCCATGTCCAGCAGCTTCACGGTGTAGAAGTTGAACTCCACGCGGCAGCCGCCCAGCGACTGCGTGAACGCGCTGGGACGCCAGTTCGGGTCGTTGTCCGCCAAAATCGCAATACTCACGATGGGACGACGGTAGAGAATCCACAGTGTCGCGTAGTAGGTGAACATCCGCGCCTCAAAATCGGGGTCGGGATGGGACTGCGCCTCGATGTGAATCAGAATCCAATACTCGCTGCCGTCGCGCAGGTAAACTTGCACCAGTTTGTCTACCGTCTGACGCCCTGTGCGGCTGCGCGGCGCGATTTTGCGCAGTTCCGAATCCAGAAACTGGTAGCCGCGTTGCCAGTCAATCAGCGCGTAGAGTTCGGGATGAATCAGCTGAATCAGCTGCGGGAAGAAGAGCGTAATGAGCGTCTTCCACGGATTGTCTTGGTCGCGTCGGCGTCTATGGTTGCGCATCGCATTCCTCCTATGGCGTTAGGCGTAGGTTATCGGCGAGGTACCAGCCGCCCATCAGCGCGAGGAACAGCAGGTTGCCCCCGAACAGCGCGGTGTAGAGCCAGTCGTGCGGGTAGAGCAGGGCGAAGCCGAGCGTGAGCGCGCCGCCCACGCCGAAGGCGCGCGTCACCGAGCGGCTCAGCCCGCCCTGCGTGAGCGCAAGTAGCGTGTAGAGCAGCACCGCCAGCGGGAAGCAGAGCGCGCTCAGACCGACCAGCGCGCCGCCCGCCGAGATCTGCCCCCCGCGCCGACGCCACGGGAACGCATCGCCAATCGGCGCGACCCAGCGGCTGACCGCCATCAGAAAGCCCGTCAGAAAGCCCGCCAGCCCCAGATACGCCACGAGGTTCAGGCTCCAGCCGAGTATCAGCGGCGCGCCTGGCGCCGTGTACGCCAGCGTCAGCAGGAACAGCACCGCGCCCCAGCCCAGCGACTGCGCCGCGTAGAGTTTCCATTCGGGGGGCAACTTCAGCGCGGGCAGGTGGCGTAGCACAGGCGACGGCGGCGACGCAGCACGCGCCTGCGTGTGCGCCAGCGTCGCGTCCAACTTGCGCTGCAGGTCGGCGTTGTTCGGGT
The DNA here is from genome assembly GCA_023511915.1 of Armatimonadota bacterium. Classification (GTDB taxonomy): domain Bacteria; phylum Armatimonadota; class Fimbriimonadia; order Fimbriimonadales; family GBS-DC; genus GBS-DC. The sequence goes on from JAIMAN010000009.1 coordinate 54,189, forward strand.
CTAACTGAATCGCGTAAGTGTAAGCGTTCAGCGCGGCGTCGTAGTGCCCCTGCGTGCGGTACACATCGCCGATAATCTCGTGCCCTTTCGCAAGGCGCGGGGCAAGGCGCGTCGCCTGCTTCGCCCAGTAAAGCGCGTCCTGCAGGCGACCCTGAATGAAGGCGCGCTCCGCCTGCAGAATCGCGCGGCGCGCTTCGTCGGGCAGCGTGCGGGACTTCGGCTGGCTCGCCTGTGGGGGCGGGCTGGAACGCTGCGGGGGCGTACGCGGCTGGCTGTAGCGCGCGCTGGGCGGCTCGCCCACCTGCAGGCGCAACAGCGCGTCGTAGTGCCGACGACGCTCAGGGTCAGACAGCACCTGATACGCCTCCTGAATGCGCAGGAACCGCTCTTTCGCCTGCGGCGACGGGTTCACATCGGGGTGATACTGGCGCACCAACTCGCGATAGCGACGCCGTATCGCCTCCTGCGTCGCGTGCATCGATAGCCCCAGCACCTCGTAGTGGTTCTGCATATGCCTACGGTTCACCCGCCGCGCCGAAAATCGAACTGAAGTAGCCCGAATAAAACTGGATCAAAATAATCGCCACATAAATCGCCACGCCGATGTAGACCGCCACGCCCAAAATGTACCCCGCTTGGTGCGAACGCAGTTTGCCCTCCTCTTCGTAATACTCGGCGACCTTGTCCATCATGAAGCCGAGTTCGCCCGTGTTCTCGCCAGTGGCGACCATGTCCATCACCATCGGCGGGAAGACGCCCGTGCTGGCGAAGGTCTGCGCGATGCCTTGTCCCGCTTCGAGTTTCGAGCCTGCGGGTTCGATACGGCTGCGCAGGTATTCGTTGCCTGTGGCTTGCGCGGCGTAGCGGATGGCTTGCGAGAGGGGCAGCCCTGCGCCGTAAAGCGCGCTCAGCGCGCGGGCAAACCGCGCCAGCGCGAGTTGGCGCACCGTGAAGCCAATCCACGGCAGGCTCACCGTGAACAGCCCCCAACTCCAGCGGAAGCCCTGCGATTGCATCGCCAGCCGAAACACCGCCCAGATAGCGAAAATCGCCAGCAGAATCTTCGCGAAGGTCAGCCCGATGCCCGTCAGCACTTGCCCCACAGGCGCGCCCCCCTGCGCCCCCACCAGCGTAATCAGCGCGGGGATCAGTTGCGGAATCACAATCGCGAAAAACAGCACGAGTTTGGGGTAGAAGGTCACGCGGCTGATTAGGCGGCGCAGTTCCAGTTCGTTTTCGAGGTAGTCGGAGATTTTGCGCAGGATGGTCTCCAGCGCGCCGCTGGTCTCGCCCACCCGAATCATGGCGCGGATAATCGGCGAGAAGACGGCGGGGTGCTTGTCGAAGGCGTCGGCGAGCCGCTCGCCTGCGAGGATGCTGTTGCGGATGTCGCCCAGCACGCGGCGCAGGCGGGCGTTGCCCCCGCGCTGGTTGCCCAGCGTCTCCAGCGCTTGGTACATCGGCACGCCTGCGGATAGCATCGTGGCGAACTGGCGGAAAAACACCGCCAGCGTCTTGAGGGGCACGCCGCCGAACAGGGGCTGCCACACGCTCTGCTGCGCGGCGCGGATGGGCGTGGTCGGCTCTGGCTCGGCGTACAACTCCAGCAGCCAGTAGCCTTGCTTGCGCACGGCGTCGCTCGCCTCCAAGCGCGAGTTCGCCTGCACTGTGCCGCGCACCTCGCGCCCTTCGGGGGTTTGCGCTACATAGCGAAAGGTGGGCATCGCGCCAATTATACACGACGGCGGACGCGCCTACAGCCGTCGTCGCAGCGCCCACAGGTCAGCCAGTGCGCGCCCGTACCGCTCCAGCCCGTAGCGGGAACGCCCATAGGCGCGCGGGCGATGCGCCACGACCACCTCCGCCACGCGAAAGCCCAGCCGATGCGCCATCAGCGCGAGGTAGCGGTGGAAGTCGCGCTCCAAGTAGGGCAGCAGCGCGTCGGCGACCGCGCGGCGCATGCCCTTGAAGCCGCAGTTCGCATCGTGCAGGGGCAGTCCCCAACCCCAGCGCAAGGCGGTGTTGAACACGCGCGACGCCAGCACCTTCAGGGGCGGGTCGCGCCGCCGCCTGCGCCAGCCGACCACCATGTCGGCGTCTATGCGCAACCGCTGCAGCATCGCAGGGATTGCCGCAGGGTCTTCCTGCAGGTCGGCGTCGATGGTGAACAGGTACTGCCCGCGCGCGGCGCGGAAGCCCGTCGCATACGCCTGCGTCTTGCCCAGCTGCTGCGGATGGCGCAGCCCGCGCACACGCCGATCCGCCTTCATCGCGTCCTGAATGACCCCCCAGCTGCCGTCGTCGCTGCCGTCGTCGATCAGCAGAATCTCCCACGGTTCGCCCGTGCGCTCCAGTGCGGCGGCGCACACCTCCAGCAGGCGCGGCAGGTTCGGCGCTTCGTTGTGCAACGGCGCAATCAGGCTCAGCGTGGGGGCATCCATCGGTAGGCGCGGCGAATCTCCAGCGGCTCGTCCCGCTGCAGGGTGAAGCGGAACGGCGCGTTCGTGCGAATCAGCGCGTAGTAGGCGGCTCCGCGAAAGTCCATCGTGCGCAGCGGCGTCAGCGGGTAGCAGGGCGTCTCGTCCAGTAGCACCAAGTGCTTGTGCAGGTCGGGGGGCATCTTGCCCTTGTAGACGCGCTCGGGGATGATAATGATGTCGCCGCGCTGCAGACCCGCGCCGTTGGGTAACAGTTTGCGGAAGCCGTGCTGCTCGGCGTAGAACATCCAGCCCCACGACCCCGCGTACCAGACGCGCTCGCCCGCGAATAGTTCGGCATACACCGCCGCGCCCCGCTTGTAGCGCACCGCGTAGTCATAGTCCGCCGCGATGACCGCCAGACACAGCACGCCCTGCGCCACCAGCAACGGCGCGTTCCTGCCCGCCCACGGCGTGAGTATCAGAATCAGCGGCGGCAGCGCGTACAGCAGATGACGCATCGCCTGAAACGGCGCGCCCCATACCGCCGCCGCCAACGCAATCAGCAGCCAGAGGCGGAGGAAGAGGTAAAGGGTTTTGGAGTGCTGAAGCGAAGCTTCCGCCTGACGCTGAAGCTCCGCTTCAGCACTCCAAAGGGAAGGTGCGGCGTGTGGAGGCGAAGCTTCCGCCTGACGCTGAAGCTCCGCTTCAGCACTCCAAAGGGAAGGTGCGCCTTCTGCGGGGCTGGGGGTGAGGGCATTCCTCGACGACCACCCCACCCCCGCCGCCAACCCCAACACGCTCACACCTGCGACCAGCCACAGCAGCGACTGCAGGTACATCGGCTGACCCGCGAACTGCAGGCGATACCACCCCACCACACCTGCAACCGCCAACGCCAGCAGCGCGACCTTCCACCGCCAGCCGTCCCCCAGCGCGGCTTTGAACCGCTGCCCGACGCCCAGCCATAACAGCGTGCTTGCGCCCAGCCCGACGATGCCGGGCAACAACTTCGCTCCTGGCGGCGCGCTGCCCCGACGCTCCTGCCACAGATACAGCAGATGCACCGCGCCGTCCGCCCACAGGTTCAACGCCGACCAGCCCGCAATCGGCACAAGCGCAAGCGTCAGCCAGCCCAACGCGCCATACGCCCGCCGTAGCACAGTATACAGCGCGACCAGTGGCAGCCCAATCAGCGCGGTGTATTTCGCCAGCCCCGCCAGCCCGACCAGCAGCGCGCCCACCAACAGCCACTTTGCCTGCCGACGCTCCAGACCCTCCACCCAGCACGCCAGCCCGCCCACCAACAACGCCAGCGCAGGCACATCGCGCATCAGGTTCATCCCCGGCAGCACGGCAGGCGACAGCATCAGCCAGCCGACCGCCCACCACGCCCACTCCGCCCCCAGCCAGCGCGTCGCCAACCGATGCATGCCCCACATCAGCAACGCCACAAACGGCGCAAACGACAGGTGCAACACCCACTCGCGATAGCCCGCCAGCGCAATCCACGGCGCCAGCCAATAACTCACCAGCGGCGGGTTCGTCGTCACCTTCGCCAGCGGCTGCGGCGCCTCCAGCCAGAAAAACTCGCCCGCAAACGGACGCAACGGGTCGCGCAAAATATTCGCCGCCACATGCAGCACGACCGTATCGTCGATATGCACGGGCTTGATTAGCGCGAACAGCCCAATCCCCGTCGCCACAAGCGCCAGCAGGAAGCGGTGCATCACCAGCCGTACCGTTCGGGTCCCCAGTCGCGGTAGACCAACTCCTGCTTCAGCAGCACGAGTTTGCGGCTGGGGATGTCTTCGTAGACCACGATGCCTGCGCCGACGCACGAGTACGCGCCGATTTTGACGCCGGGCATGGTGATGACATTGACGCCTGTGCGCGAGAAGTCGCCGAAGTAGGTTCCGTTCGCGCCGAAGTCGGGTCGCTCGCGTCGCCCGCGGATGGCGTGCATCGTGTCGCCGTCGTCGAAGCGCAGCGTGCCGCACACCGTCGCCGCGCCGATGTCCACCCGCTGCCCCACCACGCCCATAATCTCGCAGTAATGGAACAGGAAGCTGCCGTCCAGCATCACGCCGTCCATCTCCGCGCCGTGCCCGACGATACAGCCGTTGCCGACCACCGTCGCGCCCAACAGGTGGCAGTAGTCGCGCAGGTGGCTGCGTGCGCCAATCGCCGTCGTGCCCATCAGCATCGCGCCGTTCGTCAGGTGCGACTCGCGCCCGATGAAGCAGTTGCCACGGATCACCACGCGCTTGCCAATCACCGCGCCGTCTTCTACCACGACCTTGCCGTAGATTTCGGCGGAGTCGTCAATCTGGGCGGTCTTGCTGATGCGGTCGCTCTCCAGTCGGCTCGCCTCGTACTCCAGCCAGCGGGCGTTCGCCTCCCACAGGTGCCACGGCTTGTCCATATCCACCAGAAAGCCCGCAGGCTCCACGAAGGGGATGTCCTGTCCCTGTTCCAGCAGCGTCTGCAGGGTTTGGGCGAGTTCGGCTTCCAGCGGGGGCATGCCGCCGACGGGCACGCTGGTCATCAGCCCCGGATGGGCGTTCAGCGCGTCGCGAATGTGGGGCTGGAACGCATACAGCCCGCCGAGTCGGTAGTTCGTGTCCGCGCTGTGCCCTTCGATGCGCCGCAGGCGTCCCTGATGCGCCACCGCGCCAATCCAGTCGCGCGGGTCGTGTTCGGGCAAGTAGGGCTGCGCCACGACCGCCGCCAGCGCGCCCGACCCCTGAAACGCCTCCACCAAGCGGCGCACCGTTTCAGGCGGGGTGACGATGTCGCCGTAAGCCACAAGGAACGGCTCGTCGCCAATTAGCGGCAGCGCGCTCAGCACCCCATACGCCGTGCCCGTCGGCGGGTTCTGGCGAATGAACGCGACGGGCAACTCGAAGTCGTGCAGCGCGGCGCGCACCGACGCCTCATGCACGCCGACCACCACAATCAGCCGCTCGACGCCCGCCTGTCGCAGCGACTCTGCCAGTCGGCGCACATTCGGGCGGTTCATGATGGGCGTCGCCGCCTTGTGGCGCACCTCGTTGTAGGGCCAAAAGCGCGCCCCATGCCCTGCGCACAAGATAACGGCGGTTTTCATCGGGGATGAAGTTCGCGGGGATGGGGGAGATTCCTGTTATGAGACTACATCCGCCATTCCTTCGGGAATAGAATACGCCCCAGCAGGCGCAGGTTCCATCTTTCGTGATGCTGGGTGCGTTGAAGTTCGTTCTCGGCTTGCTCGCGCAGGAGGCGAGCGTTCTCGGCGTCGCCCAGCTTGGAATAGCAATACGCCATCAGGAGCCGATCCTGCGTGCTGACGAGATGTTTTATCCGAAGCGACCGCAGTTCGTTCAGGGCATCGCGATACCGCTTTTCGGCGATGGCGCGCGCAGCGCGGATACGCCGTTGATAGTCGGGGTTCTTCGGGTCAAGCTGAGGCTTGAAAAAGGTGAGGGCTTTCCTCACTTCGGCTGAGGAAATCGCAGTTGCAGGCGACGCCGAACTGAGGGTCAACTCATGCTCCAGTTGCCAGGCGCGTTCTTTAAGGCTCCAGTCGGCGCGCCACTGCCTTGCCGTATCAGTCGCAGCGCGCGTCTCGCCTAATAACAATTGACACAACGCCATCGCAGGGCGCGCGTCATCGCGCCAAGGCTCGGTAAAACGTGGCTTGCCCAGCCCCTGCCATGCACGGACTGCTTTACGGTACTCGCCCTTGAGTGCAAGCGTGTAGCCCCGATAGAACGCCGCCAAATCGGGGAATTCCGAC
>JAIMAN010000076.1 GCA_023511915.1 Armatimonadota bacterium
GCCTGCTCCAACACCACACGCGCCCCACGCGCGTCCGACACATCCGCAGGCGAGACCCACACCCCAAGCACACTGCCGTGCGAGTCCACCACGATAGGTCGCTTGCGCCCTTTTATCTTCTTGCCCCCGTCATAGCCGCGTGCCCCCCTTTGCGGTGGACGGTATACTCTAACTGTCCACCGCAAGATACTTGGGCGCCGCTTTGCCCGCCTGCGCCCGCGCCTGTTCGACCAACACCCCGCTTTTGCCACCGCCGAAAGTGATAGTAGACGGTCTTGCACGGCGGCAGGTCGTGGGGGAGTTGTCGCCACGGGCAGCCAGTTTTGAGGGCATACAGGTCTCTACTCTCCACGCAGTCGACGCAGCGCGAGAATCAGCGCCTGCGTGCCGAGCGACTCCTCGCCCGTGCGCTCGAAGCCGCTGTAGAGTTGCTGCACGAGCGCGGTTCCCAGTAGCGGCGTCCCCGTGCGCCGCGCCTCGTCCATCAGAATCGCGAGGTCTTTTTGCAGCAGCTTGACCATAAAGCCAGGCTGGAAGTCGCCCTGCGCGATGCGCGTGCCGAGATTCTCCATCGCCCACGAGCCTGCCGCGCCCGAACTGAGCGTCTCCACCGTCAGGTTCAGGTCTAACCCAGCCTGCTCCGCGAACAGCAGCGCTTCCGACACGGCGAGCATCCCGACGGCGACGGCGATTTGGTTCGCGAGTTTCATACGCTGCCCGTTGCCGCTTGCGCCGACATAAACCACCTTCTTGCCCATCGTCTGGAGGATGGGCAGGGCGCGCTGGTAAGCGTCGGGGTCGCCGCCGACCATGATGGTGAGCGTACCCGCTTCCGCGCCCCACTGCCCGCCCGTGACGGGCGCGTCGAGGAAGGCGATCCCGCGTTCCCGCGCGGCGTCGGCGAGCCGCTGGGCAAGGCTGGGCGCGGTCGTGCCCATGTCAATCGCGAGCGCGCCCGTGCGCATCGCAGGTAGCGCGGCGTTCTCGCCTGTAAGCCAGACGCGCTCGACGGTTGCATCGTCGGGCAAGCAAGTGATGACCACCTCGCACTGGGCGGCTAACGCGGCGGGCGTGGCAGCTTCGCGTGCGCCCAGTTGCACCAGCGCGTCAATCGGCGGGCGACTGCGGCTATGCACCAGCAGCGGGTAGCCCGCCTGCAGGATGTGGCGCGCCATCGGACGCCCCATAATGCCCAGCCCGATGAAGCCCACCGTCGGCAGCGTCATAGGCGCATGCTTCGCTGGAGGAGACAGTTCTCCTGCTATGATGGGGCGCGCAGCGCGAGCACGAACAATACCCCGCACGCCGCCTGCAGCACAAGCATCAGCCCGCCTAGCACGATGGCAACCCACGCATGCGCCTTGCCGTGCGCTTCGGGGGTCTCACGCACGACGGCTAAGCCCCTAACCCCCAGCACGACGGCAGCAATTGCCAGCGGCAACCCGATGCAGGGGATAAAGCTGAACACCGCGAGGTAGTAGCCGATAAGCGCGGGCTTGTTTCTGTAGGGCACGATTTTGGACAGCGCGTCGGACGCGCCCGAAGCGGTCGGCGCGCCCCCTGCAAACGCCGCGCAGCGGTCGCAATACAGGCGTCCCTCGACGACTTCCACGCCACAAGTCAGGCAGCGCATGCCAACTCCCGTAGGCGCGTTAGCGATTCGCCACACGCGGTAGGTCTCCTGCCGCTTTTGGGCGGGGTACAATCCCGCTGTGAGACGGCGCATCCTGTGGGCAGGGCTGGCGGCGCTGGTGGGCGCGGCGGTGGTCGTGCGCCTGCTGTACCAACCGCCCGAAGACGCCCACGAACGCACGCACGCCGAAGAGGCGCAGGCGCAGGCGGCTATCGAGTCGCTTGCCCAACTGCCCCTGCAGCAGCAACTGCGCGAGCTGGAACGCTACCTCGATTTGCAGTCGCCGATTGCCGTGCGCACGGCGGCGGTGGAGGCGATTGCCCGCATCGATGCGCCCAAGGCGCGCGCCCTGCTGCGCGAGGCGTTGCGCGATTTCGCCTCGCCTGTGCGCACGCGCGTCGCCGAGATGGCGACCCGCCAGCCCCGCGAGGACGCCCTCGAACTGCTCATCGACTGCCTCGCCGACCACGACACGGAGGCGCGCCAGACCGCCATCAACGCGCTGCAGCAGATCCGCGACCGCCGCGCGGTGGGCGCGCTGATTGCCCTGCTGCGCGACGACCCGAACGAGCAGACGCAGCAGATGGCGATGGGCGCGCTGCGGGCAATCACGGGGCAGCCGTTCTACGCCCGCTACACCGACCCGCCCGACAAGCGTCGGCAGGCGCGCCAAGCGTGGCTGCGCTGGTGGGCGACAGCGCAGGGGCAGTTCGTCGCCCTGCAACCAAAGCCCATCCACCCCGCGCACACCCAAGACGCGCCCGATTTGACCCTGCGCACGCTGGAAGGCGAGCCGATTGCCCTGCGTCGTCCGCCCAAGCCGCTGCTGCTGAACTTCTGGGGCACTTGGTGCGGCGGTTGCCAGCAGGAGTTGCCCCACCTAATCGCCCTGCACCAGCGGTACGGCGATCGCGTTCAGGTGGTGGGCGTCGCCTTCGACGAACCCGACGGCGAGCAGGGGCTACGCAAGTTCTGCGCCGAGAAGGGCATCCGCTACCCGCAAGCGATGGGCGACGAGCGCCTGCGCAACGCCTTCGACTTGCACGGTGTGCCGCAAACCGTGCTGATTGACGCGCAGGGGCGCATCCGCTTCTGGTGGGTCGGCGCACGCGACTTGGGCACGCTGGAACGCGCCCTGAAACTGCTGCAGGAGTGATTCCAACCATGTGTTCAGAATTCAGATACTGTCGAGCAACTGCTGAGCACTGGGTATCCTGTCTGCAGCTAATCCTTCACAAATACCCGAAAACTCCCTCGACGCTGGTGGACGCGCTTGTCGGCAGGCAACTTGTCGTGCAGACTTCCACACCTGCGGAATAAGCCCGATTAGGGTATCCTAACACATCGTGAGGCTGATGACGCACATCGGAACCGTTCGGGGCACGCACATCGAGCTGGAGGAGCCTATCGATCTCCCTTCAGGGACGCGCGTTCGTGTCCTCGTGCTGCCAGAGGGTAAGACGGATAGCCACTGTCTGATTGGATTGTTTCGTGACGAGGCGGAACTTCTGGATGCTATGCTCGAAGCTGTAATGACCGAGCGAGAAACTCGCCCCCTACGCCTGCGCGATGAATAAAGCTTTACTCGACACGGATATTCTCTCCGAAGTTCTCAAGGGACGCAATCCCCAAGTGGTTGCGCAGGCGGAAGCATACCTGCGGCATCACGCCATGCTGACAGTTTCGGCAGTTTCGGTCATCGAGGTTGTGAGTGGACTGCAGCGAATGGCGCGCTCAGCGCAGTTAGAGCAGTTTCTGGGGGCACTGGACGCGATAGAAGTGCTGCCTGTGGACACACAAAGCGCAGTGTTGGCGGGGCGAATCGACGGGGACTTGTTGCGCACGGGTCAGCCAATCGGGCGGGCAGACCCGATTATAGCCGCTCAAGCAATCACGCATGGGTTAGTGTTGGTAACAGGCAATGTGCGCCACTACGAGCGCATCGTAGCATTAGGCTATCCACTGCGCATGGCAAACTGGCGGGACTCGGACGGATAGGCAGGCACAAAGGGGAAGCGCCGTTCACGCTGGGGCTACTCTTGGGCGACTTCACGATGGGGTCGATCTGGTTGCTGATCACGCTGGCGTTCGAGGTGCCCACTTATCGGATTCATATTTGAGGTATACTTGCGAATGGGTGGCGCTGATGGCAACCAAAGCGCTATTGGAACGGATTACCAGCGACCCGCGCGTGTTGGCGGGGCAGCCCGTGCTGCGCGGCACGCGTCTGAGCGTCGCCTACATCCTGCGCCTGCTGGCAAGCGGCGCTACGGTCGAGGAAATCCTTCAGGAGTACGAAGGGCTGACGCCCGAAGACATTCAGGCGTGCCTGCTGTTTGCGGCAGAGACGCGAGAATAATGTATGGGGTATAATACCAGTATGCGTTTCAAGGGAGAAGTACGCTGGTCGGAACCAGAGGAGCAGGCGCTGTATCGCGAAGCAGAAGAGCGCCTGACAGGTCGATATCTGCACTATTCACGCGAGGTGAAGCGGCTTCGCAAATCTTGGATGGCAATCGATCATCTAACTGCCGACTCAATACAGCAAGCTGGATGGGACAACCCACCTGATAGGGAGCCATTTTTCGGAAGGATCGATATCTCTTTTGACAGGGAATTTGCAGAGTCGAGATACATCGGCTATTCTGGTATTGATGTCGCTGATACCGGAATCCTCGACTGGCGCACTCCATTAGCAGAAGTATACTACTCCGGCGCAGGCGTTGGAAAGGTTTGTTCATACGAGGCTCCCCGAGGTGTCTTGCAGGTACGATTGACTCTGCGCCGGAGGTTCAAAAATGTCGCGCAGATCATCAGCACCGAGCATGAGTCGCTGCCCTTCTACGGCGATGTGCAGAATGCCGAGCAGCTCTTTGCCGACTACTTAGAAGAGATGTTGGCTCGCTACACCGATGGTCTCATGCGAGACATCGTGCGGACGATTGACGAGGAACAGAACGAGGCAATCCGTACCGATAAACCTTGTATCGTAGTTGTCGGCAGACCAGGCACGGGTAAAACTTCTGTGGCTTTGCATCGTATCGCCTACCTAAACTATGAGCGGCAGCAAGAAAGCAGGGGCGGACGGCGGACGAGCCACTTTGCGTACATCAGCCCTACCGTAAGATTGTGCGCATACACCAGCGGTGTCTTTAGGAACATTCCCGATACCTCTCCCGAATATTGGAGCGTTGACAGTTTGATGACCGAAATCATCAAGGCGCACCATAGACATTTCTCGTCAAGAAGAATCCCCTCCATCCAAGCTGGAATCACAATAGGAATCGGTTGCCAAGATTACATGCAAGCCGAGAGTGCCTTGCCTGGTATACAGCAGCTTCACAGCTCACCACTGATTGGGGAACTGGTATATCTGTTGAAGCTTTCGGCATTCTTGCAGGTAAAAACCATCGTGGAAACGACAGGTAGAGAAAGGCTCGAGAAACTTGCTGAAGTATTAGAACGCATTAACGATCATTTGAGATATGTAAGGAACAAGCTAACCTTGAGGAAAGGTGAACCGCAGGTAAACCCATGCATAAAAGCTGCGGAAGCGTCCATTGACCGCTTGTCGTCAATTTTAAGATTCTGCAAAACGATTCTATCGATCACTTCGGGGGTACATAACACTACCATAGACTTGTCTGGCGTCAAGGCGAGTAGTCTTCTATGTCAGGGTAAGCTACTTCGTGAGTTTGCGCAAACTTTCAATACACTCCGTGAGAAGTACCCATTCTGGGAAGTCACCCGCGAAGATGTTTCGTATGATGACCAGCTGCGGGACTATATACCATCTTTGCAGAAGGTGTTAGAGACCCTCGACCCAATCCAGCTGTTCAGAAAAGTGTGGAGCGACACGCAGGTGCGGAACTTTGTTCAGCAAAGGTTCGACGAGGACGCCCTATCCTATCTTCAGGCGTTAGCAGAAAGACCCATCAACGAGGTGTTTTATGATGAGAAGCCACTGCTATGCTTGTTTATGCACAGTGTGTTCAAGATGGATCAGGCTCCGCTGGATAAGTATGCCGCGATTGCAATCGACGAAGTGCAGAACCTTCCCTACTCGCTGTTGCTGTGCATTCGCCGAATGGCTCCACAAAGGTGCAATATCATCCTAATGGCAGACCCAGACCAGAGAACATCGCTGCTCGGCTCCGACACTGCGCAGGTTGCAAGGCTGTTTGGGGCTACAGAGTACCGCCTCACGCGCGTCTACAGGAGCAATCCGCACATTCTGCTGCACGCGCGCGCCCTACTGAACGCACAGGAGCCGATTGTGCTTGTGCGTCGCGAGGGCTTGAAGCCCGAGCTTTACGAGTCGCCCGATGAGAACCTCGCGAAGCTTGCGAAGCATCTTCTTGATACAAAAGGCTACACGAATGTTGCGATAATCACGAAGTGTTTGGAAGATGCTAAGGCTCTTGGGCAGCGCGTCAATCTTCCAGTCGTCAGCGAAGATAAGGATGAGATACTCAGAGGCGCTTTCATTATCCCGCTCAGTCTGTGCGCAGGGCTGGAGTTCGATGCCGTTATTGTCTGGAACGCTGCCGATGAGCAGTACGCTCCCGACAGTGAAGCGGACAAGCGCAAACTTTATGTTGCCAGCACGCGCGCGATGCACCAGCTAATCTTTCACAAGTACCCGAAAACTCCCTCAACGCTGATGGACGCGCTTGTGGGCAAGCAACTTGTCGTGCCAGCTTCTCCCATAGGGGAGAGATAAACAGGGTACAATTCCCCCGCTATGCCGACCGCTGCGTTCACCACGCTGGGGTGCAAGGTCAATCAATACGAGACGCAGAAGATTCTGGAGCGGTTCGAATCGCTGGGCTTCGACATCGTGCCGTTTGACGTGCCCGCCGATGTGTATGTCATCAACACCTGTTCGGTGACGCAGTCGGCGGAGGCGAAGTCGCGCCAGACAGTGCGCCGCGCCGCGCGACAGAATCCAAACGCCGTCGTGGTGATGACGGGCTGCTACGCGCAGTTCACCCTGCGACGCGGCGAGACGCTGGACGAGGCGCACCTGGTCGTGCCGAACCCCGACAAACTGCGCACCGCCGACTACCTGCTGGAACACTTCCCGCACTTCAAGGCGCAACTCGCACAGAAGCGCCCAAACGGCGAGGCGCCCGTCCGCCGACGCAGCCGCGCCGTGCTGAAAATCCAAGACGGCTGCAATGTCTACTGCAGTTTCTGCTCGATCCCCTACACGCGCCCGGTGATGCGCAGCACGCCCTACACCGAAGTGCTGGACGAGGCGCGCGCGATGGTGCAAGACGGCTACCGCGAACTCGTGCTGACGGGCGTGCTGATTGGCGACTACGGACCCGAAACGGGCAGCGGCGGTCCCGACCTCGCCGAACTGTGCGCCCTGCTGGGCGAGATCGACGGGCTGGAGCGCATCCGCATCAGTTCCATCGAGCCGACGCTGGTGACCGACCGCCTGATTGACCTCATCGCGACGCACCCGAAGATGTGCCCGCACCTGCATATCCCGCTGCAGAGCGGCGACACGGGCGTCCTGCAGGCGATGAACCGCCCCTACGACCAAGCGTTCTACTTGGACTTGATACGCCGCCTGCGGGCGCGCGTGCCCAACTGCGCGATTAGCACCGACATCATGGTCGGCTTCCCCGGCGAGGACGAGGCGGCGTTCCAGAACACCTGCTTCGTGGTGGAGCAGGTGGAGTTCTGTCGGGCGCACCTGTTCCGCTACTCGCCGCGCCCCGACACGCCCGCCGAAGCAATGCGCAACCAAGTGCCCGACCCCGTGAAAGCAGAGCGGATGCAACGCCTGCAGCACATCAGCAAGGCGGCGGCGCAACGCTACGCCGCGCGCCTGCTGGGCACGGTCGAGCGCGTGCTGGTGGAGACCCGCTCGAAACTGTCGGGGCTGATGACAGGCACAAGCGACCGCTACCTGCAGGTGGAGTTCGCCGCGCCCAATAGCCTCGCAGGGCAAATAATCCCCGTGCGCCTCGTTGACCTGACCCCCGACGGCGTGCTGGGCGAACTGACCACCGCCTAACACGGTGTATACTATAGTAGGGGACTATGGCGCTGGAGACAGTACTGGGGCACTATCGGATTATCCGCGAAATCGCCCGCAGCAACGACGCGGTCTACGAGGCGATTGACACGCGCATCAACCGCCGCGTCGCCGTCAAGGAGTTGATGATGCCCCCTGGCGCGACGGACACCGTGCGCCAAGACCGCATCGCCCGCTTCCAGCGCGAGGCGCGCGCCGCAGGCTCACTGACGCACCCCAACATCGTCACCATCTTCGAGACCGAGCAGGAGAACGGGCGCTACTTTATTGTGATGGAGTATCTTGAGGGGGACAACCTGCGCCAGAAGATGGATCGCGAGGGCGCGCTGCCCCCCAACGAAGCCGTGCGCATCGCGACGCAGGTGCTGGACGGGCTGGCGCACGCCCACAGCAAAGGCGTCATCCACCGCGACATCAAGCCCGAAAATATCCACATCCTGCCCACAGGGCTGGTCAAAATCACCGACTTCGGGATTGCCCGCCTCAAGTACGAGCCGAACCTGACGATGGACGGGCAAATCTTCGGCACGCCGAGTTATATGTCGCCCGAACAGGTGCAGGGCGGCGCGATTGACGAGCGCAGCGACCTGTTCTCGGTGGGCGTGATTCTTTACGAGATGCTGGCGGGCTACAAGCCGTTTCAGGGCGATTCGGTGATCACGATTACCTACAACATCGTGCATACCGAGCCGCCGTCGCCGCCGAGTATCCCTGCGCCGTTGGAGTGGGTGATCCGCAAGGCGTTGCGCAAAAGCCCCGCCGAGCGGTTCGCATCGGCGTTGGAGATGAAACAGGCGTTGGAGAACGCGCTGGCGCAAATGAACGCCCCGTCCGTGATTGCGACGCCGATGGGCGCGCCGTCGCCGTATGGGATGCCCGCGCCGACGGGAGGCTACCCGCCCTACAGTGCGCCCGCGCCGACGGGAGGCTACCCGCCCTACAGTGCGCCCGCGCCGACGGGGGGGACGCTGCCGCCGTATGGCGCGCCCGCGCCCGTGCCGACGCCTACACCTGCGCCGCCGCCCACTGCCAGCGCGCCTGCGCCCTACCTACCGCCCCCACCGCCCAAGCCTGTCCTCTCGCCCGCCGCGCGACAGTTTCTCGGCACGCTGTTGGCGGTCATCCTCATCGGCGGTGCAGTGCTGGGCGTCGTCATCATGGGCGTTTTCAGCGCGACCCGCGCCTACCAAGAGTACCAACTGCAACAAATCGACGAGAAGGTCGCCGCCCGCGCGAAAGAGGCGGAGAAACTCTTCGGGCAGGGACGCTACCTGGAAGCCGCGCAGATTTACGACCAACTCTACCGCAGCGCGCAGTCCAGCAAGTGGAAGGAGGAGTTCCGTCGCAACACGGCGGCTGCGCTGACCATGCACGGCAACCAACTGCTGCAGGCGCGCCGCTATGAGGAAGCGTCGCGCGTCTACCAGCAGGCAGTGCAGTACGCGCCACTGCCCGAAGCCTACGCGGGGATGGCAGCCGCCGAAGCGCAGTTAGGCAACCGCGAGGGCGCGGTGAACCACTGGGCGTCTGCCGCCCAGCACAGTCGCGGCGCGCAGGCGCAGGAGTACCAGCGCAACGCTGCCCGCGAGCAAATCGCCATCGGCGACGAGGCGTACCGCCGCGGCGATATGTCACGCGCCCTGCAAGCGTGGCAAACGGCGGTGGAACTCGCACCGGGCACGGCGGAAGCCCGCGAAGCGCAGCGCAAGTTCGATCAGGCGTTGCAAGAGTTGCTACGACGGTGAGCCTGACGCGCACGAACGGTCTCTCGCAGGCGGGCAGGAATCGCCCCCACCCCGCCGAATCCCCACTCTATGCGATGGGCGTTGGCGTTTGGGCTACTGGGTTTGGCGGCGGCGCTGCACGCGCAGGGGCTGACCGCGCAGGAGCGACGCGAGGGGTTCCGACCGTTGTTCAACGGGCGCGACCTGCGCGGCTGGAAGGTGTACGCCGGCGCAAACTGGCGCGTGCAAAACGGCGAACTCATCGGACCCACCGACAGCGCAGGCTGGATCGGCGCCACGACAGAGTACGAAAACTTCGTCTTGCGCGGCGAATACTGGATTGACAAAGGCAACACCGCCGAGGGCAACAGCGGCGTCTTTTTCCGCGCCCAGCGCACCCCCACACCCTGGAACGACGGCTACGAGATGCAAATCAGCCTGCAGGACGCCCGCAACCCCACAGGCAGCATCTACAACCGCGTGCCCACGAATCTGGAACGCGTGCGCGAACTCACCGCCGAGCAGCGCTGGAACGCTTTCGAAATCCGCGCCTGCGGCTCGCACATCCAAATCACCCTCAACGGCGAAACGGTGCAAGATTGCGACCTGCACGGGTTCACGCGGGGCGTCATCGGCTTGCAGCAGCACCATCCCGGCGTCACGGTGAAGTTTCGCAACCTGCGCATCAAGCGGCTCCAGTCGTGCAACGATGGCTGGCGCCCGCTGTTCAACGGCAAAGACCTGTCGGGCTGGTTCGCCACAGGGCTGGCGCGCTGGAGCGTCAAGGACGGCGCGATTGTCGGCGAGGCGGGCATGGGACACCTGTTCACAGAGCAGACCTTCACCGACTTCGAACTGCGCGCGATGATTCGCATCCGCCCGTTCAAGGACGACAGCCCGATGCGCCCTAACAACGGGATTTACTTCCGCGCGCAGCCGAACCCCGAAAACCCCAACAACTGGCCCGTCGGCTACGAGGCGCAGGTGTTCAATCACGCGGGGCGCGACTACATCACAGGCTCGCTCTATAACCGCATGATGGCGAGCCGACTGCTCACGCGCGACGGCGACTGGTTCTCGATGCGCATCCGCGCCAAGGGCGACCACATCCAGATTTTCGTGAACGGGCAGAAGGTGGTGGACACGCGCAACCGCGACTTTCGGGCGGGACGAATCGCGATTCAGTGCCACGACCCCTTCACGATTATCGAGACGCGCGATATCTATTGGCGTCCGTTGTGAGAGGGATTGAGCGCAGCGTTGCCTATGCCTGTCCCCTGATTGGTATTACTCTGGCTCAACGCCCAGTTCGCGTAGTTTCTGCGCCAGTCGCTCAGCGCGTTGCTGCTCCTGCTCGCGCAGCAGGCGTTCCTGCTCGGCGCGTCGGCGTTCCTGCTCGCGCAGCAGGCGTTCGCGCTCGGCGCGTTGCGCGGCTTGCTCGGCGCGCTCGCGCTCCGCCGCCGCCAACTCCTCACCCGTCGGCACTAAACGACCCGCCCCATCATACAACCGCAACCAACGATACCGCCACCCACGATACGGCAACTCCGACACACCTAACCACGCTCCCAACACCTCACTCCAACGCCAACCCCGCGCATTCACCTCAATCGGCACATAACTATCGCCCTGCAGCCGATACCCCATCCACTCCCCAGCCTCCTCATCGTACCAAAAATACTCCCGCGTCCGAAATACCTTCGCGAACAACTTCAGATTGTCGTCCGTATCCTTGCTCTTCGTGCTGGGCGAGGTAATCTCCACAATCAAGTCAGGAAAACGGTCATCCTCGTCCCACACCACCCAGTGCTTGCGCCGTTTCGTGCCGTCTACGCCGACCACGACGAGCAGGTCAGGACCTTTGTAGGGCGCGCTTTCGCGTTTGCCTTCTACGAATTCGGTGATGCCTTGCGCTTGTTCGAGGCTGTAGTAGACGAACATGTTCGTGCCGCAGAAGTAGTCGGTGCGTCCTTTGAAGTGTTGGTGGATGACTTCTGCGAGGAGTTGTTGTTGCAGGGCGTGGTAGTGGCTTTCCAAGGGTACGCCGTCCTCCTCTGGGAGTTGGAGTTGTTGGAGTAGTTCGCGTTCGGCGTCGGTGTAGACGCCGCGCGTAGCGGGTGTTTGCGCCTCTGGCGCTGCGAGCGCCGTATCTTTGGGCATAGCTGAATTTTACCCGATTTGGTGTGCGCGCAGCGGACGACCGCTTATCTACAGCGTCTGACGCTGCGCCTCATCCAGCACGCTGGGGTCGACGGGCGTTTTCAAGGCGCGGGCGAGGCTGTTGCGCTTGCGGGCAGTTT
>JAIMAN010000010.1 GCA_023511915.1 Armatimonadota bacterium
ATCGCCACATCTTCCGCTACAGGCGCTTCAGGGAGTCGGTTCACCTGTGGGGCAAGCTGCTCGTAAGCCTGCAAGAGCGATCCCGACTCTAACTGAAGGATTTGGAGCAGGGTGTTCGCCACTAAGACGCCGACAGGCAGCCGATCCACGCCCCACGCAGGCGCGCCTAAGAGCGCGGAGACAAACAAGGTCTGCCCATCCCGCAGAAGGGATCCAGCACCTGCAGCGGCTGCTTCCCTTTGTGCTGCTGCAAAATTTCCTGAACCAAAGTGAAGGCAAACGCCTCCTTGTAGCGATAGAGGCGAAGCAGCGGCAGTTCTTTGTTAGCACGGTAGGAGACGCGCTCCGCAAGTTCAGGACGCTCCGAAAGTAAGGGACGGTACTGCTCCTCTAACTGGGCACGCAAGGGGCACAGATTCGACTCCGAAATGCCCGATTCCCACAGGCGGAGTTGCGTCTCTCGCACGGCTGAATTTTACCTGTTGCCCTCAGTGTTATGTTCGGGTTCAGTGAAGCGTTGCACGCCTGCCTGCCAATAATACCCTCGGTATGCAGACGCCACTGACTTTTGCGGAGATTCTGAGCGCGCTTAGCCACGCGCTGGACATCACGGAGGGGCAGCCACGCGGACACGCCGTGCGCACCGCTTACATCGCCCTGCGTATCGGCAAGGAGCTGCAGCTGCCCGATACCGATATGCGCGACCTCTACAAGGCAAGCCTGCTCAAGGACGCAGGCTGCTCCAGCAACGCTGTGCGCGTCTACAAGGTATTCGCCGCCGATGACTTATTGACGAAGCGCAGCGTGAAGCTGGTTAACTGGTCGAACCCGTTGGAGTCGCTGCGCTTCGCGCTGGAGCATATGATGCCAGGCGCGAACATCTTCCAGAAAATCGCGCACGCGCTCAAGGAGACGCGCGGCTCGGTCGGCGTGATGGACGAGGTGACCCAAGCGCGATGCACGCGCGGCGCGATGATCGCCCGCTACATCGGCTTCACCGAGCAGGTCGCCAAAGCCATCGAGTACCTCGACGAACACTGGGACGGCAAAGGCTCGCCCTACAAGCTCAAGGGGGAGCAGATCCCGCTGCACGCGCGAATCTTATGCCTATGCCAGACGATGGAGGTCTTCGCGGCGGCGTTCGGGGTGGAGTCCGCCTACGAAATGCTGCAGCAGCGGCGCGGAAAGTGGTTTGATCCTGAGTTGGTGCGCGTGGCGGAGAGCTTCCGCAACGACCGCGCGTTCTGGGCGCTGCACGCGGAGATGCTGCACAATCCCGACATGGCGCCGCCGATGCCCGACCTCACGCGCCAAGTGCTGCCCAGCGACATCGACCGCGTGTGCGAGGCGTTCGCGATGATTGTCGACGCGAAGTCGAGCTTCACGGCGGAGCATTCGCGACGGGTAGCGCACTACGCTGTGCAGCTGGCTGAGGCGCTGGGCTGGGACGCCGAGCGCGTGAACTTCATCTACCGCGCGGGGCTACTGCACGACATCGGCAAGCTGGGCGTGTCGAACGCCATCCTCGAAAAGCCAGGCAAGCTGACCGATGACGAGTTCGCCGCAGTGCGCGCGCACCCGCGCTACACCTTCGAGATTCTGCGGCGCATCCGCTCGTTCGCGTGGCTGGCGGAAGTCGCGGGAGCGCACCACGAGCGGCTCGACGGGCGCGGCTACTGGCAAGGGCGCACCGCCGAGCAACTCACGCTCGAAATGCGCATTCTGGCGGTCGCCGATGTGTTCGACGCGCTCAGCGCGGAGCGCCCCTACCGACCTGCGCTGCCGCTGAACCAGGTGTTCGAGATTATGGAACGCGACAGCGGAACCGCGCTCGACGGCGAACTGGTGCAGATTCTGAAGTCGCTCCACGCGGGCGTCGCCCACGCGCAGGCGGCATAGCGTCAAACGCACGGCAAGTGTGGTATAATAGGCTGACTGCCATATAACCATAAGGTAGTCAGCGAGATAGGGTTATGCGCTTCAATGCGGAGACGCCGCGCTATGTGCAGGTGCGCCAGTGGGTCGAGCGGCAGATTGCGACGGGCTATTGGAAGTCGGGCGATGTGCTGCCCCCCGAACGCGAGTTGGCGCAGCAGTTGGGCGTTAGCCCACTGACCGTAAGCCGCGCGTTGCAGGGGCTGGCGCGCGAAGGCATCGTGACGCGCAAGCGGCGCGTCGGCACGGTCGTCGCCGAGAATTTGCCCCCAAACCTGCTGCAACGCTCGTTCACCATCATGGCGTTGGGGCTGGGCGGCGGCACGCGCCAGCCCGTGGACTTTTACTTCAGCAGCATCCAGCGCAGTGTGCTGAACACGCTCGCGCCGCTCGCGCTGCGCACGCTGTGGCTGGACTACCAGATCGACCAGATCGAGCGCGAGTTGCTCTCGACGGAGTTCGTGGGCGTGCTGGCGATGGCGCCTGCGGCGGAACATATCGCGCTGCTGGAGGACCTGTACCGTCGGGGCGTGCCTGTGGTGATTGTCGGCGCAAGCGCGCAGGAGTGGGAGACGCCGACGGTGGACACGGACAACTACCGCGCGGCGCGTGAGGGCGTGGAGTACCTGCTGGGGCTGGGGCATCGGCGGTTTCTGGGGTTGTTCGGCGCGTTGGAGACCTTCAACTCGCGCGACCGCTGGCGCGGCTTTCGCGACGCGCTGCACGAGGCGGGCGTCCCAGAGGCGCACCTCTGGACCTTCACGACGCCCTACGCCGACGAGATCGACGAAGCCGTGCGCGAGGGCATCCGCACCGCGCTGCGCCTGCCCAACGGACCGACGGCGATTGTCGCAGGGGGCTACTACCTCGCGCTCTCGGCGATGCAGACGGTGCATCAGGCGGGTCTGCGCACGCCCGACGATGTGTCGGTGCTGGGGTTCGACGACCCGCCGTCGGCTGCGCTCGCCTCGCCGCCGCTGACCACCTTCCGCCAGCCGCTGGAACAGCTCGGCGCACGCGCCGTGCAGAAACTGCTGGCATGCGCCAAGGGCGCGCGCCCCGACCCGCTGCACGAGTACCTGCCCATCGAACTCATCGTGCGGGGTTCGACCGCGCCGCCTACTCCAGCGGCGCGTGCGCTCGCGCAATCGCCGTAAGCGCGGCGCGCGCTTTGTTCAGGCACTCCTCGTACTCGCGCTCGGGCGCCGAGTCGGCGACAATCCCCGCGCCCGCCTGCACATGCGCCATGCCGTCCTTGACCAGAATCGTGCGGATGGTGATGCAGGCGTCCATCTCGTGAGTATAGCTGAAGTAGCCGACCGCGCCCGCGTAGGGTCCGCGCTGCGTCGGCTCCAGCGCGTCGATAATCTCCATCGCGCGTACTTTGGGCGCGCCCGACACCGTGCCCGCAGGGAAGCACGCCCGCAGCGCATCGAACGCATCGGCGTCGGGACGCAACTGCCCCTGCACTTCCGACACGATGTGCATCACATGCGAGTAGCGCTCAATCACCATCAGGTCGGTCGTGCGCACTGTGCCGTAGACGCTCACGCGCCCGATGTCGTTGCGTCCTAAGTCCACCAGCATGATATGCTCGGCGCGCTCTTTGGGGTCGGCGAGGAGCTCCTGCGCGAGTTGGGCGTCCTCTTCGGGAGTTTTGCCGCGCGGGCGCGTGCCTGCAATCGGGCGCGTGATTGCCTTGCCGTCCTCCACCGTCACCAACACTTCGGGCGACGCGCCAATCAGCGTCGTGTCGTCAAACTGCAGATAGAACATGTAGGGCGACGGATTGATGGTGCGCAGCGCGCGATAGAGGTAGAACGGCGGGGCGGTAATCGGCTGGCTGAACCGCTGCGACAGCACGACCTGAATGCAGTCGCCCGCGTGGATATACTCGACGGTCTTGCGCACGGCAGCTTCGAACGCCTCGCGGGTGATGTTCGGCTGGGGGCTTAGCGTGAAGTGCGGGGCGTTGTAAGGCGGGGGCGGCGGCATGGGCGTGCGCAGTCGCTGCAGGGTCTGCTCGATGCGCCTGACCGCCTCGGCGTAGCTCTGTTCGGGCGACGCGCTCGGCGACGGGTTGGTCAGAATCGTGATGGTGTGCATCGCGTGGTCGAAGATTAGCAGCACTTCGGGCGCAATCAGACAGCAGTCGTCAGTGTGCAGGTCATCGGGCGGCGGGTTGGGCAACCGCTCAAAAAAGCGCACGAGGTCGTAGCTGAGATAGCCGACCAGCCCGCCCGTGAAGCGCGGCAGCGCAGGCGACGCTTGATAAGGGTGTCGGCGCAGCAGCGTGCGGGCAATGTCCAGCGGCGTCTGCGCGGGCGGGATGTCGAAGGTGCGCCAGCCCGTCTCGCGCTCCCACACGCGCGCCGTGCGCCCTTTCGTGCGCAGGATTAGCGTCGGCGCGAAACCGATGTACGAGTAGCGGGCAATCTGTTCACCGCCCGTGACGCTCTCCAGCAGGAACGCATACGGCTCGTGGGCGGCGGTCTTGTAGAAGGCGGAGACGGGCGTCTCCCAGTCGGCAAGCGCGACGCGATACACGGGCGTCATCTGCCCCTGCCGCGCGATGGCGATATACTCACTCTGGTCTGGCGTAGTCATGTGGTCGCTCCAATTCTACCCGTCATCGGCTAAGGTACAATTCAGGCGCGATGCGAACCCGCTGGTTACGGTTTGGGATCCTACTGTGCGGTCTGCTCTGGGCGTTCGCGCCTGCGGTGCAACAACCCCCTGTTGAGAAAATCGAGAAGCGCATCAGCCCGCACTTGGTGCTGTTCCAAGAGATTTCGGTCAACCCGCCGCTGGCGATACAGGGCGTGCGGATTACCCCTGCGCGGGCGGTCAGTTTCCGCTCGACGCTGGGCAACGATGTGGTCGCCACCGAGGGCGCGCTGCGCGGGCGGGAACTAACCAGCCGCATGGCGTGGCGACACCGCGCGGTTGCCGCCATCAACGCCGACTTTTTCGACGGGGGTGACCCGCTGGGGCTGTGTATTGCCGACAGCGAAATCGTCAGCGAGACCTATCCGGGACGCCCTGCCGTCGGCTGGACAGCGACGGGGCAGGTGGTGATGGGCGACCCGACGCTGGACGCCGACCTCACGCGCCCCGACGGCGCGAAGCTGGCTCTGACGGGGCTGAACCGTGTGGCGAAGGCGGAGGGCGACTTGGTGCTGTTCACCTCGTTCTATGGGACGACGGCGCAAGCGGCAGGCGCAGGCACGGTGGTCGCGCTGGACGCGCTGCCGCGCCCGTTGCGGGTGGGCGCGCAGGTGCAGGCGGTCGTGCGCGAGGTGCGTCAGGGCAGTTCCGCGCCGATTCCGCCTGCAGGCGGCGCGCTGATAGGCACGGCGGGCGCGGCGGACTTTCTGCGCGCGCTCCAGCCCGGCGACCGCATCACGCTGCGGATTGACCTGCAGGGCGACGGCGCGGCGCAGTGGCGCACTGTGCGCGAAGCCGTCGCAGGCGGGCCGTGGCTGATCCGCAACGGCAAACTCGTCGCGCCTGACGAGATGCCCGGTGGGTTCAACCCGCAGACTTTTATTGAGCGACGCCACCCGCGCACCGCCGTCGGGCGCACCAAGCAGGGCGAGGTGCTTTGGATTACCGTCGACGGACGCCAGCCCCACAGTCAGGGCGTTTCGCTCAGCGAACTGGCGCAAATCATGGCGCGCTACGGCGCGGTGGACGCCATCAACTTGGACGGCGGCGGCTCCACCACGCTGGTCGTGCGCAACCTTGTCATCAACAGCCCCTCCGACGGCGTGGAACGCCCCGTGTCGAACGCATGGCTGGTGTACGACGACGCGCAACGCCCGACCCTGCCGCGCTATACCGACTACCGCATCGAGCCGCCACAAGCCAGCCTCAAGGTCGGCGAGCAGGTGCGGTTCCGCATCGTGCGGGGCGACCAGCCCGTCTCGACTTGGGAAGCGGTCTGGGGCACGGTGAGCATCGGGTTTGTTGACCAGTGGGGGCGGTTCCGCGCGTTGCGGGCGGGGCGCGGGGTGGTGAGCGCGTACATCGACGGGCAGTGGCTGCACGCGCCCGTGGAGGTTGTGGGCGATGCGCCGCCGCAAACGCAAAATGGGAATCCGAGCAGGAATTAGCTTCTGGAGGCGCCGGTGGGAATCGAACCCACGAATAAGGGTTTTGCAGACCCTCCCCTTAGCCACTTGGGTACGGCGCCTCGCCTGCCTAATTATACCCCAAATTGCGCCCGCGGGTTTCAACAGGGGGCAATAAAAAGGAGGGTGGCAGTGAAAGGAGAGCAAAGCCTGCCACCCCCAAGGAAGGAAGGTGAACTCGTTCCCACTTAATATTATGGCACATCGCGCCGAAATCTTTAGCCCTTAACGGGGACTTAATGGGGGAATTTCGCCCCCTGCGCGCTGAATCCTTCACATGGGTATACGAACGATGGTCAAAAAAAGTTTCCATGCGGCGTTAGAATCGATTTGGACGACCCCGCGGCGCACGCTGCTCAGCGGTTTGGGCATGGCGGTCGGCGTGGCGGCGATTGTGGTGCTGGTCTCGCTGGGCAAGGGCGTGCAGCGCGATGTGGTCGCGCAGGTGGAGTCGCTGGGGGTGAACTTGGTGATTGTGCTGCCCGGTCGGCTAAGCCCCGAAAACCCGTTCAACCCGATGAGTTTCATCGGGCTAAGCACGCTGCGCGCAGGCGATGTCACGGCAGTGGCGCAAGTGCCAGGCGTGCGGCGGGTCGCGCCGATTACCTTCGTGGCAGGCGGGGCGCAACGGGGCGACCGCTGGGCAGACGCCGCACTGATATTAGGCACAACCCCCGAATGGTTCGAGATACGCCCCCACACGCTCAAGCACGGCAGGTTCTTCACGCACGCTGAGGCAGACAAGTTCGTGTGCGTGCTCGGTCCCAAGCCTGCCGAGCAGCTGTTCGGCGACGCAAACCCCGTGGGCAAGCAGGTGCGGCTCAACGGCAAGCTGTTCACCGTGATTGGCGTCACGGCGGAAGACTCCAGCCGCTCGCTTTTGGGCAGCGGCGGGTTCGAGTTCGCGATTTACGCGCCGATTCGCGCCCTCCAAAAAGCGATGGGCAGCGAGCAAATCCACCGCGTGATTGCCCAGACTGCGCCCGACCAAGACCCCGCGCAACTGCAAGCGCAGATTCGGGCGGCGGTGCTGCGCAGCCACGGCGGCAGCGAGGACTTCTCCGTGCTAACGCAAGAAGAACTGCTCAGCCGCCTGTTCACCCTGCTGCAGATTGTGTCCGTCGCGCTGACGGGCATCACCTCCATCGCGCTGGTGGTCGGCGGGATTGGCGTGATGAATGTGATGTTGATGAGCGTCACGGAGCGCGTGCGCGAGATTGGCATCCGCAAGACCGTCGGCGCGCAGCAGCGGGACATCTTCTGGCAGTTTCTGATTGAGGCGCTGCTGATTGCGCTGGTGGGCGGGCTGATGGGCGTGCTGATTGGCTGGGGCGCATGTGCGGCGATTGACCGCTTCACGGTGCTGACGCCCGAGGTCACAGGCGACACAATCGGGCTGGCGTTGGCAGTGTGCGGCGCGGTGGGGCTGGTGTTTGGAGTGTTGCCCGCTGCCCGCGCCGCCCGTAAAGACCCTGTGGAGGCGTTGCGCTACGAATAGCACACGAGAGGTACAATATGAATATGCAGACCCAAGTCGTGCCAGACGAGGCAATCCCTACGCTTATAGCAGAAATCATCCGCTCAGAGGCAATCGACGCGGGCGTCACCGTAGAGAAAATCGTGCTGTTTGGCTCGCGGGCGCGCGGGGACGCCGATGCACAGAGCGACTGGGATGTACTGGTTGTCTTACGCAATCCTATAAGCCACCGCGAACGGATTGCTCTGTCCACCCGTCTGAACCGCGCTCTCGCGCGTCGACTCATCCCGTGCGACCTGCTAATACGCTCCTGTCAAGAGGTACAAAAGCAAGCCCACCAGATTGGCTCGATTATACGAACCGCTCTTGCAGAGGGGATCAGCCTATGAGTGACGAGGTAATACAGTGGTTGCGGAAGGCGCGAGAGGACCTGATGGTGGCACGCCACGAGATGGCGCTGCCAGACGAAGAGACGGTGACCGCTGCCGTATGCTTCCACTGCCAACAATTCGTCGAGAAGGTTTTCAAAGCATTCCTCGTTCTGCACGGCGTCGCCTTTCCGAGAACTCATAACATAGAGTACCTGAAGGAACTGTGCGCCCAAGTCGATCCAGAATTCGCGCTTGTGGATGTGCAAAACCTTTCATTCTACGCTGTCGAGATTCGCTACCCTGGAGACTATCCAACCCCCACGCTGACGGAAGCCGCTGCATGTCTCGCAACTGCAGAGTCCGTCCTACAGTGGAGCGAAAACTCTCCATCTCTTTCGAGTCCCTGTGAGGTAGTTCCCCCCTCCACGCTACTGGAGGAGGGGACTTTCAGGAAAGATTGAGGCAAGCATAGCGCCTTACTTGATCTCGACCTTCGCGCCTGCCTCTTCGAGCTTCTTCTTGATTTCCTCTGCCTCTTCCTTGCTCACGCCCTCTTTGACCTTCTGCGGCGCGCCCTCAACGAGGTCTTTCGCGTCCTTCAGTCCGAGCTGCGTGAGTTCGCGGACGACCTTGATGACCTGCAGCTTGTTGTCGCCTGCAGCCGCCAGCACGACATCGAACGAGGTCTTCTCTTCAACAGCGGGGGCAGCCTCTGCTGCGCCTGGCATCATGCCAGGCATCGCCGCAACGGCGACAGGCGCGGCTGCCGACACGCCGTACTTCTCCTGCAACGCCTTGACCAACTCGTTCAGCTCCAGAACGGTCATCTCGTCAATCGCCTGAATCAGTTCCTCTGCAGTTAGTTTCGCCATAGTGAGTGCCTCCTGTGTTTGGGATTATTGGGTTTCTGCCTTCTTATCGGCAATGGCTTGGAGCGTGCGCACGAACTGCCCGATGATTTCGGAAAGCGTGCCCACCAGCCCCGTGATGGGCGACTGAAGCGCGCCCACAAACTGTGCCAGCATCACCTCGCGCGGGGGCAACTTCGCCAGCGCGTCGACCATCTCGGCGGGGTAGACCTTCTCGCCCAGCAGAAGCGCTTTGACCTCCGCCTTACGCATCTGCTTGATGTAGTCGGTGAGCGCTTTAGCGGCGGCTGCCTCGTCGCCTATCACAAACGCGATGGCAGTCATCCCGTGCAGGTGCGGTTCCAGCGTTTCGGGGATATTGCCCTCGCGCGCGATGCGGTAGAGCGTGTTTTTGACCACGCGCAGCTCCGCGCCCGACTGACGCAGCTGCTTGCGCAGGTCGGTAATCTCGCGCACGCTTAGCCCGCGGTAGTCCACCAGAATCTGCGCTTTGGAGTCGCCCATCCATGCGCGGATCTGGTTCACCTGCGCCACCTTTTCGGGGCGCGGCGTGCGCTCCCAGCGGCGCGCAGGGCTGGCGTGCGTCGCCTGTTCGGTTGTCGCCATTCGGTACACCTCCTTGCTTGGGTTCGCGCTTTTAAACCAAAAACGCGAGCCATGCCGCAGCAGGCTCGCAACGGTTCCGTGCGACGCGAGCGCGCCGACACGCGCTCTCCATCGCAAAATTGCCAACTGTCCCGTGCGCCGTTCCTCGGCAGGCGGACCGCTGCGCGGATTATGTCCCCACTGGGACGCCTGCTGTCTGCGGTATGGCGGGCAAAGTATACCCCACGCGCGTCAGGCGCGTCAAGGGGTAGGGTGTATCAGAATCTCCTCTTGATCTTTGCTTCTGGCGCGGGCGAGGTAGCCGCTGCCGTCGGGTGTGCGGGCGCGCGACGCCACTATCGACGACTGCCCCTCCGCACGCACATCGAAAAAGCCGCCCACCCCCATCGGATTGACGCCGATCAGGTCGGGATACTTCTGCACGCCCGCCAGCAGTCCCGTCTCCCAGCCCTGCGCCTCCTCTTTCGTCCACGGCAGCGGATTGTAGGAGGGCATCGCAATCACGCGCACGCCCCGCTTCGCATGTTGGTCAATCAGCTCATGGTAGAAGCCGTCCAGACAGATCAGCACGCCCAGTTTGCCCAGAGGGGTGTTCACATTCGGCAGCTCACGCGGTGCGGGGCATAGGTTCAAGCCTGCCTCCTGCTCCAACGGCACGAGGTTGATTTTGCGCTGCACCAGCACGCGCTCGCCCTTCGGGTTGTAGGTGTAGCAGACATTGTGGACGCACTCACCCTGCGCGATGGGCGCGCTGCCCGCCACGACCCACGCGCCCCCCACTCGCGCCGCCTCCGAGAAGACCTCGTGGTAGACGCGCTCCACAAACGGGCTAAGCGTGCGCAAAAGGGTGCGCGTCGCTCCCGCAAAGCCGCCCTCCCCCGCGAAGGCGTTGATCTGATACCGCTCCATCAGGCGCAGCCCCGCCTCCACCATCGTCTTGGCGGTTTGCACCCGCTCAAAGTCCTGCGTGAAAATCAGCCCCAGCCCCACATCTTCGGGGAACACCACCAGCAAATCGCCCTTGGGGGCGCGCTGACGCACCGCGCGCATCACCCCCAGAACGCGCTCGCGGAACGCCTCCACGCTACGGTAGTCCTCCAAGCGGTACTGCATCTGCACCGCTGCCAGCGACGCGCTTTTCGGCATACAACGATTGTACCCGCTCGGCGCAGCAGCAATAGGTATCTACTCTTCAGGGGCTGTGGATCGTCTCTCCAATCAGGTACAATCGGCTGTCGGTGAAAGCTACATGCTACTTTCTGGAACAAGTGCTTCGGAAGCGACCGTACATCCGACCCGAGTGGCGCGAAAGAGTCATCCAGCAACCGCTCAAGAAGGAGGTACAGCCCGATGGCAGGATACGGTACTGGGGTTATATTCCCGAACTCGGACGCTACTTGCGTGTGGTCACCTTAGCCGATGGGGAGACAATTCACAACGCATTCCCCGACCGAAACTTCAAACTGGAGGTGAACTAATGCGACTGCTCTACTACCCAGAGACGGACAGTCTCTACATCGATCTGCGTGAGGAGGCAAGCGCGGACTCTGTGGAGGTCGCTCCTGGCATCGTGGTAGACCTCGATGCACAGGGTGGTATTGTGGGTATCGACATCGACCACGCGCGGCAACAGTTCTCGCTGGAGCGGGTGGAACTCCACAACCTCCCCCTGCAGGCTCTGGTCGCGCAGTCCGAGTAGGCGCGACATACCGCCATCAGGTATCCTTTACCACCCTCTGGGAAGGACTGGCATGCATGCAACCGACGCCGCGTGGCTGAAACGCTTCCCCGAGCTGGAGATACTCATCGACAGCGACACCCTCCAAGCGCGGGTACGCGAACTGGGAGAGCAGATTACGCGCGACTACGGCGCGCACCCGCCCCTGCTGGTGGGCGTGCTGAAAGGCTCGCTGGTGTTCCTGGCAGACCTGATGCGGGCGATTCCGCTGCCCGTGTCCTACGACTTCGTGGCAATCTCCAGCTACGGCGCAGAGACGCAGACCACAGGGCAAGTGCGCCTCATCAAAGACCTCGATTCGCCGATTCACGGGCGCCATGTGCTGGTGGTGGAAGACATCTACGACACGGGGCTGACGCTGAGCTATCTGCTGGGGCTGCTGCGCCAGCGCGAGCCTGCGAGCCTGCGCGTCTGCACGCTGCTTGCCAAGCCCGCACGCCGCCAAGTGGCGTTGGAGATTGCCTACTGCGGCTTCGAGATCCCCGACAGGTTCGTCGTCGGCTACGGGCTGGACTATGGTGAGCGGTATCGCAACCTGCCGTTTATTGCGGTACTGCAGGGGCAGCCGTAGGCGACACAGCGGCGTACCTGACCTGCCCAATCGGATGCACCTGCCACGCCTCGGCGTCCAACGCCCGCAGGAGCGCCCACGCGGTGTCCAGCGCGGTTAGGCACGGCACGCCCGATTCGACGGCAGCGCGGCGGATTAGCAGCCCTTGCTGTTGGGCGCGCCGTTCAGGGCTGGGCGTGTTGATCAGCAGTTGCACGCGCTTGCCCTTGATGTAATCCAGCAGGTTCGGGCTGCCCTCGCCGATTTTGGGCACGACCTGCACGGGTAAGCCCGCCGCCTGAAGCGCAGCCGCCGTGCCGCGCGTCGCCAGCAGCTGGAACCCCTTCGCAAGGAACGCCCGCGCTAACTGCACGCCCTCCGCCTTGTCTTTGTCGGCAAGCGTCAGCAGCACTGCGCCCGTGCGCGGGATTTTGATGCCCGCGGCGACCATCGCTTTGTAAAGCGCGGCTTCGTAGGTGCAGTCGATGCCCATCACCTCGCCTGTGGAGCGCATCTCGGGTCCCAGCGCGACCTCCACCTGCCGCAGTTTCAGGTGCGAGAACACGGGCGCTTTGACCGCGATTCGCCCGCGCGTGGGGTCGGGCGGCATCTCCACAAGCGGCAGGGGCTGCCCCAACTGCGCCGCGACCGCCAACCGCACCATCGGGATGTCGGTGATCTTGGACAGGTAGGGCACGGTACGGCTGGCGCGCGGGTTCACCTCGATTACATAGACCTGCCCGTCCTGCACCACGAACTGGATGTTGAGCAGCCCGCAGGCGCGCAGCGCACGCGCCAAGCGCAGGCTGTAGTCGCGAATCTGCGCCTGCTCCGACTCAGTGAGCGTCTGCGGCGGCACGACGGTCATGCTGTCGCCCGAATGCACGCCCGCCCGCTCGATATGCTCCATAATCGCAGGGATGAGGAACCGCTCGCCGTCGCCGATGAGGTCTACCTCCGCCTCTTTGCCCTCGATGTATTTGTCCACCAGCACGGGCGCGTCGGGGAACGCCAGCACCGCCGAGCGCCAGTAGGTCTCCAGCTCGGCGTCGGTGCGCACGATTTCCATCGCGCGCCCGCCCAGCACATACGACGGGCGTACCAGCACAGGGTAGCCGACCGCCTGCGCCGTTTCACGCGCCTCGCCCAAAGTTAGCACAGCGCGCCCTGACGGACGCGGGACGCCCAACAGCTCCAGCAGCGCATCAAACTGCCGACGGTCTTCCGCCAGCTCAATCGATTCGGGCGGTGTGCCCAGAATCGGCACGCCGAACGCTTGCAGCGACTTGACCAAGTTGATTGCCGTCTGCCCGCCGAACTGCACCAGCACGGGGATTGGCTCGCCCGAATCGCCCGCCTCGTACTCCAGCAGGTTCAGCACATCCTCCGTTGTGATGGGGTCAAAGTAGAGCGCGTCGGAGATGTCGAAGTCAGTGGAAACGGTTTCGGGGTTGTTGTTGAGGATCATCGCGTAGTAGCCCATCTCGCGCAGGGTGCGCACGGCATGCACGGCGGAGTAGTCGAACTCGATGCCCTGCCCGATGCGGATGGGTCCCGACCCCAGCACGAGCGCCTTGCGTGGATGTTTCGGCGCAGGGCGGTCGGAGACGCCGTGATAGGTGCTGTAGAAGTAGGGCGTGCGCGCCTCGAACTCACCCGCGCAGGTGTCCACCATCTTGAAGGCGGGCACGATGCCCAGCGCCTTACGCCCTGCCCGCACCTGCGCCTCACTTAGCCCCGTGATTTGCGCCAGAAACTTGTCGCCGAATTGCCACTCTTTGGCGCGGCGAAGGAGGGTTTTGATGCCCTCACCCCTCGCCCACCCTGTGGGAGAGGGGCTGGGGGTGAGGGCAGACACGATCTCCTCACTCCGCGCAATCAGCTCCTGCTCCATCTCCACCAGTCGGCGGATGCGATGCAGGAACCACGGGTCTACCTTGCACAATCCGTACACCTCGTCCACGAGCCAGCCGCGTCGGAACGCTTCGGCGATGTAGAACAGGCGCATGTCGTTGGGCGTGGCGATGAGCGTCTCCAGCTCCATCGGGCTGAGCCGCGCGGCGGGCGGATAGCGCAGGTCGCTCACGCCGACTTCCAGCCCACGCACCGCCTTCATCAGTGCGCCCTCGAAGGTGCGGTCAATCGCCATCACCTCGCCCGTCGCCTTCATCTGCGTGCCCAGCGTGCGGTCGCCTGTGGGGAACTTGTCGAACGGGAAGCGCGGAATCTTGACCACGCAGTAGTCCAGCGCAGGCTCGAACGCCGCCGAAGTGCCCGTGATGGGGTTGCGAATCTCGTCCAAGCGCAGCCCGATGGCGATTTTGGCGGCGATTCGCGCAATCGGGTAGCCTGTCGCTTTGGACGCCAGCGCGCTGGAACGGCTCACGCGCGGGTTGACCTCAATCACATAGTAGTCGCTGCCGTTGGGGTTCAGCGCGAGCTGCACATTGCACCCGCCCTGAATGCCCAGCGCGCGGATAATGCGCAGCGACGCCGTGCGCAACAGCTGATACTCGAAGTCGCTCAGCGTCTGCGACGGCGCAACGACCATCGAATCGCCCGTATGCACGCCCATCGGGTCTAAGTTCTCCATGTTGCACACCACGATGGCGTTGTCCGCGCCGTCGCGCATCACCTCGTACTCAATCTCCTTCCAGCCCAGCAGCGAGCGCTCTACCAAGATCTGCGAGCGCATCGACAGCTCCAGCCCCCGCGCGCCGATTTCGAGCAGCTCGTCGGGGTTGTGCGCGATTCCGCCGCCTGTGCCGCCCAGCGTGTAGGCAGGGCGCACGATACACGGGTAGGGCGCAATCTCCGCCACGCGCCGCAACTCGCCGATGCTTTCCACAATCCACGATTCGGGCACAGGCTCGCCGATTTGGCGCATCAGGTCGCGGAACTTCTCGCGGTCCTCCGCCGCTTGAATCGCCGTCAGGGGCGTGCCCAGCAGACGCACGCCGTACTTGTCCAGAATGCCGCGCACCGCCAGCTCCGTCGCGAGGTTCAGTCCTGTCTGCCCCCCAAGCGTCGGCAGTAGCCCGTCGGGACGCTCCTGCGCAATCACACGCTCGGCGAACTCTACGGTCAGCGGCTCGATATACACGCGGTCGGCGGTGTCGGGGTCGGTCATGATGGTGGCGGGATTGGAGTTGATTAGCACGACTTCCAGCCCTTCTTCGCGAAGGGAACGACACGCCTGCGAACCAGAGTAGTCAAACTCGGCGGCTTGCCCGATGACAATCGGACCTGAGCCAATCACCAAAACCTTCCGTAGCGATGTGTCTTTCGGCATAATCTCCTCCCTTGTCGCCTCGCTGGACGGACTTAAAGGGTCAGCCTGCAGTATACCCAAAGGGTATTGCCTTCGGCTGTTTGTGGGCAAGTTTTCATGAAAAACCTGCACGATTAGCGAGGGGCTGGCGCGTTTCGGGGTATCCTAACTGCGGGGTGCGTTCGAGTTTTCCACACGCAACTAATTTCCATGCCCCTATACCTATAGAATCCATGGTAGTAGTAGGTCATTGTGGAATTGTGGATAACTTTGTCTACTTCGACCGCACGGTCGACGAATTTGGGGGGTTCCGAAGGGCAATTTTGAACTCAAATTGCAACTTTTGTCTACTGACCGAGCGTTTAATTAGCCACGCTAAGGATCGGGGGTCTCGATGTGGATAACTTGTGGAAAACTGTGGATCCATTGTGGATAACTCTGTGGATAACGGGGCGATTCAGGGGTTTTCCACAGGGTTTTCCACAGAGTTATCCACAATTGGGGGCGAGTTATCCACAATTCGCGGGAGAGTTATCCACACCCCACTGCCTGCAGGTAGGCTTGCCAGGTGCGCTCGGCGGTGATGCGCCACGAGAAGCGTTGCGCCTGCGTGATGGCTCGTTGGCGAAGCGCCTCGCGGTAGGCGTTGTTGGTCAGCAGTGTGTGGATTGCGCTTGCCCACATGCCAGGCTCATTAGGCGGCAGCAGGATGCCCCCAGAGCCGACCACTTCGGGCAGCGCGCCGCCGTTGGAGGCGATTACGGGTGTCCCGCACGCCATCGCTTCCAGCGGGGGCAGCCCAAAGCCCTCGTAGAAGGAGGGGTACAGCAGCATCTCGGCGGCGTTGTAGAGCCACACGAGATGCTTGTCGGGCACATAGCCCGTCTCGATGAGCCAGCCGTCGGATGCAAAGGTCTGCTTGGCGCACGCCAACTCCCGACGCGCCCAGCCTGCCTTGCCTGTCAGCACGAGCGTCATCGGAAGCTCGTACTCCTCGCGAGCAAGGTACACCGCCTCGATTGCCAGCTGCCAATTCTTGCGCGGCTGCAGCACGCCCACTGCCAGCGCGAAGGGCGGCTCGACCCCATACTTTTTGCGTACCCACGCCTGCGCTTCCGCTTTTGGGATGGGGTAGAAGCCTTCAGGCAGCCCGTTCGGTGTGGCAATCACTTTGTCGGGGGGCAGTCCGAGCATGGCGATTATGTCTTCGCGCGAGGTCTCCGAGACGGTCAGCACCCGCTTGGCGCGGCGGCACGAAGCAGGCACGGTCAGGCGTAGCAGAATCCTGTCTTTCAGCGGGAACCAGCGCGGCTCGATCAGGAACGAGATGTCATGCACGGTCGTCACGGTCGGAACCGCGAATAAGGGCGAGACTGTGTATTGCGTGTGAACTAAGTTGCAGCGGTTCTGTCGGGCGAGTTTGGGCAGGCGCAGTAGGCTCCAGAGCCGTTCAGAGCGGGCGGGCGCGACCACAGGCTCATACAGCGGCGATTCGGGAAGTGTCCCTGCGGGGATGGGGCGCGTGGAGAACAGCACGAGCCGATGCTCGGTGGGACTCAGCAGCTCGCCCAGCGCCTTGAGCAGCCCGCGCCAGTAGGTGCGGTCGCCTGTGTACGCGCCCGTGAGCAGCCGCGCGTCGATGCCTACCCTCACGGCTTGACCCCCAGCGGGCGGCTCAGAATCTGCTTCCACGGGCGCGGATACGACTTGGGCGTCGGTCGCTCCTTGCGCAGCAGCCCGATTGCACGCGAGACGGTTCCCTGCTCGGTCTCGAAGCTGACCGTGCGCAGCTCCAGCGTTGCGCCGAGCCGTTGCGCGGCGGGGGCTGCCGACAGGATCTCGTCGGTCTCACCTGCGCTCTTGAGGGCAAGCCCAACGCCCCCGACTTTCAGGAACGGCGTCGTCAGCTCCGTCAGAATCGGCATTTTGGCGACGGCTCGGGCGACAGCGAGGTCGAACTGCTCGCGGGCGTCGGGATTGTGCGCCCACTCTTCCGCGCGCGCCTGCACGACGGTTGCGGGCAACTCCAGCGCGGCGCAAGCCTCCCGAAGGAACTGCACCGTCTTGCCGTGCGAATCGAGCAGGGTCAACCGCAGGTCGGGGCGCGCAATTGCCAGAGGAATGCCAGGCAGCCCTGCACCCGTGCCGATGTCCAACACCCGCGCACCTTCGGGGGGCGTGTAGACCGCCAGCAGGCACAGCGAGTCCAGTAGGTGTCGCCCGACGGCTTGCTCGGCGGGCACGCGCGTCAGATTCACCCGCTGGTTCGCCTCGTACAGCAGCGTAAGGTAGCGTAGGAGCATGTCGCGCGTGTGAGAATCCAACCCGACACCCCACGCGGTTGCCTGCTCCAAAAGCGCCCAATCGCCGATGTTCACGTGCATAGCCCTCAAGAATACGAATACGGATACCCATAATACCCTGTGGAGAGATGCCGATTGCTGTGGTGATGCAGAGAGAGGTTGAAGCCGCGATTAAAGCACTTCAACCGCTGCCCAGAGCCGTGATGCGACTGGTGGAACTGTTGGAGTCCGAGACGGCGGTACTGGGTGAGGTCGAGGCGCTTCTCAAGGCGGAGCCTGTGCTGTGCGGCAAGGTGCTGCAGATTGCTAACTCTGCCTATTACGGTCTGCCGCGAGCGGTCTGTTCGATCTACCAAGCGCTGATGCTGCTTGGTGTACACGCGGTGCGGGGGATAGTTTTGGGCGTTGCCGCTGCATCTACGCTTCGGGGGAACCGCGTTGTAAGCAGTGTTGAGCGCGAGTTGTGGCGGCATTCGGTCACGGTCGCGAGCAACGCACAGAGGATTGCACGCGCGTGTCGCTGGGGACAGCGGGTCGCTGAAGATGCCTACATCGCGGGGTTGCTACACGATATAGGCGCGATGTTCCTTGCTGCGCGCTTTTCAGGGGTCTACCACTCACTGATTCGGGCAGACGAGGACAGACTATCCGTCGAGCGCGAGCTGTTCGGCTATGACCACGCCGACATCGGCGCGATGATTGCCGAACACTGGAAACTACCTGAGCGGATTGTGCGCGTGATTGGCGAACATCACGCACCTTGCTTGCCCGAAGGCGATATACGGCTGCTAACGGCAGCGGTCATGCAAGCCGACCTGTGGGACGCCGAGAAGCGCGGCGCGCCCGTGTCTACATCTGCCTACCCGCGCGCGGAACTCTCGGAACTCATTCGCGTCGACGATTCTGCCGCCGCCGAAATTCGCCAGAGCGTGGACGAATCGGTGGACACTCTGTGCGACTTGCTGTTGGGGTAGCCTCTCAACCGCCCGCGCCAAAGTTCATTAGCACGAGCAACAGATCCGCATCGTCCACAACGCCGTCGCGGTTGAGGTCGTAGAAGCAGTACCCAGAGCATGTAGCACCGAACGCCATCAGTATCTGCAGTAGGTCGGCGTCGTCCACGATGCCGTCGCCGTTCACATCGCCCTCGGGACGCACCTCGAAGTTGAAGTGCAACTGCACGCCGTTGCGGAAGCGCAGCACGATGTTGTCTACCGCCCCAATGAAAGCGCCGTCCCAGCCTGTGCCTGCGCCGACGCTGACGCCACAGACAACGCTGTCGCCACTGTAGCGCACGCCGACGCGGTTGCCCTCGCGTGGCTGGTAGCCTGCGTCAGATTGCCACACGGATAGCGGTTGCGCATCGAAA
The DNA here is from genome assembly GCA_023511915.1 of Armatimonadota bacterium. Lineage (GTDB taxonomy): Bacteria > Armatimonadota > Fimbriimonadia > Fimbriimonadales > GBS-DC > GBS-DC. The sequence continues at coordinate 18,623 of JAIMAN010000010.1, forward strand.
AAGTTGCCCCCGTTAATTGGGTTCTGCCAGAAGCGACGATCGGACGCCGCAACCTCCTCCGTGACCCAAGTATCTGTAGGTACAGCCCCACTGAAACCGTTCATCGAGCGTTCGTAGATGAGGTAGCCCAAGTCCCGCAGCCGACCCTGACTGTCCAAGTTCGCGACATAGATACGCAGCGGGAGGTGGATGTACCCAGCGACGGTGCTTCGGCTGTCGCGATACCAGTCGTAGGAGAGCCACTCTAAGTTGCGTAGGCGACCCCAGTAAGATTGACCGTCCAGGAATCGGTACTCGATGTCCGACTTGGCAAGTGCAGTTGGCGTATAGAAGTAGACCGAGCCGTTGCCTGAGCGGGTGTAGTCCGTGCGGATGCCGACCACGCCGTCACGCTGCACATGCCCGTAGTACCAGTTCCACTGGTGGAAAAACGGGAAGAAGGCGTAGTTCACCCCGCTATGCGTGAACCAGTCGCCAGGTGCAGCAAACAGCGAGTAGACGCGCGTCTCCGTCTGTGCATGCGACGCGAGCGTCAAAGCCAGCCAGAGAGCCACAATTCGCACAGGCGTTCGGAACATGGGTTGCCTCCACGCACTATTATAGCCCAATCTGGGTTATAATATACACATGCGACGCGGCTGGATGGTTTTGGGACTGCTGCTTTGGGTAGCGACGGCGTGCGCCCAACTGAACTGGGTCGGCAACACGCGCATTTACGCGACGGGCTTCCACGCCCTGCCCAGCCGACTGGGGATGATCGACCCATGGCAAGTCATCACTATCACCACACAGACGAATCCTATTGCAATAGGGCAGTCAGTTCAAGCAATCGTTACCACTGACAATTGGTTGACCACGCGAGAATACGATTTCTCGTTTGATTTCAATACTGGCGGGAATACGCAGTGGTATCTGGTACTACCGCCCTACCCTGCGGGCACGCATGTGCAGTTTTACATTCGGGCGCGGGGCGCGAATAGCGAGGTGCGCTTCGACAACAACGGCGGGTCCAACTACAGCGTGTGGGTACGCTACGCCCCGCGCTACCGCGAGACGCCGATCCTGCAGTGGTTCCAGACCGATTACCGCACGATTATGCAACGCCTGCCCGAAGTGGCGACGGCGGGCTATGGCGCGATTTACCTGCCTTCGCCTGTGAAGTCGGGCGGTGGGGGCTTCAGCACGGGCTACAACCCGTTTGACCCCTTCGATTTGGGCGACCGCTTCCAGAAAGGCACAGTGCGCACGCAGTACGGTACAACGCAGGAGCTGATTGAGCTGATTCGGCTGGCACACCGTTTTGGGCTTGAGGTCTACTGCGACTTGGTGACCAACCATGCGGACAACCGCGCCAGCACGGCAATCGACCGCTATCCAGGCGTCATCCCAGAGGACTTCCACATCCGCTCGACAGCCGACCCCAGCAATAGCGAGATAGACTTCAACAACGCGCCGCCGTTCGGCTTCGGCACGCTGAACCATGACGTCGTCGGGCTGGCGGACTACGCCCACGAGGACGGCAATAACACGCGCACGGGTGCATTCAACCTGCCCAGCTACGCGCAGTTCAACGCCTTCGGTAAGCCCGGCTTCGTGCGCCACCCGCTGAACCCCCACTACTACCCGACGGGGCAGCCCTATGCCGAGGATGTTCGCGACTACCTGAAGCGGTGGGGCTGGTTCCTGACAGAAGTGATAGGCTTCGACGGCTACCGCATCGATGCCGTGCGCCACACGCCGCCAGGCTTCTTCGCGCGGACGCCCCAGCAACCTGGCGGGACGGTCAGCAACGGCAATCTCTTGCCCTACCTGTTTAGCCTCAAACCGTCCCTGTATGTGTTCGGCGAGGTCTACTCAGGCGATTCCTACGAACTGCGCGAGTACGCCAAGACGGGGATGAACCTGCTCGACTTCCCGATGAACTTCATGCTGAAAAACCTGTTCAGCGCCAACGGCTTGGGCGATTTGGGCGCGTTGCTGAGCAATCCGCTGGGCGCAGACCCCGCCACGGGGCTGCCCTACGAGCTGGGCGGGCTGGCGCGCTATTTGAGTGTCGGCTTCGTGCAGAGCCACGATGACGGTCCGCCACGCTCGAACAATCTTGCGCATGCGTGGCTGCTGACCCGACCTGGCAGACCGAAGATTTACTACGACGGCAACAACATCGAGCCGAATAACTGGAGCCACTTCCCGCGTCCAGGGCGCTACAACGCGCTGGGCAACGGCGACAACAGCCTGCTGCGCCTGCTTGATGTGCGCAAGCGGTTCGCGCGAGGCGATTTGGTCAATCGCTGGGTAAGCAGTGATCTCTACATCTATGAGCGCCAAGTAAACGGGCATAGCCTGCTGCTGGTGGGGCTGAACGATCGCGGCGACCTAACGCCCCTCACGGCGACCGTACAGACCAACTTCCCGTCGGGCACGGTGCTGGTAGACTATTCGGGGCAGCGTCCGCCCGTGACAGTCGGGTCGGATGGGCGCGTGACGATAACCGTGCCGCCGAACTCCGCGCCTGGCAACGACAATAACGCCTATGGCTATGTGCTGTACGCGCCGCGCACGCCGCAACCTGTGGCAGGCGAACGACCCGTGCGCCTCTACAACGCGCTGACGGGTGCGGAGTATCCCTTCCAGACGATTAACACGCCTGGCGGAACCTACGCGACAGGGCGCAGCTTCGAGGCAGCGACCGTAACGGGCGACCTACTCACGGTTCGAGTGCGCACTGATGCCACGGGCGTGCGTGCCTTCGCGAAATTCAATAGCGGCATCGCGATGGGCAACTTGCAGCCGTTGACGAACACTCCCGAAGGGCTAACGGACGGCTTCATCCCCATGACGCGCCTTGCAGACGGAAACTTCTCCCTGAGCCGTGTAGATCTCTCGCACCTGCCGCAGGGACTGCACTTGGTGCAGATTCGCGTGTTTGCGGATACGGGGGCGCGTCCAGGGCTGTTCACCGACTTTTACGCCTTCTTCTACCTCCGCCGCCCCGAGCCGCGAATCGCTGTGGACGGCGACCTCAGCGACTTAGGAACGCCAATTGCCGTGCAGACCCGCACGCCGAGTTCCAACCTGAACCGCCTCGATGCGCTTTATGTGCGCAACGACCACAGGAACCTCTATATCGGACTTGCGGGGCGCGTGGACACAGCGGAGAACCTGCTGAACGGGGTGGTGGTCTACCTCGATGCGAACTACGGGCTTGGCACGGGGCTGACGCAGCTTAATCAACTGGGCGACGACAGCGGTCCTGCTGCGCGCCTAATCTCGAATCGCAAGCTGACGCCGCCTGCGGGCTTCGGCGCGGAGTTCGCAGTGGGCGTCTTTCGGCACAAGGGCTTGCATTCCGCGCCGGAATCTAACTTTGTGGGCGACGCGCTGCTGCCTCCCCCCGTAGGGGCGGAGGCGGGCGTGTACCGCCTGGAGGCGAATCGGCTGAACTGGCTGGAGGGCGTCGCTGCTCGAATTGTGTGGCGACCTCGCAATACGCCGACTGACCCGCCGACGGGGTTGGAAATCGCCATTCCGCTGGAGACGCTGTTTGCAGGACGCAAGGCGAGCCGCCCAATCGGGCTGTTCGCTGCGCTGCTGACAACGGGTGAGACAGGCGCGATTCTGTCGGCGTATGATTCGCGGCGTGGGACGCTTGGCGCGCGCCCGCCGACCAACAGCTTCGTCACGAACCAGTTCCTGCCGCCGCAGCCGAATATCGTGAACAATCCAGGCACGACGGCAGTGGCGTTGCAGACCGTCGCGACCTACACGCTGCAGGAGATGTCCGTGCTCTCGGCAGGGTATCGTCTGCACCTGGAGCCGATGCGCTTTGACCCGCGCGTGAACGCCTATCGTCTGCGCGGGCGCATCGTGAACATCAGCGGGCAGACCATCGGGGGACCTGTAGCGCTTGTGGCGTCGCTTCCTGAGGGTGTGGAGTGGCTGAACCGCACGGGCGAGAGTATTCTGCAGCAGGGCGTCGCTTACCAGATTCTCACGGAGAGCGACCTGCCCTCTGGCGGCGTGCTGACTTTCGAGGTGCGGTTGCGCTCCGCAAAGCCGTTGGTGCGCCCGCCGAAGTTGGAAGTGCGGGCAGGTGTGGGCGCAATTTAGTCGCTGTTGGGGGGTAGTTGCACGCGCTGGAGGGCGGGATTCTCAGCGGGCGCGCGCCCGACCTTCGCCAGCGGGACCCAGCGCCCCTCGACGCACACGCGCACAACATCGGCGGTGAAGTCGGTGTTGGTACCCTCGACCGTGCTGTTGCTGAGGAACGACGAGCCGACGCCGTATACATCGACGGGCGCGCCCGCCTCCTCGAACTGGCGGATGCGCGTTTCGTTGAACCCGCCCGTCGCGACAATCTGAATAGCGCGGCAGTAGGCTTGGGCGCGCTCGCGCCAGTGCGGGGGCAACTGCCACTCTTGCCAAGCTGTATCCAGTCCCTCACGGAGTTTGAAGATGAGGCGTGGGTTCACGCCGTAAAGTTCGGCGGCGTTCGGCTCGTGCTGTAGGCTCTTATCCGTGAGGTTCGCGCTGGTGTCGGGGCGCACGCCGTGCAGGATGTACCGCTGCGCGGTCTCCGTGTCGCCGCGCTCGTGTGCCGCGCGGTGTCGCTCGAAGAAAGCCCTCGCGACCGCACGCGCTGTGCCCACACAGTCGTTGTCGAAGTCCACCAAAGCGACGCGACGCACTTCGGGTGGCATGATTCGCGCGAACTGCAGCATTAGCTCGACGGTGTCGCCCAGAAAGGCGGCGATTAGCGCGTGCGCTGTCGTGCCGCCAGCTGTACCTCCCCACAGGCGTGTTTGGGCAGGCGTAGAGACGATGGCAGGGGTGTTGGAATGGTGGTCTAAGTTGTAGCGTTGCACGCCGACATAGTGGGCATACCCATCGTACATCTGGGTTTGGGGCAGGTCGAAGCGTGCGGGGAAAAACAGCACGGGCTTGCCGCGCGCTGCCTGCAAAATGCGGTAGGTATTCGTGGCAACACGGCTCATGCGCGTCAGCACGCCCAGCAGTGGGGTCTCCAGCAGAGCGAAATCGCGATACCTGCCGCGCACTTTCAATACAGGGACGCCCTGCGACGGGTCGCCGTCGTAGGGGGCAAGGAACCCGTCATGGACGGCTTCCACCTCCAGCAGGTGCGCCGTGTTGACGAACCGCTCGCCCTCGAAGTAGCCTGTCGCGTGCTGCAAAATAGCCAGCGCAGTGTCGATTCCTGCTACAACAGTGAACGGCTTGCGTCGCGCGAAAAACTGCATCTCGACGCGCATGTCGCCGATGGGTTCAGGCGGTTGGGGGTCTAAGCCTTGTTGTGTCAGTCGCGGCGAATACCCTGCAAACCGATAGCCTTCCTGCGCGAGTTGTTGCAGGATCCGAACGCCGTTCCAGAAATAGCGATCGGAGTAGTCGCCGTTGCGGATGCCTTGCCAGTCCAGTTGCCAGCGCGCGGGTTCGATGCGTGAGTGATTCCAGACAGCCACCGCCCAAAGTGTACCCGATTAGCTGAGTGCGCGCCGTACAGCCTCGACCACAGGCGTCAAGGCGGCGTCTACCAGTTCGGGCGTCTCCGCTTCCACCATCACGCGGATGAGGTTCTCCGTGCCCGACGCGCGGACACTCAAACGCCCGCGTGCGCCCAGTAGCCGTTCTGCCTCTTGGATCTGCGCCTGTATCTCGGAGTGTGATTGCCAGCCGTACTTATCGCGCACGGGGACGGAGACCAGTTTCTGCGGGTACGGCTCGAAGGGATGCGCAATCTCCGAGAAGGGCTTCTGATGATGTAGCCAGACGGCAAGCGTCTCCAGCATGGTAATCAGTCCGTCGCCAGTGGTGGCGCGCTCGCTGAAGATGATGTGCCCCGATTGTTCGCCGCCGATGAGTGCGCCTGTGGCGCGCATCGCTTCGGCAACATAGCGGTCGCCGACCTTCGTGCGGTGCAGTTGGATGCCCTCCGCCTCCAACCGCTTCTGCATGCCCAGATTGCTCATCTCGGTGGCGACGACAAGAGGCGGGTTGAGGGTGTTCTGCTGATGGCGGGTGAGTGCCCAGAGGGTCATAACGGCGTCGCCGTCCACGATGTCGCCGCGTTCATCGCAGAAGAGGGCACGATCCGCGTCGCCATCAAAGGCGATTCCGATGTCGGCGTTCGTCTCCAGCATTGCGCGCTGTAGGTTTTCTAAATGCGTCGAGCCACAGTGGAGGTTGATATTGTCGCCGTCGGGTTCACCTGCGTAGAGGCTGACCTTCGCGCCGAGTTCGTGTAGCACGACGGGGGCGTATTGGCTCGCCGCACCGTTGGCGCAATCGACGGCGACATGCACCCCGCGCAGCGGTTCACGCTCACCCGTTTGCTCGCGCATAAGGTGCAGCAGATACAGCAGGTACTGCTCGCTCTCGCGCTCGTCATAGTCCCAGAAGCCGATTTTGTCGGCGGGCGGATAGGGAAACGGCTCAGGCGTTTCGGCTAGTCTTGCTTCGATTTGCGCCTCGTACTCGTCGGGGAACTTGTAGCCGTCGCCGCCGATGAGTTTGATGCCGTTGTCGCGGGCAGGGTTGTGCGAGGCGGAGATGACGATGCCCAGGTCGTAGTGCCCCTCGCGTGCGAGGTAGGCGATGGCAGGAGTCGGTACAACTCCCGCTGAGGTGGCGTTCACGCCCATCGAGGTGATCCCGCTCACGAGGGCAGTTTCCAGCATCGCGCCACTGCGGCGGGTATCGCGCCCGATTAGCACGCGCGGGGAGTGGTGAGGCGTGGTCTCCAGTAATTGTTGGGCGATTGCGCGCCCCAGTCGCAGCGCGAACTCAGGCGTCAGCAGGTCGTTCGCGACCCCGCGCACCCCATCCGTTCCGAAATAGCGTCTCATGCCTGCACATCCAGTCCTTGAGTGGTCGGTTCTGAGGGGCGTTTCGCGACGATAACGCGACTGGGTCGCAAGATGCGCTCGCCCATGCAATAGCCGCGCTCGACCTCGTCGATGACGACCCCGTCTTCGTAGTCGTTGGTCTCCACGCGCTGAATCGCCTCGTGCAGGTTAGGGTCGAACGGCTGCCCGATGGCGACGATGGGGTGAATGTCGTAGCGGGCAAGCACCGCTTTGATTTGCCGCTCGGTCATGCGCACGCCCTCAATCAGCGGCTCCAGTTCGCGTGTGGCTTCTGCCGCCTGCAACGCGCGCTCGAAGTTATCCAAGATGGGCAGCAGTTCGGTCATCAATGACTCGAGCAGCAGTCCGCGCTGGCGTTCCATCTCCTCGTGCTGACGGCGGCGGTAGTTTTGGAAGTCCGCCAGCGTGCGCAGGTAGAGATTCTTCTGCTCCTCGTAAGCCTGCTCCAATTCTGCGATGCGCGCTTGCAGCGGCTCTGCATCTGGCGCGTGAGTCTCCGATGTCTGCTCCTGCTCCATAGGCGTCTCGCGATCCGTCATGGCTCGTTCCATAGGCATCACCTCCACGATATGCCATACCACGAGTGAGGCGATGTCTGTTTTCCTCGGTGAAGTATACCCAAAGTGTGGGCGCAACTGGCAGGAGATGTTCAGTGAGGCGCGAAACACTCTCTTGTGAGGCAGCAGGGCTGGATTTTAGCGGTCATCAACCAGAAGGGCGGCGTCGGCAAAACCACGACGGCGGTCAACTTAGCCGTGGGGTTTGCACTGGGCGGCGAGCCGACGCTGTTGGTGGACGCCGACCCACAGGCGAACGCCACCAGCGGGCTGGGACTGGATCCACGAACCGCGCCCCGCAACCTCTTTCAGTGGATTCAAGATTGGCTGGCACACTCGTCGGGCGACCTTATCGAACCGCCAATTCTGGAAACGACGCGCCCGAATCTGCACCTTATCCCCGCAAGTATCGACTTGGCAGGTGTGGATGTCATGCTGGCTTCTCGGATTGCTCGCGAGACGATTCTGAAGAGCCTCCTCTCTCCGCTTCAGGAGAGGTATCGGTGGATTGTTATTGACACGCCGCCCTCGCTGGGGATACTCACGATTAACGCACTCACAGCGGCGGACGGGCTAATCGTGCCTGTGCAGTGCGAGTATTACGCGCTGGAGGGGTTATCGCAACTGTTGCAGACGATAGATTTGGTGCGGCAACACCTGAACCCGCGCGTCGAGATTTGGAAGGTGCTGCTCACGATGCACGACTCGCGCACGCGCCTTGCGGAACAGGTGGAACAGGAGGTACGCAAGTTTTTCGGGGCGAAAGTTGCTCGGAGCGTCATTCCGCGCAACATTCGTGTCAGCGAGTCGCCCAGTTTTGGGCAGTCGGTTTTGGAATACGACCCCCGCTCACGGGGGGCACAGGCGTATCTGGAATTCGTCGAGGAGGTTAAAGCGTATGCCGCGTCCTGCACTGGGTAGAGGTCTGAGCGCGTTGATTGGGCAGAGCGAGCTGGCGGAGACCCTTGTACGCGAGATACCGATTGCGCAGATTCGCACGAATCCGTACCAGCCGCGTCGGCAGTTTAGCGAGGAGTCGCTGGAAGAGCTGGCCGCGTCGATTCGCGAGATGGGCGTCCTGCAGCCGATAATCGTTCGGCAGGAAAGCGAGGGGGACTATGTGCTGGTGGCGGGCGAGCGCCGACTGCGTGCTGCTCGAATGGCGGGGCTGACGACGATCCCCGCGCTTGTGCGTTCCCCATCGGAGCAGCAGATGCTGGAGATGGCGCTGGTCGAGAATGTGCAGCGTGAGGACATTAATCCAATTGATGCGGCTCTCGCCTACAAACGCCTGATGGACGAGTTTGGGATGACCCAGGAACAGGTTGCCCAGCGCGTGGGTAAGAGTGTGCCCGCGATTTCGAATACGCTTCGCCTGTTGCAGCTGCCCGAGTATATCATCAAGAGCCTGCAAGAGGGTGTCCTGAGCGAGGGGCACGGGCGCGCGCTACTGATGGTGAAAGATCCGACCTTGCAACGCATGTTGTGGAATGAGATCACTTCGGAAGGGCTTAGCGTGCGTGCAGCGGAGTTGCGCGCCCGCGAGTTGCGCCCGATGAATCCGACGCCGCGCAACGCTCCCGACCCCGCACCCCAGCCTTCGCCGAAGCCAGAGGAGTTGAAAGCGCTGGAACACAATCTGAGTGGCTACTTGGGCACGCGCGTTCAGGTTGTGCAAATGGCAGGGGGCGGCGGCAGAATCGTGATAGAGTTTTACTCGGAGGAGGAGCTGGGGCGCGTTCTGGAACTCATCGCGCCTGACGGTCTGTAGGTTTTCACATGAAAACAACAAGGGTGCCAACGATGGAAAAACAGCGCCAGCAGACGCGGGAAGCCTTTCGCCAGATGCGGTTCGGGATGTTCGTCCACTGGGGCATCTACTCACTCCTTGAACGGGGCGAGTGGGTCATGCACCAGGAGAAAATCCCCGTTTCTGAATACGAACCGCTGATGCATCGATTCAACCCCGTGCGCTTCAACGCCAGTGAGTGGGTACAACTGGCGAAACACGCGGGTATGCGTTACATCACCATCACCACCAAGCACCACGATGGCTTCTGCATGTACGACAGTGCACTGACCGACTACAAAATCACGAATACGCCTTTCAAGCGGGATGTCATACGCGAGCTGTCCGAGGCATGCCGAAGGGCGAACATAGCGCTACTATTCTACTATTCGCCGTTGGATTGGCATCACCCCGCTTACAAGTCGGACTGGAATGCATATACCCGCTATTGGCACGGGCAGGTTATCGAACTGGTCGAGAAATATCATCCGATGGGCATCTGGCTTGACGGATGTTGGGATAAAGCCGAAAACATAGACAAAACTTGGAGGCTCTCCGAGTTGTACCACACCCTACGCAAAATGCAGCCCAACCTGCTCCTCGCGAACAACCACCATCAGAAACCCCTGCCTGACGAGGATATTCAGACCTACGAGCAAGAACTGCCTGGAGAGAACAAGATAGGGTTCAATCCTGAGCCGCCGAGTGAAAACGCACTCATCGAGACATGTATGACCATCAACAACAGCTGGGGGTATAATGCAGGAGACATGAACCACAAATCCGCTGCTCAACTGATACGCATTCTGGCAGGGTGCGCCAGCAGGGATGCGAACCTGTTGTTGAATGTGGGACCCAAGCCAGATGGAACGATTCAGTCTGAACATCAGGAACGGTTGCGAGAGGTGGGCACATGGCTTCGGGACTATGGCGAGTCGATCTACGGAACGCGCGGAAAAGTTTTCTCCAGCACGCCCTGGGGTGGTGCGACGCGCACTGAGCATCGAATCTACTTACATATCTGGAACCCGCCTGCAGATAGTCAGTTAGCAATAGAACTACCTCTACGAATAAAGTCGGCAAAATTATTGCGAGATGGAACGCACCTTACCCACCGACAGCAGGAACGCTTGCTAACTGTAGAGTTGCCAGCCCAGTTGCCTGACTCACGCAACACGGTCGTCGCTTTGGAGGTTTGACTATGGAACGCTCAGAGAAACTACTCAGCCGAGAGAACTCCGCGCTGGTGATTGTCGACGCGCAGGAGGTGTTCCTGAAACCCGTCAAGGTTAGGGACTTCATCGTGGAGAACCTCCAGCTGCTTGTTCAGGTAGCCAAGCAACTGGAGGTACCCATAATCGCCACCACACAAAACGCCGAAAAGCTTGGCGCTCTGACGCCTAAGCTTGCGGAGCTAATCGGCGATACGCCTGTTGTGGACAAGCTGTGCTTCAGTTGTCTTGGTTCAGAGCCATTTGCACAGCACCTGCAAGCAACGGGGCGTTCGCAAGTCGTCCTTGCGGGCGTGGAGGCGCACATATGCGTGATGCAGACTGCGTTGGATATGCTGAGAGCAGGCTACACGGTGCATATCCCGTATGATGCTGTTGCAAGTCGCCTCAAGCGCGATTGGAAGTACGCGCTACTGCGGCTATCGAGCAGCGGCGCAGTGGTCAGCGCTGTAGAGTCGGTTGTTTACGAATGGCTCTACGAAGCGGGCACCGACTCGTTTCGCGAGGTGCTACCGCTTCTCAAAAGCCGTGAGCAAGCGCGACAAGAGGCTGAAGACTCAGACGAAGACGAGGAAGGCGAGGATGTGGAGACGCCCGCGATTGAGGATCCCAACCAAGAGCAAGAGAACGAAGGTACCGAAGCGTCGTCTACTTCCGAAACAGACTCCGAAGAATGAAGTAGAGATTGGCGGGACGCTCTGCAAGGCGGCGAGAAAAGTAGGGATACCACTGCTCGCCATACGGCACATAGATCAGTGTGCGGTAGCCCTCTGCTACTAACCGCTTCTGAAGCTCTCGGCTAATCCCGTAGAGCAACTGGAATTCAAACTGCGTTTTGCTCAAGCCCAGTTCCGCTGCGTAGCGTTTAGCATCGCTGATCAGGCGCGTGTCGTGGGTAGCAATCGCAGGCTCGTTGCCTTTCTCAAGGAGCATCTCCATCTGTATTTTGAACTGTCTGTCTACCGATCGCTTGTCGGGATAGGCGACCTCTTTCGGCTCGGCGTATGCACCCTTGACCAGACGAATCCGTGCGCCCAACGCAATCAGTCGCTCCAAATCCTGAGGGGTGCGGTAAAGATAGCTTTGCAGCACTGTGCCAGAGTGCGGATAGCGGGGGTACAGCTCGCAGAACAGATCCAGTATCGCCTGCGTGTGTTTACTGCTCTCCATGTCTACCCAGACGAAGTTATTGAGTTCCCGCGCGGCTGCCAACACTTTCTCCAAGTTTCGGCGGGCGATAGAGTCCCCGAGATCTAATCCCAGCTGGGTGAGCTTGATAGAAATACACGAATTGACCCCGCTCTTGTGAATCTGCTCCAGCAGCGTGATGTATTGCTCTGCGGCGTATTCGGCATCCTCGATGCGGTGAGTGTCTTCCCCCAGATAGTCCAGCGCGACGAGGAAGCCCTCTTGGTTGAGTTGGCGCGTGATGCGGAGGGCTGTTTCCAGATCCTCGCCTGCGATGAAGCGTTTGATAAGTCCCTGCGTCAATCGGCTGTGCCTAATCCAACGCTTGAATGCGGGTAGCTCCGCGACCTTCAGTACCAGTGTGCGAGAGAGCATCGTCGCTTCTCCTGTGGGCTGACGCCTACTTTTTGGTCTTTGGCGGCGCGGTTTCCCACCAGTATTCCATCACATCACGATTCGGGTCAGGCTTTGGCATCTGCTGTTGGGCGGCAGGCTTCGGTTCAGGCGCGGGGCTTGCCTTCGGTTCGGGCTGGGCAGACATCGCCGCCTGATTGCGCTGCAGCTGCGCCTTGACCTCTTCCTCGCTGAGGGCGGGGGCAGCCTCTTTTGGCTCAGCCTGTTGTTGCTGCGCGCGCTGCTCCGCAAGGTGCGGCGCGATGTTCGTCTGCCACCCGTACCAGACCACGAACGCGAACAATATGGCAATGAGTCCTGTCCATACAATCGGCAATCCTCTACGGCGCATGGTTTACCTCCAGTGTATTATACCCTCCCCGCCCGCTGAAGCGTTCCCGAAGCCAGCGGTATAATTGCCGTAATGAAGCGGCTGTATGCGCGTGTGCATGGGTATGTGCAGGGCGTCGGCTACAGGGCGTTTGCGCAGTCGGAGGCGCAACGGCTGGGGCTGTGCGGCTATGTGCGCAACTGTGCGGACGGCACAGTGGAGGTCGTTGCGGAGGGGGAAGAAGACGCGCTGCAACTGTTCCTGCACGCGCTTCGACGCGGACCCACAGGCGCGCGGGTGCAGCGCGTGGACGCCGACTACGCCGAAGCCACACGGAAGTGGAATGCTTTCACGATACGCCGATAATGCGCGCGCTCATCCTCTGTATACTATGTGTACTCGCAACGGTAGTCTCCGCGCAGCCCAAACTGCTGGTGGTATTCGTGCATCAGGCGGTGGATCATGACGCAATCGTGGGTCGAGTGCCGTCGCAGTCGGCGTGGGTGGTCTGGGAGAAGGGTACGACGGAACCGTATCGGTTAGCGACAGGGTGCACTCTCAAGAGGTTTCCCCAGAACCGCCCCGTGCTGCAGATCGCCTCGCCAGCGAATGCGACTACCGCGCGTCATCGGCTGCTTGTGCGATCAGGCGCGCCGCGTGAAGTTCTCACCCTGACGCTGGCAAGTCGTCTGCAGCGCATCGGCAAGCGTGGAGTGTACCTACACACCCCAAAGTCGCCCAGCCCGACCCCCTATGCCCTACTCGCGGTCGCCAGCGACGCCGCCGCGCCTGTGCGAGTGTTCCCCAGCCTTGAGGCGATGCGCCTCGCCTTTTTCAGCCTTGAAGCAGACTGGGCGCTGTTGGAACTGAAGCGATGGGACTACCGCGCGCTGGAGTTGCTGCTGGCGGAAGGCGTGGAGGTGTGGGTGTTGGCAATCCCTTCGCCTGACGAGGTGCGCTTCAGCAAGACGCGCCTGAGTGCGGTCGTGCGCTTCGCGGCGCGTGAACCCAACGGCTTACTCACCTCGCCCAGCACCCGCTGGAACGGGGTCATCCGCGAAGTTGACCTTGCGCCGACACTGTATCGTGCGCTAACGAATCAGCGGGGAGACGACTGGCTGGGCAACCCTGCCTTTGAGACGCGCCAGTCGGATTGGCATCGCTTCTGGAACGGCTGGCTTGCGCGGGTTGCCCTGCGCGAGACGACCGAAGCCGTCGGGCTGGGCGTGCGCGGCAGCGCGCTGACCCGCAGCGCGGAGTGGGCGCAGGCGAACGAACGGCTGACGCCGACTTTTCGCGCGGCGCTGCTAGGCTTCAATCTGGGCTGGTTGGGCGGGGGCGTTGCGCTCTGGCGGTTGCGCTGGTTGCGTGGGCTTGTCAGGCGAGTGTTCGTGTCGGGGCTGGCGGTGTTCGCACTCGCGCCTGCTGTGGGGATTGCCTACGCCTACGCGCCCTTCGCCCTCTGGACAGGCGAGTGGCGGGCGGACGCCGCGACCCTCGCGGGCTGGCTCACGGGGTGTTGGGCAGCGCTGAGTCTGCTGATGGCGGGCTTGGCGCGGTGGGGGCAGGTTCCTCTGCTCGGCGCGGCGGTGATGGTCGCGCTTGCCGTATTGGGCGCGGACATCCTGATTGCGGGCGGCTACGGGGTGAACCGCTCGCTGCTTAGTGCGGGGATTAGCAGCGTTCCTGCGTTTGGCGTCGGCGAGGCGTTTTGGGCGTTCGCGTTGACGGGGGGGCTGTTCGCGCCCGCGAGTTGGCTGGAGAGTCGCGGGCGGTTGCGGTTGGGCGCGCGCGGGCAGGCAGCGCTGGGGATGGCGTATGGGCTGCTGCTAATGCTGTGTGGGCTGCCGTTGCTGGGCGCGGCGTTGAACGCCTGGCTGCCTATGACGCTCGCGTTCGGGCTGGGCGTCGCCATATTCACGGGGCTACTGCCGCTGCAGATAGACACCCGCCTGCTCGTGCGTGTGGTGGGGGCGTTGCTGGGGGTGGGCGCGTTGCTCACAGCGTTGGCGGTTGGCATCGATGCGCTCCAGCCGTGGCAGCGTCAAGCGGGCTGGGCGCGCGATTGGTGGGGCGCGCTGGGATGGCGGTTCGCGCCGTTGGCGTGGCTAAGCGTCATCGGCGGAGTCGCGCTGCTGGCGTATGCGATGCGCCGCACGCTTCGGCAGGTGTGGGAACGCGCCTTCATCCTGCGCACGACGCTGCTTGCGGGGCTACTCTGCGCAGGCGTCGCGTTGCTGGTCGGCAAGGTCGTCGCCTGCCTCGTCATCCTTGCCGTGGGGCTGATGTTCCTGCTGGAATATCGGCTTGGCGGCAAGGATTGGGGCTACCCCTACGAGGGGAACGGCGTCGCTCACTAAGCAGGTATACTTATCGCGGAGGATGTCATTATGAGTGTGATTGCCCAGAATCGCCTGCTAATCCTGTTTGCATCGGTAGGGATGGTGATTTCCGCGCTGTTGTGGATTTCGCACTCGGCGGATTTCGCGCTGCCCTGCACGGGCGGCGGCTGCGACGAGGTGGCGCGCTCGCCCTACTCGCGAATCGCGGGCATCCCCGTCGCCGCGTTGGGATTCGCATACTTCGGGCTACTGGTGCTAATAGCGCTCTCGCGCTTACAGTATCCCGAACAGTGGCGCACTTACGGCAAGATGCTGGCTGCGCTCAGCACTTTGGGGGTGCTGGCGTTCGCCTACTTTACTTATGTGCAACTTTTCGTGCTGAATCTGTACGCGAAGGGCGCGCCGTGTTGGTGGTGCTTGGCAGCGGCGGGCGCGAATCTGGTCGTGTGGCTGTTGTCGCTGATGGGCTTGCGCGGCGCGTTGCAGGCGACGGGCGTGCTTACGCGCGAGTTGGCGCAGTCGCTCGTCGTCTCGCTTGCGCTGGTCGTCGCGGGCTTGGCGTATGGCGGCTGGCAGTGGAACCGCGCCACAACCGCACAGACTATCCGAACCGACAACGAGAAGTTGACCTTGCTCTACCTGGACGGTCAGGGCTGGCGCAAGGGCAACCCAAAGGCGCCACTGGTGATTGTGGAGTTCTCCGACTTCCAGTGCCCCGCCTGCAAGCAAGCCTACGAGTTGCTGGAAACGCAGATTCTGCCCCAGCTGGGCGACAAAGCGCTGTTCGTGTTCCGCCATTACCCGTTGGTAAACATCCACCCGATGGCGTGGGTCGCGGCGTCGGCGTCGGAAGAGGCGGGCAAACAAGGCAAGTTCTGGGAGATGTATGCCAAGCTGTTCGAAAGCCAGCAGGCGCTCACCAGGAACCGCATCCTCAAAATCGCCGAAGAGTTGAAACTCGATGTCGAAAAAGTGCGTCAGGCGGTGGATAACCAAGACATCTACTTCAAGAAAATCTACCGCGACTTCGAGGAGGGATCCAAGTTGGGGGTGCAGTCCACGCCCAGCTTTATCGTGGTCTACGAGGGCGAGATGCATGTCGCATCGGGAATGGCGGCGCTGGTCAGCACGCTCAACGCGAACCCCAAGATTCAAGCGTATCTGGGCAAGCAGATTAATGTCTCTCCGCGATAGGCGATGGAACTGAAATACCGCGCGCCCGAAGGGATGAACGATGTGCTGCCAGAGAGTAGCCATCTCTGGCAGTATGTAGAGGCGCGCTGGCGCGACCACTGCCACCGCTACGGCTACGGCGAAATCCGCACGCCGATTATGGAGTCGGCGGCGCTGTTCGAGCGCAGCGTCGGCGAGACCAGCGATATTGTCTCCAAAGAGATGTATGTGCTGGAGCGCGGCGAGGAACGGTTCGCGCTGAAGCCCGAGGGCACTGCGCCTGTCGTGCGCGCCTACCTTGAGCATGGTCTGCACGCAGGCGGCGGCGTGCAGAAACTGTATTACATCACGCCGTTCTTTCGCGGTGAGCGACCGCAGAAGGGGCGCTATCGTCAGGCGCACCAGTTCGGCGCGGAGATTATCGGCGCGGCGCACCCGCTGGCAGACGCCGAGCTGCTGGCGATGGTGATGGCGTTTTTCGCAGGGCTGGGCGTGCCCGACAGCGCGTTGCAACTGCGCCTGAACACCATCGGCTGCCCCGAATGCCGACCCGCTTATCGCGATGGCATCCGCCAGTTCGGGCAGGCGAACTTCGCGCGCCTGTGCAGCACCTGCCAGAGCCGACTGGAGCGCAACCCGCTGCGCATTCTGGACTGCAAGGTGTGCGTCGCGATTACCGCCGACGCGCCGCCGATTGACCCCTACCTGTGCGATGGCTGCCGCACCCACTTCGAGACGCTGCAAGGGCTGCTGAAGACGCTGGGCGTGGGCTATGTGCGCGACCCTCGGCTGGTGCGCGGGCTGGACTACTACACGCGCACGACCTTCGAGGTGGTCGCCGAGCAGGGGCTGGGGGCGCAAAACGCGCTGTGCGGCGGCGGACGCTATGACGGGCTGGTCGAGCAACTCGGCGGCGCGCCGACCCCTGCGCTGGGCGTCGGCATCGGCGTCGAGCGCACGCTGCTGGTGTTGCACGCCCTGAACGCGCCCTTGCCTGAACCGCCCCGTCTGGACGCCTTTGTGGTCGCGTTTGGCGACGCGGCGCGCCCCATCGCCCTGCAAATCGCCCAGCAGCTGCGCATGGCGGGCATCGCCTGCGACTTAGACCTCGAAGGGCGCAGCCCGAAAGCCCAGATGCGCCTCGCCAACCGCACAGGGGCGCGCTATGCCATCCTGCTGGGCGAGACCGAGCTGCAGACCGCCACCGCGACCGTCAAAGACCTCGCCAGCCACGAGCAGACCGCTGTGACCCAAGCGGAGCTTGCCGCATGGATACGCCAACGACTGCCTTAGAGCCGCGCGATGTCGCCTACTTCCAGCGCGGCGCGTGGGAGAACCCCCGCTTCTGGAGCCGTCTGGGGGGTCAGCCCGACCTCGCAAGCAAAACGGCGCTGGATCTCGGCTGTGGGCACGGCAGTCTGTGCATCGATATGGCAAAGGCGGGCGCGGCGCGCGTCGTTGGCGTCGACCTCAACGAGCGCCTCATCCGCTTCGCCCAGCAGAACCTGCAACGCAACTACCCCGAACTCGCCGACCGCGTGGAGTTTCACTGCATCGACATCGCCGATCTGCCTGAAGGCGACTTCGACCTGATGACCAGCAAGGATACCTTCGAGCATGTGATGGACTTGCCGAAGGTGCTACGCGACATGCGCGAGCGACTGAAATCGGGCGGCAGACTCTACGCCGCCATCGGACCCCTCTGGAACAGCCCCTTCGGCGACCACGACACGGTCAAGCGGCTGATTGGCGTCAACATCCCATGGGCGCACCTGTGGCTGCCTGACCGTCTGGTGCTTCGCGCCACGGCGAAACGGCTGGGCAGACCCCTGCAGTCCTACCGCGACTTGGGGATGAACATGCTGGCGTTCCGCGACTATCGGCGGATTATTCACGATGCGGGCTTCGTGGTGGAGTTTTTCCAGCCGAACTGCAGTCGCCACCCCGTCGTGCGGATGTTCAGCCTTTTGCGCCACCTGCCGCTGGTCGGTGACTACTTCGTGAACAACCTGTATTGCATCTTGCGCAAGCCGTGAGGCGGTTCCTGTTTGTGTGGGATAGGGGACGCCCCGCGCGATCACCGCTGCGCTGTGCGGCACAGGTCGGCGAAGGCGCAGCGGCGGCAGTGGTCGCCAGGCGTGGGCGCAATCGTTGCGTGGCGCAGCCCATCAATCGCTTGAGTCAACAGGTGGCGCAGGCGGTTCTCCGCCTGACGCCACTGACCCTGCGTGAGCAGAACCACGCACCCGTTGTCCTCCCAGTTGCCTCTGTTGAACCGTTGCACGAGTTGTGTCTCGTTGGGCACGAAGCGCACCCGCTTGCCCGCCTTGAGACGGTCATACGCCAGCACGACCTGCGCGTTGGGCAGCAGGCTACGCACCGCATGCACATACAGCAGTCCTTGCACGGCGCGCCCCTCCGTGAGATCCTTCGCGCGGGGCGCAGTGCCCAGCTTGTAGTCGAGCACGAGCGCAAGATCGCGTTGCGGGCTGAGGTCGATACGGTCAATCACGCCGCAGAGAGCGATCTCGCGCCCGTTTCCCAGTCGGTAGACCACACGACGCGGCTGTTGCTGGTTGTGCAGTGGCTCGGCAATCGTGCGTTCGTCTTCGTCGTCGGTTGCGCTACCGAACGCCCATTCGCAGGCGTGCGGCTCAAGTCCGAACTGCTGCAGGTAGCGCGGCTCGCGCCAGCCGAAGCGTCGCGCCAGTCGCTGCGCCAGCGCCCGCAACACCTCGACCTGCCAATCGGGCAGGTCGGGCGCACGCTCGGCTAACAACGCCTGCAGATGCTCCACGAGCCGTTGCACCCACTCTTGCGGGTCGTGGCTGCGTGGGCGTTGGCGCACGGCGCGGCACAGCGTCGCGTGCGTGACGCTGCCCACCTCGCGCAGGCTCAACTCGCGCACCAGCGGGCGCAAACGCAGCACATACCGCGCGAAATGCTCGAACGGGCAGCGCAGCAGCGTCTCCAGCTCCGTGACGCTGAAGGGACGCTCAAGGTCGGCAAGGCGAGCGCGGTGGTCGGGATGGCGCAGAATCGGCGGCGGCTCGGCATACGGCGTCGGCTCGCGCAGCGACTGGTCGTAGGGGTGCAGCGCGTCTTCGGGCGCGGGCGTAATCGCTTCGAGGCTGTAGAAGCGCGTGCGCACGGCGTCGCCCAGACGCGCCTTGAGCGTCTCCAAGTAGAATGAGGGCAGCGAGTCGCTATCGCCCCCTTGCGTGCGCGGGTAGCTGAAGAAGAGCTGCTCGCGCGCGGAATGCAAGATGCGCTGGAACAGCATCGGCTCGGCGGCTTGCGCGTCGGCGCGGGTGGGCAGGCACACCCCCTGAGCGCCCAGCGCGGCGTTGAGCGCGTTGCGTTCCGCCTCGCGCAAAAACGGGTCGTCAGGGCAGCGGCGTGGCAGCGTGCCTTCCAGTACCTGCAGCGCGAAGGCGACCTGCGTCTCCACCAAGTCGGCGTGTTCCATCGGCAGCAGGCGCACGCCCGATGTGCCCAGCCGATGCATAGAGCGCGCGCCGCTCACCAGCCGCTCCAGTAGGTTCGTCGCCTCTGGCGCGCTGAGCCGTCGCCACTGGCGCGCGTAGGCGTCTATCAGTTGCAGCCACTCGGCGAGGTCGCTCTCTTGCGTAGGCGTGCCCAAGTGTTGGATGAGCCGTCGGGCGACTTGGGGCAAACTGGCGGGCAGCCCCTGACGCCACTCGTGCAACCGCTGGAGCAGGCGGTGCAGATTAGGGTCTGCCGCGCGCGTCAAGGCAGCGTCCAGCCACGAACGGGCAGACTGGTGACGACGCAGCCTGTGCAGCGGGCGCAGCGTCGCGTAGTCCAGCCGATGCGCAGGATGCTCCAGCCAGTGCAGCCAGTCCGCGCCGACGCCCACGCCCATCAGCACCCGCACGCCGTCCATCAGCCAGCGAACGCGCCACGAACGCTCCAGCGGCAGCCCGACCTCGCCCTGCAGGGGTATCTCGTAGCGGGCGAAGATGACCGCCAGCGTCTCGGCGAGCGCGTCGGGCTGGCGCACCAGCAGCGCAATCTCATCCAGGGCGACGCCCTCCTGCTGCAGTTTCAGGATCTCGCGGGCGACCGTCTCCACCTCGTACAGCGGGTTCGGCGTGTCCAGGATGGTCATCTGTGGGGGCGCAACGGGCGCAGCGGGTATGAGAATCTCCTGCAGCGGCATGTCTGCCGCGCGAAGGATTGCTGCCAGCCGCGCGGTGGGGCGGTAGGCGTCGGGGTGCGCGTCGTCGTGCAGGGCGACCAGCGCAATCGGCGTGCGGGCGTCCAGAATGCGCAGCGCGGCGCAGTCCATCGCCGTCAGCTCCGTGAAGCCCGCCATCACCAACGGCGGCGCGGCGCGTGCTGGCAGCGCGTCCAGCAGGATTTGCCAGCCGCGAATCGGCTCCATCAGCCCCGCCTCTGTAAGGGCGGCTTGCCACGCGCGCCAGAGAGACGCCAGCTCGCGGGTCTTGCGCGTCCACTCCTCGCGCAGCGCGTCGTCGTCCAGTTCGGCGAGGGCGGCGTGCTGCTGCAGAACGGCGTCCGCGCCCTGCTCCAGCAGGTCAGGGGTCAAGCCGTCCATGCTCCAGTGGCAGAGGCTGTGCGCCAGCGCGCTGTGGAATCGGGGCGAGAGGCGCACCTTGCCGAAGTAGCTCGCTGGGATTAGCGTGCGCTCGCACGCCTCGCCGAGCAGGGCGACCATTTCAGGCGTCGGCTGCACAACGGGCGCGATTCCCGTCAGGGCGCGCAGGAAGGCGTACCAGTCGTGGGTCTCGCCCGCGCCCGCCATCGCGCGCGCCGCGCCTGCAGGCAGAACCATCACGGCGCCCTCGCCCAGTGCGGACTTGGCTGCCTGTATCCCCTCACGATACGACGCGCACAAAAAGAGCCTCATGGCAGTGGAAACTTTATTGTACCCCCTCTTTTCGGCTCTCTCCCATGGGCGTATTCCACCACGGGGGGGCTCCCCATCACCGTCCCTCTTTACAACCGAGCTTTTTAGTCTTTTTTCAGTGATTTTTCAGGAGCGAATTCATTAATTGGGGCGGAGGTAAACAACGATGCGTGTACGCTCAACACACTTGGTGCAGTTCGGTATGCGAGCCGTGGCTCGCACAGCGTTTCGTGGCGTTTCGATGCTTGCTGCCCTCAGCGCAGTGAGCCTGACCGTGCTTTATGCCAACCCGTTCAGCATAACCATTCGCAGCGGACCTGGCGTGACCTTTGTCGCAAGCGGCGGATGCGGAGTTCCTTTGAGGTCGTCTGCGTTCACGGCGGCAGATTTCGCAGCGGCGCAGGCAGGCGCGCCTGCGGTGGTGGTTACACCTAACTCCCCCTGGATTCCCTCACTCTCTGCAGACCCACAAGCGCAGTGGATTGCTGTAGACGCCAATCGATCGGGGCGTTCCGCTCTATTTGCGCAGCGGTTCGACCTGCCGTGCCGCCCGATGGAAGACAGTGTGGAACTGAAATTTTACTGGGCAGTGGACGACTTTCTGGGCGACCCAGCGTCGGGACCGTATGCGGGTCCGAACATCAGCGGAGTCTATATCAACGGTGTGCCGCTCAATATCTCAGGACCTGGCTACACCTTCCAGAGTACGGCAACCGTTTCTGTGCCGTCGAGCATCCTGAATCCAGGAGCGAACTATCTCTATGTTTACATGCGCGACGCAGGCTGTGCCGTTGCTGGCGTCATCTACTCGGCGACCCTGCGCGGCGTCTGCCCAGACTGTAGGTTTGACAACGAGCAGCCGTGGAACAAGTGCTTGCCGTCCACCCCCTCAGATGTGATTGACTGCGCGCCGCCGACGCCGTGGAACATGCTCGTCGCCCAAAGCGCGGACGACTTCGTGGCGACCTACACGGGACTTGTCAACACGGTCGAGTGGTGGGGCACGCTCAGCCATCCCAGCCAGCGCACGCGCCCGTTCCAAATCGCCATCTATCGGCAGGACGCGAACTGCCGACCGCCGTATGGTCTCCCACTCTATCGGGTCTGCGTGCGCGCGCAGGCGCGACCCGTCGGCTACGACTGCAACGGCAAGCGCGTCTGGCACTTCCGCGCCTACCTGCCCGCGCCCTACTTCAATCAGGTTGCTGGACAGAAGTACTGGCTGATGATCACGGAAATCGATAGCCAAAGCATCCGTCCAGGGCAGACCGACTTCGAGTGGTCGGGGCACGCGGCGTGCCAGTCGTGCGCGGGCGACGGGTTCTACTGCAACTGCCGCGCCATCAAGTTCACCTTCGACGGCTCGCAAGTCTATGTGAACCCCATTCAGGGCTGCCAAGGTGAAATCACCGACCTGGCGTGGGCGCTACGCTGGCGCACGCACATCAAACTGCTCACAGGGAACAATCCGCCCCATGCGGCTCGCGTGCGCATCCGCCTGCCGAACAGCGGTCCCGTCTTGGAAGAGCAGGCGATTAGCGGGGACGCCGACTCGGACGGCGAGGCGTGGGCGACTCTGGCGACCAGCCTGCCCGAAGGCGAGTACGAACTGGAGGTGCTCATCGACGGCTCGCTGCCGATGACCTTCCCCATCACGCTGGACGGCAGCGAGGTCGAGATCGACCTGAGCAGCCGCGTCTTGGGCGACCTGAACGGCGACGGCAGCGTGGACGACGCCGACCTGCTGACGGTGCTGTTCAACTTCGGCGCGGGCGGCTAACACACTTCCTCACACATCGCATCATCGCCTACCCAGCGCGGGCGGCGGGGATTCTGTTCCCCGCCGCCCGTCGCGCAGGTGAGGTATAATTCCCCACAGGATGCCGAGCTGTCCGTTGCGCCGATGGGTTCTGTGGATGCTGGCGCTGTGGGTGAGCCTGCTGACGCCGCTTGCCGCATGGGGCTGTCTGCAGGCGTGCGGGCGCGACGGGGAGGCTGTTCGCTGCTGCGCCTCCGAGACCACGCTCCCGTGTTCCGACCACCCATGCTCGTGCGAGCCGTGCCCCGTGTGCAGCGCGCCTGCGCCGTCGCCCGTGTGGGCGAAGACGGAGGAGCCGAAGCCGCCCGCGCCTGCGCTCGTCAGCATAGCGACTCTCGCGCTGGAACTGCCACAACTCGCCGCGCAGCCGACGCCCCTACCCGAACCGCCGTTTATTCCCCCAGACACAGGCATCGCGTGGGGACACCCCCACCGCGCGCCTCCTGTTCTCTCCTAACCCCCGACCGCACGGCGCAGGCAGCCTGCCTGCCGCATGCGTTCACATCTTTCCGCTGTTCTGCTGTCTTCAGCGGGACGAAACCAATACGAACAGGAGGCGACTATGCAAACCCGAAACGGCTTTACGCTGATTGAACTGCTGGTGGTGATTGCGATAATCGCGCTGCTGGCGGCGATGCTGTTCCCCGTGTTTGCGGGGGCGCGCGAGAAGGCGCGTCAGACTGCCTGTCTCAGCAACAATAAGCAACTGGGGCTGGCGTTCGGCATGTACCTCAACGACTACGACGAGACCTACCCGCTCGGCTTCGGGTACGCGGACGGGTGGCTGTGGGATCGCTACCATGCGACCCCGCACGACTGGCGCGCGAGTGTGCCGCAAAACAGCCCGCTCCATCAGGCGTATCAGGCGCACTGGTCGAACGCGGCGCAGCCCTACATGAAAAGCGACGGCGTGTACGGTTGCCCGTCGGCGTTGCTGATTCGGTTGAACACGCCCGATTATGCGAACGCGCGCCGCGCGCCCGCACGGGTCAGCTACACCTATAACGGGCTGCTGCACGGGCTGTCGGCGGCGGTTGTGGCAAGCCCCTCCACGCTGCCGCTGCTCTGGGAAGGGCGCGGCAAGGCGGGCGTGGAAGGCTTCGCGCTCACCAACCCCAGCCTGCGCTGCGACACGCCGAACCTGCCGTGCCGCTACTTCAGTTGCGTTAGCGGCGCGCCTGCGGATCCTTACCCGCTCGGCGTGATGTTCGCGCTGGATGGGGCGATGTGGGTTCACCAGCAGGGCGCGGTGTTCGTGGCGGCGGACGGCAGCGCACGCTGGCGACGGCTCGGCGCACAACTCGCGCCCGCCCACACCGACTGGCGCACCGACCCCTACACGCAGTACGACGCGCAGGGACGCCCCGCCCAATACTGGTACGACGGCTGCAACCCGTGGCTGTTTAGACCCGATTACGACCCGAACAACCCGACAGGCGAGTGCCGCGGGCGCGGGTGCGAACACTGCACCGACTAAAACGCACGCAGGGCGCAGCGCACCCCGCGCAGCGCCCTGTAGCAGGAATCGCCCGCGCCGCGTCGAACCCCCGCTCGTGAGGTGAACTCTATGAGACGACGCGAATCGGGACGAGTTGCAGGCATTCTCGCGCTGCTGGTGCTGCTGGCGGGCATCGGCGCGGGCGCGTGGTACTTCCTGGTCTACACGAAGTCGCCCCAGTACGCGCTGAACCAGTTCTTCGCCGCCGCCAAAGCGAACGACACGCAGAAAGTCGAGCAGTATGTCGACAAGTCAGGTGGAATCGTGGGGTTGCTCAGCGCGGCAGCGACGATGAACCCGAACATGGCAGGCGCCGACCCCGTGCGCGCCATCTACCCCGGCTACATGGACGCCTCGCTGGGGCAGACCCAGAAGGTGCAGGTGGACTCCGTCACCGTGGAGGGCGACCGTGCTAAAGCGCAGGTGACGATGGAGGTCGCCGTGGACGGCAAGACCGAAACCATCAAGCCGACCTATGTGCTGGTGAAGACCGAAGAGGGCTGGAAGGTGCATGTGCAAGACACCATGTTCGGCTCGTTCAATCAGTTTGTCTCGCCCCGTGCGCAACGGATGATGCGTGCGCAGCTGCGCGCGATTGCCAACAGTCCTGCGGGCGCGATGGCGAAGAGCCAACTGCAAGCCCTTCGCGCCGAGATCGAGAAATACCCCGACTTTGCCAAGTTGCTGCGTGAGGTGGGGCTGCTGTAATGTCGGTCGCCCCCGAAGCGCGCCCCAAGCGTTGGTACGACGGGCTGACGGGCTATCACTGGCTGGTGCTGGTCGTCGCGTCGCTGGGATGGCTGTTTGACACGATGGATCAGTGGCTCTATGTGCTGGCGCGTCAGCCCGCGATTACCGAGCTGCTGGGTCCAGGCGCGACGCGCGAGGAGGTGGCGCGCACTTCGGGGCTGGTGCAGATGATCTTCATCGCGGGCTGGGCGACGGGCGGCTTTTTGTTCGGGATTATCGGCGACAAGCTCGGGCGCACCCGCACGATGATGATTACCGTGCTGATGTACGCGGGCTTCACGGGGCTAAGCGCACTGGCGCAGACTTGGGAGCAGTTCGCGATTCTGCGCTTTCTGGTGGGGCTGGGGATTGGCGGCGAATTCGCGGCGGGCGCGGCGCTGGTCGCCGAGACCTTCCCTGCGCACGCCCGCCCGACCGCGCTGGGCATCATGCAAGCCAGCTCGGCGATTGGCAACCTGCTGGCGGCGGTGATTTACCTGCTGGTAGGCGCGAACCCGAATCTCGGCTGGCGCTGGGCGTTCGCCGTCGGCTTTTTCCCTGCGCTGCTGGTGTTCATCATTCGGCTGTTTGTGCGCGAGCCTGAACGGTGGCAGCAGGCGCGTGCGATTGGCGAGAAGCTCGGCTCGTTCGCGGAGCTGTTCCGCGACCCGCGCTGGCGACGCCACACGCTAATCGGCGTCGGGCTGGCGGCGGTCGGCGTGATCGGCTTCTGGGGCATCGGCACTTGGTCGCCCGAACTGCTCAAGCAGGCGCTGAACCCCACGAACGACCCTGCGCTGAACCCGCTGGTGGAGGAGCGCAAGACCTACGCCGTGATGGTGCAGCAGGTGGGCGCGTTTTTCGGGATGCTCGGCTGGGCGATCTTGGCGCAGCGCATCGGGCGCAAGCCGACCTTCGCGCTGACCTTCGCCGCGTGCCTCGTGGTCGTGCCTGCGACCTTCTTCCTGACGACCTCGTTCGAGCGCGCGCTGCTGATGTACCCGCTGCTGGGCTTTTTCACGACCGCGCTCTTTGCGGGCTACGCGGTCTACTTCCCCGAACTGTTCCCAACGCGCCTGCGGGCGACAGGGGTCGGCTTCTGCTACAATGTCGCTCGCTACATCGCGATTGTCGGACCCTACACCTTCGGCTTGCTCACCGCGGCGTACAGCATCCAGTGGGCGGCGACGATTCTGTCGGGCGTGTTCCTGCTGGGCTTTATCGTGCTGGCGTTCGCGCCTGAGACGAAGGGGAAGCCATTACCTGAATAGCATTAGAGACTTTCACGACGCAGTTGCTCGTCAGTGAAGACAGCATTCGTGGGATTTTGCCGAAAACGCTCAAGCATCCGCCGATAGCGCAGTCGCCGTTCCCCTGAAGACTGCGGCTGTTCAACAGGCTCTTGCAAGACAATCAGAACCCATTCCCCCGACTCCAACGGCACGGGGTGCTTGGGCACGAAGCGTTCCCCATCAAATTCGGCTCGGACGACAATCATGGTCTCACCGTAGGCAAGTATACCTCGATGCAGGAGGCGTATTGGATTTGGCGAAATGTATATATGTGCGCATCGCGCTCTTTGGCGGTACTTTTGACCCTGTGCATTACGGGCATTTGCGTCTGGCGGAGGAGGCGCGCGAGGCGGCGGGCTTGGAACGGGTGCTGTTTGTGCCCGCGCACACCTCGCCGTTCCGCCAGCAGGAACCGATCAGCCCGCCGCGCCATCGAATCGACATGGCGCGCTTGGCAACCGCCGACAACCCGGCTTTTGAGGTCTCGGACATCGAAATCCAGCGCGGGGGCGTCTCCTATACGGTGGACACCGTGGCGACGCTGCGCGCGCTGTACCCCGACGACGAACTATTTTTGATTCTGGGCGCGGACGCGCTGCAGGGATTTATGCACTGGGCGCGCCCCGACGCGATTGCCCACGAGTGTATCCTGCTGGTCGGCGTGCGCCCCCACTACGACCTGCAGGCGGCTCTGGAGCATCTGCCCGACGCGATTCGCGCGCGCGTGCAGCCTGTGCCGATGACCCCGCTGGACATTAGCGCACGCGACCTCCGCCAGCGCATCCGCGCAGGACGCTCCATCCGCTACCTGACCCCCCCAAATGTGATAGAATATATCCAGCAACACCGGCTGTATCTGGAGCCATAGCGATATGACAACGGAACAGAAGCGTCAATTGATTCTGGACGCCGCGGAGGACGCCAAAGCGGAGCGCGTTCGCGCGCTGGACTTACGCGGCAAGACGCTGATTGCGGACTACTTTATCGTGTGCAGCGGCACTTCGGATGTGCATATCCGCTCGGTGGCGGACAAGATTCAGGACGCCCTGCGCGCCGTCGGCGAGCGCGCCCTGCGCGTGGAGGGCTACCGCGAAGCCACTTGGGTGCTGCTGGACTACGGCGACATCGTGGTGCATATCATGCGCGAGGAGACGCGCCAGCACTACGGGCTGGAGGCGTTCTGGCAAAACGCGCCGCTGATTGAGAGCCTACGGGAGCATACAAGCGATGGGTCTCGGCAACGAGTTGGATCCGAAGCGGGATGAGATCGAGCGGCTGCTGCGCATGGCGCACATCCACCAGGTGCGCGGCGAACGCGAGAAAGCCAAAACGCTGCTGCAGCAGGCGTTGGAACTGGACGCCGAGAACGCCAGCGTGTGGGAGCTGCTGGGCGACTACCGCCGCGAGGCAGGCGACTGGCAAGGCGCGCACGACGCCTACAAACAGGCACACGAACTCGCCCCCGACAACGCCGCTATCGAACGCAAATACGCCGAAGCTGTGCTGCAACTCACCCGCCAGCAGGAGCAGTACCAGCAGTGGGAGCGCGCTATCGAGGGCAAAGGCGTCGGGGACGGCGCCACACTGACGCGCAATCCCGGACTGGCGTTCCTGCTCTCGCTGCTGATGCCCGGCGTCGGGCAACTCTATAACGGGCAGATGGTCAAGGGCGGGATTATCTTGGGGGTGATGTTCGTCTGTGTCGTGGTTTTCATGCTCACGCCGGGCGGGAGCGACTTCGTTTACAACCTGCTGGCGTACTTGGTGAACCCCGCGCGGGTGCGCGGCACGATGAGCAGCACGCAGCTACTGACCGCAGTCGTGATGTTTGTCGTCTGGGTGTATGCGTTTATTGACGCGCCGCTGAGCGCAGCGGCGCGTAACCGACTGGTATAATACCGACCTCGCCAGCAGAGTTCATCGTTGCCCCCCTCCTTCAGGTTCCCCCCGCTTCGCGAGGGGAACCGCGAGAGGCGCGCCTACTCGGTTCCCCCTGCGTGCATGGGGAACCTTAAGGAGGGGGTTCTGAGACAGGCTCACGCCATCCCGCGCTCGACCAGCGACTCGGCGTTTTCGAGGTTTGCGGCGACGGCGTTGAGAAACTCCGCGCCGCCCACACCGTTAATCAGCCGATGGTCAAAGGTCAGCACCAAGTTCACATGCGGGACGCCATCGACGGGGAACGCCTCGCCCGCGAACAGGATTGCCGCCGCAGGCGAGACCAGCACAGGGATGGCGTCCACCATCTGAAACCCGCCCATGTAGGTCAGCAGCAGTTGGACGCTGGCGTCCGCTTGGTCTTCACCCGCGCGCGCCTTGCGGATTTGCGCCTGCAGCGTGCGCACAAAGCTCACAAAGTCCAGCGCGGAGGCGTTTTTGACCAGCGCGGTCACCAGCTCGTCGCCTGGGCGCGCTACCGCAATCCCCAGATTCACATGCGGGTACTGGCGCAGGGTCTCCTCGCCGACCAGTTGCGAGCGGAACTTGGGGTGCTGCAGGGTCGCTTGCGCGGCGCAGTAGGCGAACACCGCGAACTCGGACGGCTGCACGGGCGCGTTCGGGTTGGACTTGAGTTGCGCGACGACGCGCTGCACAGCGTCCCAGCGCGCGGGTCGGCGCAAAGTCGCAGGCACGACCAGCTGCGTGCTGCGCTTGAGGCGGTAGATGAAGGTGCGCTGCTGGGGCGGCAGCGGGTAGTCTACATACTCTGCCGCGCCGTCGCCTGTGCGCCCGGCGAGGTAGGCGTCGATGTCTTCGGGCATCAGCTTGTTGCCCGATGCGGCGGGGATACGGCGCAGCTCCTCTTCCGAGACGCCTTTTTGTCGGGCGTAGGCGCGCGTGCGCGGCGGAATGACCAGCTCCAACCGTGCGCCGACCGCGACTGGCTCACGCGCGGGCGCGGGACTGGGCGCAGGCGCGGCAGGCGCGGCAGGCGCGGCGGGCGGCGCGACCTCCACGGCACCTTCCACCTCCATACGGGCAATCGGCGCGCCAATCGGCAAAATGTCGCCCTCTTTGGCTAACCACTCCACAATCACGCCCGCATAAGGGCTTTCGACTTCCACATTCGCCTTGTCGGTCTCCATTTCGTAGATATGCTCGTCGCGCGCGACGCGCTCGCCTGGCTGCTTCAAAAAGCGCATCACGCGCACTTCCTGCAAGCCTTCGCCTAACTGGGGTACGATAACCTCTACAATCGCCATCGATAACGCCTCCTACGGGAACAGAGTGTACCCGTTTTCGGGTATAGTTCAGTATACGGAGACGAGAACGATGCGAACTCTATGGATGGCAGTGGTGATTGTGGCAGCGACGGCGGTCGGCTTTGCGCAGCAGGATGCGAAAGCGTTCCTCAAGCAGGTGCAGCAGAAGTACCGCAACGCGAAGTCGTGGGAAATCAGTATCGACATCTCTGCCGAGCTGAACTTCGGCGGCAACTCGCAGAAGCAGCAGTCCAGCTCGACGAT
Source organism: Armatimonadota bacterium (assembly GCA_023511915.1). Lineage (GTDB taxonomy): Bacteria > Armatimonadota > Fimbriimonadia > Fimbriimonadales > GBS-DC > GBS-DC. The sequence goes on from JAIMAN010000010.1 coordinate 48,211, forward strand.
TGCGATGCAGCGTCCGAATCGCGTCGCGGCGAAGGTGGGCGCGAGCGGTTTCAGCCCCGCGCGCGAGGTCTACTCCGACGGCAAGACGGTCTTTGTGTATGTGCCCAGCGCGAAGCAATACATGAAGCAGCCTGCGCCGTCTGACCTCAAGGGCGCGAACGCGGGGCTGCTGGGCGAGGCGGGCATGCTGATGGGCATCGCCGAGCAAGATTTAGACCAGCTGGGTCCGAATGCCAAGATTCAGTTTCGCGGCACGCAGACCGTCGGGGGCAAACAGACGCGAATTGTGGAAATCACCGACACACAGGGCAACGCCTCAGTTAACTTGAAGCTCTTCATCGGCGCGCAAGATCGCCTGATTTACCGCGTGGAGCTGAACCAGACCGCGCGTCCGCAGCAGGGCGGTCAAGGCGGCGGTCAGGCGCAGCCGCAGTCGTCGATGAAGGTGGTCGCCACGATGCGCTACATCAGCTTCGATAAGCCCATTCCCGCGTCGCGATTCCGCTTCACTCCGCCCAAAGACGCGAAGGAGATTCAACCGCCCCAGCAGGGTCAGCCGATGACCCCGCCGCAACCGCCTAGGCGCGGGCGGTAATCAGTGCCCAAGCGTTGAGAGGTTGCGCCCCAACCCTCCCCGCCTGCGGGGAGGGACTTCCCTGACGAGGGTACATCGCTTGAGTTCGCTGTGTGCAGGGATCGCACGCTTTTTGCCCTCACCCCCAGCCCCTCTCCCACAGCGTGGGAGAGGGGAGCCGCGCGCAGACCTATTTGGAGTGCTGAAGCGTCAGCTTCAGCGTGGGCGGAAGCTTCGCTTCCGCACTCCACATCCCCCCTCGCCCACGCTGTCGGCAAGGGGTGTAGGGGCGCACGGCGGTGCGCCCTGATGCGCGTTCTCCCCCGCCCGCCTGCGGGGGAGAACGCGCAGTCGGTATTACAGGAACACACGCCGCTTTGGGGAATCTAACGCAGTATGCTTATGAATCGCGTTGTTGGTGTGCTGTTCGGTCTCTGTGGAGTGTTGCTGATTGCCTTCGCGCAGTTGCCCGCGCCTGCCCCGCAGCCGATTGTCGGCGCGCGGATGCCCGCGCTTAGCCCCGACGGTAGTCAGATTGCGTTTGTGTATCGCGGCGATATTTGGGTCGCGCCCAGCGCGGGCGGTCGCGCGATGCCCATCACGCGCCATGTCGCCTACGACGCCTACCCGCTCTGGTCGCCCGACGGCAAGTGGCTCGCGTTCGGCAGCGTGCGCAACGGCAACTGGGATGTGTTTGCGATTCCCGTTGAGGGCGGCGCGCCCGTGCAACTGACCTTCCACGCGCAGGCGGAAATCCCCAGCAGCTGGAGCCGCGACGGACGGTTCCTCTACTACAGCGCGTCCTACGACTCGAACAACCCCGCGCTTATCGAGCTGGAGGTCGCCACAGGCAGGTTCCGCCGTGTGGTGGAGGACTATGTGTCGCTGTCGGGACCGCAGATCGCGCCCGACGGCAAGACGCTGGCGTATGGGCGGTACGGCTTCCCGTGGTGGCGTCCGCGCTACACAGGCTCCGCCGCGATGCAGGTGTGGCTGTACGACATGCAATCGGGCGCGCGGCGTGCGCTTACCCGCGATGCGAATCAGCACCTGTGGACGCAGTGGCTGCCCGACGGGCGCACGCTGCTGACCGTGACCATCGGCGAGAAGACGCCCGACTCGCCGCGCTTGGGCGAGCGGCTGCCCGTGTTCCAAGACAACGCGCGGCGCACGCCCAACCTGTGGACGATTGACCTCAACGGGCGCAAGCGGCAGCTCACGCAGTTCGTGGGTGGGGCGGTGCGCTTCCCGACCGTCGCCGCCAACACGGGCGACATCGCCTTCGAGTACGAGGGACACCTGTACCTGCTCAAGGCGGGTCAACGCCAGCCCCAGAAACTCAGCTTCGTCGCCGCGCAGGACGACGCGCAGACCACCCGCCAGCGCGAACTGCTTGCCAGCGGCGTCGAAGAAGCCGAACCCTCCCCCGACGGCAAACAGTACGCCTTCCGCATCCGCGGCGACATCTGGCTTATTGACATCGAGAAGCCGAAAGCGACGCCTGACAAGCGCAACGCCGAGTTCGCCCGCCAACTCACTGACTGGGTGGGCGACGACTCCGACTTCGTGTGGGCAAAGGACGGCAAGACGCTCTACTTCACCTCCGACCGCAACTATCACCAGCAGCTCTACGCGCTGGATGTGGCGACGCTGCAGGTGCGGCGGCTGTTTGACCGCCCCGCCGATGTGTCGCGCCTGAAGCGTTCGCCCGACGGCAAGCAGTTGGGCTTCTGGGTCTCTGGCTCGGATGGCGGGCTGTTCGTGCTGAACTTGGAGACGGGCGAGGCGAGGAAGGTGCTGCACGAGCCAGGCACGCACTGGTACGGGCTGGGCGGGGGCGATTTCGCGTGGTCGCCCGATATGCGCTGGCTGTGCGTGCAGCGGCGCGCCCCCTACGGCGCGTGGAACCTGTGGATCCTGCCCGCCGACGGCAGCGGCGAACCCGTCAACATCACGCGCCAGAACGCCTTCCACAACCAGCCCGCATGGTCAGCCGACGGCAAGTACCTCTACTTTTTCAGCACCCGCGCGGGCAACGCCCTGTACGCCATTCCGCTCACGCGCGAGACCGCCCGCCGCGACGACAAGGACATCCAGTTCGAAAAGCCCAAAGACGACCAGCCGCTGGAGGTGCGCATCGACTTCGAGGACATCGACCGCCGCATCCGCCGCTGGAACGCGCAGCCCCCGCAGGGCGACCTGACAGCCGCCAGCGACGGCAAGATTTACTACCTCTCGGAGGGCGACATCTGGCAGGTCGCTTATGACGGCAGCGAGAGTAGGCGGCTCACCACAGGCGGCGGGCACGGCGCGCTGCGCGTCTCGACGGACGCCAAACGGCTCTATTACATCCGCAACGGGGAGCTGTATGTGATGCGCTTGGACGCCAACAACCGCGTCGACAAGGTGGAGTTCAAGGCGGACTACGAGTTCGACGCGCAGGCGCAGCGCGCGGCGGCGTTCGTGCAGTTCTGGCGGGCGTATGAGCGCGGGTTCTACGACCCGTCGTTTCACGGGCGCGACTGGGCGGCAGTTCGCGAGCGGTATCGCCCCTTGCTGGCGGGCGTCGGCGTGCCCGAGGAGTTCGGGATCGTGCTGTCGATGATGGTCGGCGAGTTGGAAGGCTCGCACACGGAGGTCTCCCCGCGCTCCAGCGCGACCACGCGCAGTCCCAGCACGCCGCATCTCGGGTTCACCATCGACTACAGCCATCGCGGACTCGGACTGAAGGTCGCCGCCGTGCCCGAAGGCTCGCCCGCGTCGTTCCCCGAAACGCGCATTCAGCCTGGCGAGTATGTGCTGAAAATCAACGGCGAACCCGTACAGGCGAACCAGAAGCTCTGGCAACTCATCAACGACAAGGGCGACCGCACCTTCGAGTTTCTGGTGAACAGCGCGCCTGTGGAAGAGGGCGCGCGCACCGTGCGCTACAAGCCGCTCAGCGGCGGCGAGTGGAGCGAGCTGCACTACCAGAACCGCGTTAACCGCCTGCGCAGGCTCGTCGAGGAGCGCACGAACGGACAGGTCGGCTATGTGCATATCGCGGCGATGGGCGGCGGCGACCGCGAACGCTTCGAACGCGAGTTCTACGAGTACGCGCAGGGCAAACGAGCGATGATCATCGATGTGCGCTTCAACGGCGGGGGCAACATCGCCGACACGCTGGTCGATTGGCTGGAGCGCAAGCCGTATGCCTACTATGTGCCGCGCGATGGGCTGCCCGCTGTCGGTCCCCCGAACGCGCTCGATATGCCTATGGTCGTGCTGATGAACGAGCGCAGCCTCTCCAACGGCGAGATGTTCCCCTACGCCATGCGCGCCCGCAAACTCGCCACGCTCATCGGCTGGGAGACGCCTGGGTATGTCATCTGGACTTGGGGACTGGGGCTGGTGGACGGCACGGGCGCGCGAATGCCGCAGCAAGGCGCGTACCGCATCGACGGCTCCAATATGGAAAACAACGGCGAGAAGCCCGATATTGCCGTGTGGCTCTCGCCCGAAGACTGGCTTGCCGAGCGCGACCCGCAACTGGACAAGGCGCTGGAGGTGCTGGGACGGAGGCTCGCGCAGCAGTAGACGCCTACCCCCGCGCGGGAGAGGACGCTCGGAGAGCCTTGTGCCGCGCGGGGGCATAGCCACACTGCGTGGGGCAGCGAAACCGCCTACGCCGCCAGGCGGAGCATGTCCTGCTGCAGCAGGCGCAGCTTGTTGCTCCCGTTCAGCGCGGCGAGCTTGTAGCACTCCGCCAGCGTGGGGTAGTTGAAGATGGCTTTCAGGAAGTAGTCCACCGTCGCGCGGAAGGCGATTGCCATCTGCCCGATGTGAATTAACTCCGTCGCGCCGGTGCCGATGGCATGCACCCCGAGAATCTCGCGCGTGGTCTCGTGGATGAGTATCTTGAGCATGCCGCTCGTGTCGCCGAGCAGTTGCCCGCGCGCCGTTTCGCGGTAGTGCGCCACGCCGACCTCGTAGGGCACGCCCTCGCGCGTGAGCTGCTCTTCGGTCTTGCCGACCATCGCGATTTCGGGGACGGTGTAGATGCCGTAGGGGAACAGCGGGCAACTCTGCTCGACGGGTTCGCCACAGGCGTAGCAGGCAGCGACGCGCCCCTGCTCCATCGAGGTGCTTGCCAGCGCGGGGAAGCCAATCACATCGCCGACGGCGTAAAGGTGCGGCAGGGCAGTCTGGAACCGTTCGTTGACCTGCAGGCGTCCGCGCGAGTCGGGTTCCAACCCGATTTTCTCCAGTCCCAGCGTGGCGGTCGCGCCCTGCCTGCCGATGCAATACAGCAGCGCGTCGCCGCGCAGATGCTTGCCGCTGGCTAAGGTCGCCTCCACCAGCCCGCACGGCAGGATTTGCACCTGCTGCACCTGTTCGCCCAGTCGCAGGGTGATGTCGGCGGCGCGCATATGGTACTGCAACGCCTCGCTGATTTCGGCGTCCAGAAACTCCAGCAGGCGCGTGCGTGCCTCTACCAGAATCACGCGCACGCCCAGCAGGTTCATCATGCAGGCGTACTCCGTGCCGATGACCCCGCCCCCGACGATAATCAGCGTCTTGGGCAGGCGCGGCAAGCGCAAAAACGAATCGCTGTCCACCACATAGCGGTCGTCAAACGGGATGTGCGGTGGGCGCGCGGGAACCGTGCCAACCGCTAAGATAATCGCCTCCGCACGCACAATCTCGTGCCCCGACGGCTGAATCACGCGCACGGTATGCTCATCCTCGAAGTAGGCGTTGCCCCACAGCAGCATCACGCCGTTTTTCTGCAGGTGTTCACGGACGACTGACTGTTCGATGCGGATAATGTGCTGGCACTGGGCGACCAGTTCCTGAATCGAGAGGTTTTGGGGCGGTGTGGGGCTGGCGTCGTGGGCGAAGGCGTCCCTGCGTCCAGTGAGTTGCAGGATGGCTTCGCGCAGCGCCTTGCTGGGGATGGTTCCTGTGTGCAGACAGACGCCGCCCAGTTGGGTCTGCCGCTCGACGATGGCGACGCTGCGCCCCAGCTTGGCGGCTTGAATCGCCGCGCGCTGCCCCGCCGGACCGCTGCCAATCACCAGCACATCCACCTGCCGCATCATCGGGGGTTATTCCATACAACCTCAGTGGATCTCGAGAGTTGCCCGCGTCGAAAGCGGGTACAATTGTCCCACTTACGGAGGCAAGGTATGGTAGACACCAGCGATTTCCGCAGTGGGCTGAACATTATCATAGACGACGAAATCCATACGGTTCTGGAGTATCAGCAGTCGCATCAGGGGCGCGGGAGCGCGATTGTGCGGGCGCGGTTGAAACGCCTGCGCGACGGCGCGATTTTCGAGCGCACCTTCAAATCGGGCGAGCGGTTCCCGCAGGCATACCTCGAGCGCAAGCAGATGCAGACGCTCTACCGCGACGGCGACGAGTGGGTCGTGATGGACGCCTACACCTTCGACCAGATCCATGTGCCCGTGGCGCAGTTCGGCGACGGCGCGAAGTTCCTCAAGGACGGCATGGAGGTCTACCTGCTCTACTTCAACGACCAGATTGTCGGGGCGGATGTGCCCGACCTTGTGGAGTTGGCGGTCGCCGAGACCGACCCGAACTTTCGGGGTGACACGGTATCGGGCGGCTCCAAGCCCGCCAAGCTGGAGACGGGCGCGGTGATTCAAGTGCCGTTCCACATCGAGGTCGGCGATGTGCTGAAGGTCAACACGCGCGAAGGCGTCTATGTGGAGCGCGTGCGCAAGGGCGGGGGCTAATCGCCCGAGAGCACCTCGCGCACCTTCGCCGAGAGTTGCGCCATTGTGAACGGCTTGGCGAGGAACGCTACGCCAGGCTTCAGCTCGCCCCGCTCGATAATCGTATTCTCGGTGTAGCCCGACACGAAGAGCGTCCTTAGCGTGGGGTGCATTACCTGAAGGGCGCGCGCCAGCTCGCCGCCGCGCATCTCGGGCAGCACCACATCGGTAATCAGCAGGTCGGGCGCCTGCGCCGCTGCGATTTGGAACGCTTGCTGGGGGTGGCTTGCTTCCAGCACGGTGTAGCCGAGCGTGCGCAGCATCTCGCTCATCGTATGGCGCACCTCGTCGCTGTCTTCCACAACCAGCACGACGCCGCTGCCCAGTTGCGCGACGCTTGGCGCAAGGCGCGGCTGCAGCGGCTCTGCTGCCTCATAAATGCGCGGCAGGTAGATATTGAAGGTCGTGCCCTTGCCTGGCTCGCTGTAGACCCAGATGTGTCCGCGCGCCTGATTGATAATCCCATGCACGGTCGCCAGACCCAGCCCCGTGCCGCTGGCGCGCCCTGTGTAGAACGGTTCGAAAATGTAGGGCAAGTGTTCGGGCGCGATGCCCTCGCCCGTGTCCGTGATGCTGATCAGCACATACTCGCCCGGCTGCACGCCCCAGTGCTGGGTGGTGTATGCCTCGTCCAGCGTGATGTTCTGCGTCTCTACCGTCAGCGTGCCGCCGTTGGGCATCGCCTGCCGCGCGTTCGAAGTTAGGTTCACCAGCACCTGCTCCATCTGCACGGGGTCGGCGCGCACTGCGCCCGTCTGTTCATCCAGCAGGCATTCCAATTGGATGTCTTCGCCCAGCACGCGCTGCAAAAACGGCGTGAGCTGCGTCAAGTGGTCGTTGACGCTCATCGCCTGCGGGGCAATCACGCGCCGTCGCGCGAACGCCAGCAGTTGGTTCACTAACTGACTGGCGCGGTCAACGGCGTCCAGCACCTGCAGCAGGTTCGCGCGCGCGGGCGCATTTTCGCCCATCTGCAGCAGCGCGAGTTCCGTAAAGCCGCTAATCGCCGCCAGCATGTTGTTGAAGTCGTGCGCGATCCCGCCTGCCAGTCGCCCGATGCTCTCCAAGCGCGTCGATTGTTCCACCTGCTCCTGCAGCCGCTGAATCTCCGTGATGTCTACCGCCAAGCCCAGCACGCCTTCGATAGCGCCGTCCGCGCTGCGCAGCGGTTCGAGGCGCGTCTGATACAGCCGCTTGCCCCACTGGAACTCGTACTCGACCGACTCGCCCTGCAAGGCGCGCCGATGATACCGCAACGGCGCAAAGTCGGGATCGGCGGTTTGGAAGTAGTCCATCAGCGTCCTGCCGCGCAGCTCGTTCTCCTGCAGCCCCAGCGCGCCCAGTCCCGCGCCCAGCGAGGAAGTAAACCGCAGGTCGCGGTCTACCGTCCAAGTGATGGCAGGAAGTTGGCTCAGAATCAAGCGTAGTCGCTGCTCCGAGGTCGGCTCAGGCGCGTCAGGCGAAGGCTTCGGTTTATTGTCCACAATAGTCCCCTTGCGCCTAAGCCCCAGAAAACTGTTTGAGAAAAGGCGCGTGCAAATGATACCCTATTGTTGTTTTTTGCAGAACATCGCGCAAGGACGCGAGTCTATACGAAGTGGGGTACAATCCCCTTTGGAGGCGCTGCTTATGAGACGAATCGGTATGATGATTGGCGTTGTGTTGCTCGTTGCGTTGGCGTTGGCGGATCGCACGAGCGTTTCGGTCAGCAACCTGCAGGCGCATGTGAAGTATCTCTCGTCGCCCGAATTAGAGGGGCGATTCGCGATTGCGCCCAGCGCGCACAAAGCGGCGGACTATATCGCGCGGGTGTTCGAGCAGTCGGGACTGGAGCCGAAGGGCACGAACGGCTACTTTCAGGATTGGGAGTTGACGCTGGGCTTCAAGCCCGGCGCGGACAACAGCCTCAAGATTCGCGGCGGGCGCGTGTGGGAAGCCCCCGCCGAAGCGATTCGCCCGCTGAACCTGACCGCCAACACGAAGGTGGAGGGCGAGCTGGTGTTTGTGGGCTACGGGATTTCGCAGCCGAACGCGGGCTACGATGACTACGCGACGGTCGATGTCACGGGCAAGGTCGCGGTCATCCTGCGCGGCGCGCCGAACTGGGAGGGCGTCAGCCCCGACATCCAGCGCGCGGCGCGCATCGCCCCGAAGGTGCAGACCGCCCTGCAAAAGGGCGCGGTCGGCGTGATTCTGGTGAACCAACCCGATAACGACCGCCTGCTGCCGCTGGGCATGCGCGGGCGCGCCCCCGCCGCGAACGCCGCGCTGCTGAATGTGCAGGCAAGCGTCGGCGACAAACTCCTGCAACCGCTGGGACTCACCGTCGCGGAAGCGGTCAAGCGCATCAACGAGACGGGCACGCCCATCAGCGCGGAGCTGAACCTCTCCGCCGAGATGAGCGCGTCCATCGAGCCGAATCGCGGCGTCGCGCGGAATGTGGTCGGCTTCATCCCAGGCAACGACCCGCAACTGCGCGACGAGGTGATTGTGATTGGGGCGCACTACGACCACCTGGGCTACGGCGAGGTCGGCTCGCTCGCGCCTGAGCCAGGCGACATCCACCCCGGCGCGGACGACAACGCTTCGGGCACGGCAGCGATCATGGAACTCGCGCGCCTGCTGGCGCAGAATCGCGAGCGCCTCAAGCGCAGCGTGCTGGTGATTGCCTTCTCCGCCGAGGAGGAGGGCTTGCTCGGCGCGGAGTATTTCGTGCAGAACCCTACCGTGCCGCGCGAGAAGATTGTCGCGATGCTGAACTTCGACATGGTCGGGCGGATGACCAACAATCGCGTCTCGGTTAGCGGCGTTGGCACGGCGGCTGAATGGGAAGGCATCCTCAAGGCGGCGAACACGGAGAATCTTGGCTTACAACTGGGTCAGTCGGCGTCGGGCGGCAGCGACCACATGCCGTTTATGCGCCGCGAGATCCCCGTGCTGTTCTTCTTCACGGGCATGCACCCCGACTACCACCGCCCGTCGGACACTTGGGAGAAGATCAACTTCGAGGGGCAGGCGCAGATTGTCGCGCTGGCGGAGCGCGTGGTGTACGCCCTTGCGAGCCGACCTGAGCGGCTGCAATACACGCGCCCGCAGCAGCCGCAACCGCAGCAGGGCGCGCAGCGGGGCGGCTTCCGCGTGCGCATCGGGCTGATCCCGACCTACTCGGAGCAGGATGGCGTGCTGCTGGAGGGCGTCGCGCCTGGCTCGCCTGCCGAACAAGCAGGGCTAAAAGCGGGCGACCGCATCGTTGCCGTCATGGGGCAGCGCGTGCGCAATATCGAGGAACTCACCAGCCTGTACGACAAGATGGAGCCAGGCAAGCCTGTAGAGTTTACCATCATCCGTGAGGGCAAGGAACTCAAACTGCAGGTGACGCCTGCTGCGCCGTAGTCTCGCCCCTCCCCGCTGGCGGGGAGGGGTATACTCCTGCTATGCGCATCGTGTCGCTGTTGCCGAGCGCGACGGAAATCGTGTGCGCGTTGGGGCTGGGTGAGTGCCTGGTCGCCCGCAGCCACGAATGCGACTACCCGCCCGAAATCCAAGACCGCCCCGTGATCACCTACAGCCTCATCCCGCCCGACCTGCCCAGCGATGAGATTGACCGCATGGTCTCCGAAACGCTGATGACGCACGCCACGCTGTACGGGCTGGATGTGGCGCTGCTGCAGCAACTGGACCCAGACCTGCTGATCACGCAGGCGCTATGTGATGTGTGTGCGGTGTCGTTCAACTCGGTGCAGGAGGCGGTCGCGCAGCTTAGCCCGCGCACGCGCGTGCTGAACTTAGAGCCGACAACGCTGCAGGGCGTGCTGGACACCTTTCAGCAGGTCGCCGACGCCGCAGGCGTGCCCGAACGCGGGCGCGCCCTCATCGCCCAGTTCCGCGAGCGTGTCGAGCGCGTGCGCCAACGCACGCAGAATCGCCCGCACGTGCGCGTCACCTTCCTGGAGTGGCTGGATCCACCCTTCGCCTGCGGGCACTGGACGCCCGAACTGGTGCAACTGGCAGGCGGCATCGATGGGCATGGACGCGCGGGACAGCCCTCGCGCCGACTGGAGTGGCGCGAAGTGCTGGAGTGGCAGCCCGAAGCAATCGTGATTGTCTGCTGCGGCTTCACCGTAGAGCGCACCCTGCAAGACCTGCCCGCGCTGGAGCGGATGCCTGGCTGGAACGACCTGCCCGCCGTGCAGCGCGGCGCGGTGTTCGTCACGGACGGCAACGCCTACTTCAGCCGTCCCGGTCCGCGCCTCGCCGATTCGCTGGAGTGGCTGGCGGCGCAGCTGGAGCGGTGTAATGCGCCTGTCGCCTCGCGCGTCTAACCTTCAGGTGGTATAATCGTGAGTGAGGAGGCAACCCATGCGATACTTCTGGCTGATTGGGGCACTCGTGTTTAGCTTGAGCTTCGCTGACGACGGTCTGGGGGATTTGGTGCGCAAAACCGAAGGCAAAAAGGGCGGCAACAAGCCCGCGCCGTCCCGCGAATCGGACAACACCCCCAGCCCGTCGCGCAGCAGCAACGATAAAGGCAACAAGCCGCGTCCGAGCGAGAACAACGCGCCGCAGGGTGGTCAGGGCGGCGCGCAGGACAACGACCCGTTCCGCAAGAAGCCGCGCAGCGGTTCCGGCAACGCGCCGCAGCCGCAGCAGGACAACTCTGGGCGCGTGCCGTTGGAGGGGCAGCGCGTACCGCTGGAGGCGCGCCCCGTGCCGTTCGAGTCGCGTCCCGTGCTGACCCCGCCCAGCGCGCCCGACCGAATCGAGAACCGCCCCGTGCCGCTGGAGGGCGCGAGCCTGCCCGCGCTGGTGCGCCGCACCGAAGGGCTGAACCCCGCCCGCTGGCGCGACCGCTATGTCATCGCGCCGATTGACCGCGGCTACAGCTACAGCGGGTTCTATGTCAGCTATCGGTTCGGCAACCTGCGCTTCGGCTACGAGTATTACTATATCTATCCCGACCCGTACCGCGTAGTGTACGCGCCGTACTGGTACTATGACCCGTGCCCGCCGTTCGTGGTGGTGTACCGCGTGGTTTATTTGCCGCCGCGCCCGCACACTATACTGGTGGAAGTGCCGCTGTATGTGGAGACGCCCTACTACTTGGAGCGTCGCCCGCCCGATAGCCAGCAGCAGCTGCTGAGCGACCTGCGCGCGGCATGGCTCCTGCGCGACCCCAGCTACATTACGCGCTACATTCGCCCCGAAAGCTACATCGCGATTTATCTGGACGGGCAGTATGCCTACTCGCTGCCCGCGCAAGACTACATCGACATGACGCGCGACGCCATCCGCGCCGTGCGCACCGAGCAGATTCGCTTCTACCGCATCACGAAGCGCGGCGAGACGCAGGTGGTCGTGCGCGGCGAGCATCAGTATATCGACGACGCGACGGGCGTGCGCCGACTCGTCTACATCCAGTACACCTTCGAGCAGGTGGACGGGCGCTGGTACCTGATTGAGGCGGGTTCGTCGGCGAATCGGTTGTGAGCGCGGGGTGTGTAGGGGCGCACGGCAGTGCGCC
>JAIMAN010000077.1 GCA_023511915.1 Armatimonadota bacterium
GAAGTAGACCACCTTGTGGATGGGGTCTTTGTTCTCGTTGAGCGCGTCCACCAGCTGCGCGATGCCCTTGCTGAACTTGAAGGTCTGCTTCGGCTTGCCGTTCAGCTCGTCGGTGAAGGTGAAGGTCACATTCGGGTTGAGGTACGCCAGTTCGCGCAGTCGCTTGATGAAGATGTTCGGGTCGTAGCGGTAGTCGCCGAAGATTTCGCGGTCGGCGAGGAACCGCACGGTGGTGCCGCGCTTCGTGGTCGGCTTGAGCCGCTTGAGCGGGGCGACAGGCGTGCCGCGTTCGTACTTCTGGTAGTGCAGGTAGCCGTCGCGGGCGACAGAGACCTCCAGCCACTCCGAGAGCGCGTTCACGACCGACACGCCGACGCCGTGCAGCCCGCCCGACACGCGGTAGCCCCCGCCGCCGAACTTGCCGCCCGCGTGCAGCGTGGTCATCACCACCTCCACGCCCGGACGCCCCTCTTCAGGATGGATGTCCACAGGGATGCCGCGCCCGTTGTCAATCACCGACACACTCTGGTCGGCGTGCAGAATCACATCGATCTGGTCGCAGTGCCCTGCAAGCGCCTCATCGACGGAGTTGTCCAGCACTTCGACGAACAGGTGGTGCAATCCGCGCGTGCCTGTGTCGCCGATATACATCGCGGGGCGACGGCGCACCGCCTCCAGCCCCTTGAGAACGGTCAGTTGTTCGGCGGTGTATTCGCCTTCCACAACGCCGCTTAGCCCGTTCGTCGTCTGCCCGATGACCTCCACGCCGCTGGTCTCAATAGGTTCGCTGATGGGCGCGGGCGTCTCCGACTTGCCTGTTTTCCGCTTGACCGCCATAGATTTCGTATGCCTCCCTGCCAAATGCTCGGCTGGATACACAATAAGTATACCTAATCGCGGCTGGGGTTTAATATCCCGCGGATGGCATACCTTTTGGCGATTGAGTCGACGGGCGCAGTGTGTGGCGTCGCGCTGGTGGATGACGGTGCGTTGGTGGGCGCGGCGCGCTTGGCGCACGGGCTGAACCTGTCGGGCAGCCTGTTGCACGCGGCGGAGTGGCTGCTGGGGCGACGCGGCTTGGCGTTGGCGCAGGTGGACGCTTTCGCGGTGGATGTCGGTCCGGGCGCGTTCACGGGGCTGAAAATCGGCGCGATGCTCGCCAAGAGCTGGGCGCACGCGCTGGGCAAGCCGCTGGTCGCCGTGAGCGCGTTCGAGGCGTGCGCCGCGCAGATGCCCGCAGGCGCGCCGACGCTGGTCGCCTTGCCTGCCCGACGCGACGCGCTCTACCTGCAGTGGCTGCTGCCCACTGACGATGGGCTGCCCCAACCGCTGGGCGAGCCTGCGTTCGTCGTGCGCGAAATGCTTGGCGAATGGCTGGCGCATAGTGGCGGTTACCCCCGTGTGCGGGGGGAACCTGTAGGAGGGGGGGCAATCCTCGCATCCGAAGGTGAAGCCCTGCAAGCCGTCGGCGCGGCGCACGCGCGGGAATGGCTCACCCCGCACCTGCCACACCTACGCTGGCGCGTCCTTGATGCCCCGCCTGTGGAGGGCGTTGTGCAGGTCGGCTGGCGACGCTGGCTGGCAGGCGAAACGATGCACCCGTTCGCGCTCACCCCGCTCTACATCCAGCCGCCGTCGATTCACCTCAAAGCGCAGGGGACCTAAAATCCTCTGGGGCATGCTGAGAGGCGTTGCCTATGCAGGGAATGGCACGCAACCGAGAGAGGGTGGGTTCGGATTGAGTGCCCAGGGCGGGATTCGAACCCGCACGGGTTGCCCCAGAGGATTTTAAGTCCCCCGCGTCTACCGTTCCGCCACCTGGGCACGCGCTGCCAATTATACCCTTGCGTAAGCAGGCAGGGCGGGGTATAATAGGCGCGGAGGTTATTTCACTATGCGAAACTTCGGATTAGCACTCGCTGTGTTCGCGATGAGCTTCACCATCAGCTCCATCGCGTTTGTGCAGTCGAACAAGTCGAACACTCAGAAGCAGACGACGCAGAAGGCGCAGACCGCCAAGCGCACCGCTGCCAAACAGGAAGTGCGCTGCCCTGTTTCGGGCAAGGCCATCACTGACACCAAGAAGGCGCCCAAATACACCTATCGCGGCAAGACCTACTACTTCAACTGCCAGAACTGCCTCGCGGAGTTCAAGAAGAACCCCCAGAAGTATATCCAGCAAGCGGCGAATGTGCGCACTGTGAGCAACGCTCCCGCCAAGAAGGAAGGCGAGGCGTGCTGCAGCGGCGAGGCGAAGACCGCTGCCTGTTGCAGCACCACCGACGCGGCGAAAGCAAGCGGCAGCTGCTGCAGCGACAAGAAGGAGGCGCAGCCCCAGCCGACCGAGCGCGCCGCTGCGCCCGCCGATAAGCTCATCTGCCCCGTGTCAGGCGAGGAGCTGGACGAAGCCACCGCCGTGCGCTTCGCCTACAACGGCAAGGTCTACTACACCTGCTGCAACGGCTGCAAGAGCAAGTTCCTGAAGGAGCCTGAGACCTACGCCAAGAAGGCGGAAGAGGTCTCCAAGCTTCAGGGCAAGCCCGAAAAGGCAGACACGAACTGATACGCTACAAGGTACGGGCGCGGTCGCCGCGCCCGTACTTCTGGGTTGCGCTGAAGCTTCGCTTCAGCACTCCATATTTTACACCTTCAGCGGCTCGCCTTCCGTGCGGGCGACATGGTTCCAGATCGTTTCCAGCACCTGGTCGGGCGTGACGCCGTCCGCTTCCGCCTCGAAGTTTAGCAAGATGCGGTGGCGCAGGGCGGGCTTGAGCGCGCGCTGCACATCCTCACGCGCCACATTGTAGCGACCATCCAGCAGCCCGAACACCTTGCTCGCCAGAATCAGCGTCTGCGCCCCGCGCGGGCTGGAGCCGTAGCGCACATACTTGTTCACCTCTGGCGGCGCGTACTGTGAGCCTGGGTGCGTCGCTACGATGAGTTTGAGCGCAAACTCCTGCACAGGACGGGCAATCGGCACCTCGCGCACCAAGCGTTGCATGCGCAGCAGCGTCTCCTTGTCCGCTGCCACTTCGGGCTGCGGCGTCTCCGCGCCCGTCGTGCGGTCAACAATCTCGCGCAACTCGTCCAGCGTCGGGTAGCCGACCAGGATTTTGAAGAAGAAGCGGTCTAACTGCGCTTCGGGCAGCGGGTAGGTACCCTCCTGCTCGATCGGGTTTTGGGTCGCCAGCACCCAGAAGGGCGGCTCAATCGGGTAGCGTTTCCCTGCGACGGTGACCGCCTGCTCCTGCATGGCTTCCAGCAGCGCGGATTGTGTTTTGGGCGTGGCGCGGTTAATCTCGTCCGCCAGCAGGATGTTGGTGAACACGGGTCCAGGGCGGAAGGCGAAGGCGCGTGCGCCCCCCTCGCTCTCCACAAGGATATTCGTGCCCGTGATGTCGGCGGGCATCAGGTCGGGCGTGAACTGGATGCGGGCGAACTCTAAGTGCAGCGCCTGCGCAATCGTGCGCACGAGCAGCGTCTTGCCCAGCCCTGGCACGCCCTCCAGCAGCGCGTGCCCACCCGCGCACACGGCGACCAGCGCGTTCTCGACGACCTCCTCTTGACCGACCACCACGCGCCCGACTTGCGTCTTCAGCGCATCGTAGGTCTGGCGGAACCACTCCGCCGCTTGCTTGCCGTTTTCCATCGGTAGCCCCTAGATAGAGGCACGATTCGGTATAGCCGCGTGTTTTCCTGCTGCTTACACCCCCAACAGGCGCAGGATATTCTCCAAGTAGCGCACCGACAAGTCGGTCATGCGTGTGCTGACGCCCACCAGCGCGGGCAGACTCGCGCCCAGCGCAATCACGCCGACGGCGATTTTGGCGGGCATGCCAATCAGCCACACGGGGATTTGCGGCACGGCGCGTGAGACCGCCGCCATCGCCGCGTCCACCACCAGCAGCACGCCCCCCGCAGGCGCGGCAATCTGCACGCACAGCAGCAGCACCTCACCCCCCAACTGCGTCGCCGTCGCAAGGCTGGCGTCCGACCACGCGCTCAGGTTGCCCAAGCCCGCCTGCGTCTCGAAACTCCGCGCCAACGCCAGCAGCAGCCAGTAGTGCCCGTTCACCAGCGCGAACAGCGTCATCGCCAGCATATAGTGGAACTGCGCCAGCAGCGTGGTCGGGAACGATGACACAGGGTTCAGCACCTGCATCAGGTTGAAGCCCATCATCGTGTCCAGCACCTCGCCCGCCATCACCGCCGCGCCGATAATCATGCTCACCCCGTACCCCAGCGCCAGCCCAATCACCGCCTCGCCCACCAAGCGCACCATCAGCGGAACCCACTCCGTTGGCGGCGCGCCCGTGTAGGGCTGAATCAGCGGCGCAAGCGCAAGCGCCAGCACCGCCGACAGCCCGACCCGTATCGGCGCGGGCACGAGCCGACTGCCGAACACAGGCGCGACCAGCGCCACGCCCGACGCCCGCACAAACGCTGCCAGAAACGCCCAGAACCACTCCGTATCCAGACTCATCGCGGCGGGAGATTCGTAAACACGCGCACGGTGAACTCCACCACCTGGGTCAGCATCCAGCCGCCCGCAAACAGCACCACCAGCCCGACAGCAATCATCTTCGGAATAAACTGCAGCGTCATCTCCTGAATCTGCGTGACGGCTTGGAACACGCTTACCATCAGCCCCACAATCAGCGCGGCAAGCAGCACGGGCATCGCCGCCTGCAAGCCGACCAGCATCGCCTGACGCGCCAACTCCAGCACTTCGCCCTGACTCATACGGGTAATTGTGGCGTGAAGGGCGCGATTTCTGGAGAGCAGGAGTTTCGTCGGCGGGGGCGAATCGGGACGGCGATGGTGAAAGTAGGCATTATCGGCTTGGGCACAATGGGACGCCAGCATATGGACGCCTATCGCCAAATGCCCGATGTGGCGGTCGCGGCGGTGTACGACCACCACGCTGACCGCGCGGCGGCGTTTGCGCAGGAATACGGCGTCCCCATCGCGGGTGACCTGAACGCGCTGCTGGCAGCGTGCGACCTCATCGACATCTGCACGCCGACCTATCGGCACGCGGAGTACGCACTGCCTGCGATTGAGGCGGGCAAGGCGGTGGTGTGCGAGAAGCCGCTCGCCCGCACGCTGGAAGACTGCCAGCGCATCGTGGAGGCGGTCAAGACGCACAACACGCTCTTTATGCCCGCGCATGTGCTGCGCTTCTTCCCCGAATACCGCACGGCGCACCAACTGATCCGCAACGGCGTGATTGGCGCGGTGGCGGCAGTGCGCATGCGACGCGGCGGCGACTTCCCCCGCACCAAAAGCGACTGGTATGCCGACTTCGAGAAAAGCGGCGGCGTCATCTTAGACCTCATCATCCACGACTTCGACTGGATGCTCTGGACGCTCGGCGCGGTCGAGCGCGTGTACGCCAAATCGCTCACCTTCCGCAACCTGCAACACTTGGACTACACGCTCGTCACGCTGAAGTTCAAAAACGGCGCGGTCGGGCATATCGAGGGCGCGTGGTGCGATCCGGGCGGCTTCAAGGTGAACTTCGAGGTGTGCGGCGACGCGGGAATGCTGGAGTACGACTCCACGCGCCAAGTCGCCCTGCAGGTGGCTGCCCGCGCGGAGGGCGGCGCAGGCGGCGTGCAGGTTCCCGAAAGCCCCGCCGTCCACAACCCGTACTATCTGGAACTGCGCCACTTCGTGGAGTGCGTGCAGGCGGGTCAGACGCCCGAAATCACCGTCGACGACGGCTACAACGCCGTGCGGCTCGCGCTCGCCGCGATTGAATCGGCGCACACTGGGAGGGTCATCACGCTATGACGGTCAAAGTGGGCATCATGAGTTTCGCGCACCTGCACGCGGACAGCTACGCGCTCTGCCTCAAACAGCACCCACAGGCAGAGTTGGTCGGAATCGCCGACCACGACGCCACACGCGCGAAAGCCAAAGCGCACCAGTTCGAGACGCAGGCGTTCAGCAGCTACGAGGCGCTACTGGCGTCCGATGTGCAGGCAGTAATCATCTGTTCGGAGAACGCCAAGCACGCGCAAATGGCGCAAATGGCGGCGGCAGCAGGTAAACACATTCTCTGCGAGAAGCCGCTGATGACCCGCCTTGAAGACGGCAAGGCGATGCTCGCGGCGGCGCAAGGCGCGGGCGTCCACCTGTTCACTGCCTTCCCCTGCCGATTCAGCCCTGTGTTCCAGCAGATGCGTCAGATGGTGCAGGCGGGCGTCATCGGCGAACTGCTCGCGCTGCGCGGCACGAATCGCGGCTCCAATCCCGGCGGCTGGTTCAACGACCCCGAACTGGCGGGCGGCGGCGCGATGATGGATCACACCGTGCATGTCGCCGACCTCATCCGCGTGCTGACAGGGCAGGAAATCGTCGAAGTGTACGCCGAGACGGGCAACAACATGTTCCACGGGAGGTACGACGACACCGCGATGCTCACGCTCACCTTGGAGAACGGCGTGTTTGCCACGCTCGACTCGAGCTGGTCGCGCCCGAAGACCTTCCCCACCTGGGGCGATGTGACGCTCGCGGCAGTCGGCACGCGGGGCATCATCGAGATGGACATGTTCGCGCAGCACTTGGTGCATTACGACGACCGCGTGGATCGCATTCGGCAGGCGTTCTGGGGCGACAACATTGACTACCTGATGATTGACGAGTTTGTGCGTGTGGTCGCGGGCGAGCCGCCGAGAACGCTGGCGACAGGCGAGGACGGCTACCGCGCCGCCGCCGTCGCAATCACGGGCTACGAATCGGCGCGGTTCCACATGCCGTTGTCCATACTTAGCGGGTAGCGTGGGCTTATTAAACGATTCGGCGGTTTCGTTTAATAAGCGGGCGCGTTATTAAACGATCCGTAACTAACGCAGGCGCGGGCAAATGCGACCACAGCCCCCCTCCCGTTGCGCAGGAGAGGGGCTGTGAAGGAGGAGTGTGCCCTTTGGCGACTATCCGCGCGCCTGCCGACGGCGCAGCGCCAACATCCCCACCAGACCCGCGCCCAACGCCAGCATGCTCGCAGGGTCGCCGTTGGGGGCTACGCCGGGCTGGTTCGCGATGTCGATGCTTCCCGAGACCACTTCCCACGCGCCGCCCCCGAAGAACTGACCCGCAAACCATGTGGTCGGGTTCGAGCCCCAAGTGTTGCCCGAAATAGTCGTCTCGAAGCTGGGGTCTTGCGCCAACAGCATTAGGTTCGGCTGCGCGTTCACGGCGCTAAGCGCGCTCACGGCGACCGCTGAAATCGTTGCTACCCGCAAAAGCTTACCCATACGCATCACTCTTGACCTCCCAAGCAGAATATGGAACGCACCGTGCGCGTTCCACCCACTTAGAAACCGTCGAGCAATTGCTGCGCACGGGATATTCCTGTGCTACGAAAGTCTTCGGTGTTCGCGCCTTGCGAGGCGAAGATGCGGAAATGCTCGACAGTCTCTTAGTAGCAAGTATCGCGCCAGAGGTTGCTCTTTTTGCTGGGAGATGTACGGGTTTCGCGGTGAAACCTGTAAAAACGATCTGCCCCCGCGCTCACATCCGAAACACGCCGAACTTGGTGTCGGGGATGGGCGCGTTGTAGGCGGCGGACAGCGCCAACGCCAGTACCGTGCGCGTGTCCACAGGATCGATAATCCCGTCGTCCCACAGGCGCGCTGTGCTGTAGAACGCGCTGCTCTCTTCGGCGTACTTATCCAGAATCGGCTGCTTGAAGGCGGCTTGCTCCGCCTCGCTCATCGTCTGTCCCTTCGCGGCGAGTTGGTCTAACTTGACGGTCAGCAGCACATTCGCCGCCTGCTCGCCGCCCATCACCGAGATGCGCGCGTTGGGGTACATCCACAGCCAGCGGGGTTGGTAGGCGCGCCCACACATGGCGTAGTTGCCCGCGCCATACGAGCCGCCGATAATCACGGTGAACTTGGGCACTTCGGCGTTGGCGACCGCCGTCACCATCTTCGCGCCGTGCTTGGCGATGCCCTCGTTCTCGTACTTTTTGCCCACCATAAAGCCTGTGATGTTCTGCAGAAACACCAGCGGGATGCGCCGCTGGCAGCACAGTTCGATAAAATGCGCCCCCTTCTGCGCGCTCTCCGAAAACAGGATGCCGTTGTTGGCGACGATGCCGACGGGGAAGCCGTGAATGTGCGCGAAGCCGCACACCAGCGTCTGCCCGAACCGCGCCTTGAACTCCAGGAAGCGGCTGCCGTCCACGATGCGGGCAATCACCTCGCGCACTTCGAACGGTTGGCGCAGGTCGCGCGGCAAGATGCCGTAAATCTCGGCGGGGTCGTAGCGCGGCTCTTCAGGGGGCTGCAGGTCGGCGGGCAGATGCTTGGTCAGGTTCAGGTGCGCCACAATCTCGCGGGCGATTTGGATGGCGTGCAGGTCGTTCTCGGCGAAGTAGTCGGCGACGCCCGAAAGGCGGGTATGCACATCCGCGCCGCCGAGATCTTCCGCGCTGACCACCTCGCCTGTGGCGGCTTTGACCAACGGCGGACCGCCCAGAAAAATCGTGCCTTGCCCCTTGACGATAATCGTCTGGTCGCTCATCGCGGGCACATACGCCCCGCCCGCCGTACACGACCCCATCACTATGGCAATCTGCGGAATGCCCAGCGCGGACATGCGCGCCTGATTGTAAAAAATGCGCCCGAAGTGGTCGCGGTCGGGGAACACCTCCGCCTGCAACGGCAGGTACGCGCCGCCCGAATCGACCAGATACAGACACGGCAGGCGGTTCTCCAGCGCGATTTCCTGCGCTCGCAGGTGCTTTTTGACCGTTATGGGGAAGTAGGTTCCGCCTTTGACCGTCGCGTCGTTGGCGATGATCATGCACTCTTTGCCGTGGATGACGCCGACGCCTGCCACCACGCCCGCGCAGGGCGCCTCGTTGCCGTACATGCCATACGCTGCCAGCGGCGCGACCTCCAGAAACGGCGTGTTGGGGTCAATCAGCGCGTCGATGCGTTCGCGGGCGGTGAGTTTGTTGCGGGCGCGGTGCTTGGCAAGGGCGTCCGCACCGCCGCCTGCCTGCGCCCACGCCAACGCCTCACGATACTGCTGCAACAGCGCCTCGAAGTGCGCCTTGTTCGCGCGGAACTCCTCGTCGTTCGGGTTGATGGTACTCTGGATGACGGGCATCGGGGTAGGATTGTACCTGATAATAAGTGCCTTTGCGTAGAGATTTAAACATCGCCCCCACCCCAACCCTCCCCGCGGGCGGGGAGGGAGTCGCGGCTCCTCCCCCGTCCACGGGGCTTAAAGGGGTAGGTTTTTTCTCGCGCGGTTGGCATTGCGGGCGGGACGCCCGCGTTCCCAGCGTCGCGCGTGCTGGGAGCGCGAGCGTCTCGCTCGCATGGCGGTAAAAATGCCCTGCTCGGCAACGCCGCAAGCAGGCACGCCCGCAAAAAACCTACCCCTCTAAGCGTCCACGGGGGAGGTTGGGAGGGGGGCAAGTTGAAAAACCAACGCAAAGACACTTACCAGCTGCCCGTTTCAGAGTTTATGAATTCCCCCCCTCCTTTAGGTTCCCCCCGCTTCGCGAGGGGAACCGCGCAGGTTCGGTTCCCCCTGCTCGCAGGGGGAACCTTAAGGAGGGGGTTCTCGCTCATTCGTGTTTTTATAACTTTGGCTCAGTGATGGGTGTTATGACCGCCGTACAAACACCCACCACTCGACCATCAGCAGCGCCAGCAGCGCAAGCGCAATCGGCTTCCATAGGTCGCGCAGGGTCGTCAGCGTGTTCTGTGCGGCGACAGTCTGGTTGCCCAGTTGGATGCTGGTGCGCGGCTGGATGTTCGACTCGTCGGCGTGCATCAGGTTCGCCGCGACGCGGATCTCGGTCTTGCGTCCCTGAATCGTGTAGACGCCTGCGCGCTCCAAGCCAGGAATGACCACTGCGCCGTCGTTGACGGGGTAGGCGCGCGTGTTGCCGTCGGGGTCGCGTATGGCGAGTTCGGTTTCGGCGGGGTCAACGGCGAGGCTGAACGGGACGCCCGTGCGTATGGTCAGGTCGGTTGCGCTCCCCTGCTCGCCGACCGCCCAGCGCATCAGGTTCGCGACGAATATCGGGAACGCGGGTTGCAGCGGGAAGTCCGACTCCAGCAAGTCCCAGCCGACGCCGACCCACCGCCTGCCCTGATGCTCGCCCGCGACAATCAGCGGTGTTTGCTGGCTCTCGGCGAGCGTCTTTGCCCACGGCGCGGGCGTGAGGCGCGGTGCGTTGTCAATCAGCAGGCTGCCCAGTTCCAGGTAGCGCATCAGGGGGTGTTCGCGCTCCCACAGCACGATTCGCGGCGTGCGCACGGGCTGCCCCAGCGCGGCGATGGGTCCGCCCTGCGCCTTGATGACCATCACGGCGCGCGCCTTGACGGGCACGGGCGCGACGCGGTCGAAGATGACGAGGTCGTAGTTCCCGCCACCGACGCGCTCGCCGCGCTCGCTATCGGGCACACTTGGGGCTTTGTCCACCTTCACATTCGGCTCCAGCGCGAGGGCACGCTCTATAAAGAAGTTCCCTTCGCCGACCAGTAGCACGCGGATAGGCTTCTGCGCGACGCCTACGCGGAAGGCGCGATTGTCCGATGGGAGGGCGTCGTCCACCTTCAGGCGCGCCTCCAGCGGCTCAGACAGTTGACGCGCGGTCAACGTCTGCCCGATGGTCTGACCCGCCTCGACAGTAATGGGGCGCGCGTCGACGAGTTTGCCCTCCGCGTAGAACTCCAGAATCGCCTTCTTGGATTGGCTGCCGAAGTTGCGGATGCCGACGAACCACTCCAGCCCGCCCGTGCGCTCTTGCACATCCATCGCAGTGATAGCGAGGTTGTCGCTGCTTGCGCCCAGCGATTCGAACACCAGTTTCGCGCTGCCCGCCGAGAAGTCGCTTATGGGTGGGAACGCGCCGTCGGAAAGCAGCACGATACGGCTTTCGTCGGACTTGCCCACCAGCGCGGCAGCAAGGCGCAGCGCCTCGTCCAAGTTGCCCGCCGTGTCGGTCGGCTGGAGTTGGCTAATGGCGTTCAGCAGTTTCTGCTTGTCGCTGGCCAGCGACGCCAACACGCGCACCTGCGCCCCTGCTTCGATGATTGCCAGTTGCTCGCCGGGGTTGAGTTCCTGCACGAATCGGCGCAGGCGGTTTTTGGCGGCTTCCAGTCGCGAGGGGGCGACATCAGTCGCCTGCATGCTGGCGGAAGTGTCCACCACGATTACGGACTGTCCAGGCAGCCCTTTAGCTTGGACCATCGGGCGGGCGAGGGCGGTCAGCAGCAGCAGCGCTGCCAGCAGTTGCAGAAACAGGAGCAGGTTCGGGCGCAGCCGCTGGAACAGCGCGTTTGCCCGCACATCGGTCGTGATGGCGGGGAACAGGAACTTGGCGGGCACGCGCACCTCGCGCCGCCGCACCTTTAGCAGGTACAGCAGGATGATAAACCCTGCCACGGGCAGAAACCACAGCAATGCCCCCAGCGACTGGAACTGCATGGCGTAATTTTACCG
>JAIMAN010000078.1 GCA_023511915.1 Armatimonadota bacterium
CCTTGATCCCGAACTCGGCGACGCAGCGCACGATCTGGCGGACGGGCTGCGCGCGCAGTTCTACCGCGAGCGACCTGCGGGCTTCGTCGCCGCGCTCGCCCCGCCGAAACTGCGCATCGCCATCGCGCAGGGCAAAGGGCTGCCCCAAACCGACCCGACGCTATTCGCGGACGCCAACGCTTATGCCATCCTCGCGCTGGCAGACTACGCCGAGACCTTCGGCGCGTTGGATCCGCAGGCGCAGTGGGCGCGTCAGACCGCCCCGCGCGTGCTGGAGACGCTGCGCGCGATGCGCACCCTGCGTGGCGATCTGTACCATAGCGCAGCGCGCACGAGCAGCGGCTGGATGCCCGACCTCGCGCTGGTCGCCCGCGCCGCCGTCCGCGTGCATCGGCTGCAACCCAACCCGCGCGCGTTGCAACTCGCCGAGCAACTGCTGCAGCGCGTCTGGCGCGACTACGCCGACCCGACAGGCGGCTTCTACGACGCCTCGCAGAGCAAGCAGTGGGGCGACTTCAAGGTCGTGCCCGTGCGCGTCAGCAGCGACGACGCCGACCTGCCCGCCGACAACGCGCTGCTCGCGCTGGCGATGCACGAGTACGCCGAAGCCTCTGGCGATACGCGCTGGCGGGAACGCGCCCTGCAACTCCTGCAGATACTCGGCGGCGACTACGACCCTGCGCAACCGCTCGCCTACGCAGGGTACACTCAGGCACTGGCGCGGATTCAACCATGAGCCAAGTGTTGTTGGGACGCACGAATCGGTATGTGTTCCCCATCTGGGCGCGGGGGCATCTCACGGGCAGCGGCTCGGCGGAGGCGCGCGCGGAGCGACTAATGGACACGCTGCTCCAATCGCCGATTGAGACGCTGGACATCTCGCCTGCACCCGCCCTGTGGGGACGCTTCCTACGCGAGCGGGCGAATCGGCTGCAGATTGCCACCGTTGCGCCGACGAACCTGCTGCTGCAAGCGTCCGACGCGCGCATCGCGGCGAACCTCATGCAGTCGCACATCATCGAGACGCTCTGCGCTGTCGGACGCACGCACATCGATTACTATTTTCTCAGCCTACACGCAATCCCGACTGAGACGCAACTGAGCGGCGCGCTGGAGGCGTTGGAGCTCGCGCGTCAGGAGGGTCAAATCGGCGCGATTGGGCTGGCGGCGTATGGCGCGCCGTTAGCGATTCTCGCGCTCTGGCGCAGCCACGACGCCTTCGAGGTCGCCCTGCTGCCCGACGAGGCGGAACGGCTGCAGACGCTGCTGCCCGAAGCGCACGCGCGCCGCGCGGGGGTCGTGGTGCTGACCGACGGCAGCCGCCCGCCCGACAAGGGACAGGTCGCACTGACCCCCATCGAGCAGGCGGTTGCGCTGGCGTCCGCCCTCTAAGGATAGACGCCGCCCTACTCCAAGTCCATCAGCTCGTCGGTCTGGGGGTTGCCGTCGCGGTCGATGTTGCCCAGAGAGTAGCGACGGTGCGGTTCGTAGGTCGGCTCCGTGCGCAGCACGGGCTTGAACGCCTTCGCGTGCCCGTCGCACCACAGCACATTGCCCATCCCGTTATGCCGCCCGTGGAAGGTCGGGTTGCTGTAGGAGGGCGGTTCGAGGAAACCTGTGCCTTCGAACGCGGGCGCGCCTGCGCCCCAAGTGCGCCACTGTGCCGAGTCTGCCAGCCACGCGGTCTCGGCAGGGCTGCTAATCTGTGCCAGCGCGACTGCTATCGGCGTGTAGGTCGGCGGCTGCATCGGACTCAGATACACATAGTTGTAGCCGTAGCCCAGCAGCCCGTACTGGTAGGCGCGGCTCTCGCGGAACGACGGACACGCCTGAATCGCCGCGTTGCGCATGTACGGATACAGGAAACTGCGCTGCGTGTCCAGCCGCTGGTTCTGGCGATCCACATAGCCCCACCAGTAGTGCGACCAGTCGTCGTAGGCGATGGGGAACAGCCGCTCGTCGTAGTCTTGGGCATACATCAAGCCTGCAGTTCCGATTTGGCGCAGGTTGTTGAGACACGAGGTCTGACGCGCTTTCTCGCGCGCCTGGGCAAACACGGGGAACAAGATCGCCGCCAGAATGGCGATGATTGCAATCACGACCAGCAGTTCAATCAGCGTGAAGCCGCTGTTGCGGCGCGTTTGTTGTGTGTATCGCATCATCCGTACCCTCCACATGAGCGTTCTGCTCTGTGGTCGGGACGAAGGCTTGCGCAGCAGCGCCCGCCGCTGGAGGCGTCCAGCCGCAGGCAAGTGCTTACGCGCGCTCTTTCGCCCAACCCGCGAGGCGAAACGAGCGAGACACGGCTGAATCGGTCTTCGGGCTTCCGAATCGTCCTACTGGCGACGCCTTCCCAGCCGAAGCCAGTGGCGTAGTGTCGCGTTCGTCCTCGGTCACCGCTGCGCGTCAGCGTCGGATTTGCACCGACTTCCCGTGCATTCAGCCGCCGCGAACTCGTTTGCCGAAGCGGGGGTATTATACCGCGCCGATGACCGTTCGCGAGGCGATTGCACGGGTAGGGGCGCGGTTGCAGGCGGCGGGGCTATCCGAGCCGCAGCGCGAGGCGCAGGCGCTGGTCGCGGCGTGCTTAGGCTGGGAGCGTGCGCGGCTAATCGCCCACCCCGACGCGCGTTTGTCGGCGCGACAGGCGCAGCGACTGGAGTGTTGGGCGCGCCGTCGCGCCGCGCGCGAGCCGCTGGCGTATCTCACCCGCCGCGCGTGGTTCTACGGGCTGGAGCTTATCGTCGGGCGCGGCGCGCTCATCCCCCGCCCCGAAACGGAACTGCTGGTGGAGCTGTTTCTGGGGTGGGCAGGTAGCCTACCCCTCTCCGTAAGGTTCCCCCCGCTTCGCGAGGTGAACCGACCCGATTCGGTTCCCCCTGCCCGCAGGGGGAACCTGAAGGAGGGGGTCTCTTGCTCACCAATCCTCGTAGATGCAGGCACAGGCACAGGCGCCGTTGCGCTGGCGTGCCTGACGCACGCCCCGCGCTGGCTTGGGATTGGGATTGACCGCAGTCGGCGTGCGCTGCGCTTGGCGCAGGCGAACCGCCGCGCGTTGGAGCTGCAGTCGCGCCTGATGTTGGTGCAAGGCGACTGGCTGCGGGGGCTGGGCAGAGGCGTGGTGGACGCCGTGCTGAGCAACCCGCCCTATGTGCTGCCCGACGAGTGGAACGCGCTCCAGCCCGAAATCACGCGTTACGAGCCAAAAGGCGCGCTGCTGGTTCCTGCGGACGACCCGCTGCGCCCGTATCGTCGGATTGCACAGGGCGCGCATTGGGCGTTGCGCCTGGGCGGCTTGCTCGCGTTTGAGACCAGCCCGCGCCTTGCGCCGCTGTTAGCCGAGCAGCTGCCTGTGTGGGGCTTTCCGTCGCCCCACATCGCGCGCGACTACGCAGGCGACGCGCGTGTCGTGTGGGCGGTTCGCGGATAGGCTTGACTCAGCGGCTCTCGCGACTGCGCCGACGCGCCTTGCGCTTGATGCGCGCCAGCGCGTTGTCCACCGCTTTCGGCGAGCAGCCCAACCGCTCGGCAATCTCGCGATAAGTCAGCTGCTGCTGGTACAAGGCGACCACCTGCGTCTCCAGCGGGCTGAGGCGCGTTGTGAGGAACTCCCGCTGCCGTTGCGCCGTCTCGCGCTCGCTGAGCTGCTCGTACAGGTTCTGGCGCGGGTCGGGCAACTGCTCCAGCCACACTTGCCCATCCGCTTCGTCCGACAGGCTGACCACAGGCACTGCCCACCGTTGCGCCCGCTTCAGTTCCGAGAGAATCTGCCGCCGAATGCACACCCGCGCGAACGCCGCGAAGCCCGCCTTGCGCTGCGGGTCAAAACACAGCACCGCGCGCCATAGCCCCATCAGCGCAATTTGGCACATATCTTCAGGCTCATAACTGGGCACAAAGAACCGTCCCGCCACGCTCTGCGCCAGCGGACGAAACAGCGTCAGCACCTGCTCCGCCGCGCGCTCGTCCCCCTGCTGCGCCCGCAACACCAATTCATCTGCCGATAGGTACTCACAATACGGCTCCATCGTGCGCTCACCTACCCTATTATAGCCCAATTTTATGCCAATAGGGGGTGTCCGCGCTGCAAAATTCCGATTCTTCCACCTGCCTTCCGTGTCCACACTCGCAGAAGCCCCAGTTTTGGGGTGCATTGTGCCTGTTCGGGCGCAAAGTGGGGTATACTTTGGTCAAGAGTTGTTCCAGCAAGTTGCCGCAATCCGAGCGCGCTGAAGCCTTGCCCATAACGCGCAGGCAGGCGCATCTATTCTTATATCTTCTGAAAGAGGTCAGCACGATGATACCTGTAGGCTTATTCACGATTCGGCAGGCGGACTATGCCGACTTGGGTCGCATCGAGGAGTTAGATCGGTTGTTTGGCAACGCCGCGCTCACGCGCGAGTATTTCGAGGCGTGGCTGCGCCATCACCCAGAGGGCTTTCTGGTCGCCGAGTACGACGGGCGCGTCTACGGCTACAGTATGGTCATCTATTTGCACGCGCACCAGATTCGCGAGAACTGGTACCACGACACGGGCGGCGGAACCTGCAGCACGCACACCCCGCTGGGCGAATATCTCTACGCCGTCAGCATCGCTTCGCAGAAGCAGGAGGCGGCGCGCGCACTGTTTATCGCCAGCCGACGCACCTTCATCCGCTCCCATGTCTACCAGACCGTCATCTTCGGCAGGCTGCCCCGATTCCGCAAATGGGTCGAAGCACAGGGCTACGCGCCCGAATCGCTCGATCGGGCGACCAAGCGTCGCTTGCTGGACATCTATGTGAACACGCTCCACGACCCGTACCAGGTGTTCTACGAAGGGATGAACTTCATGGCGGAGTACGGCGTGGTAGACTACCTTGAGGGCGACGAGGAGTCGCTCAACTGCGCACTGAAACTCGTGTGGCGCAACCCGTACTACAAGCCGCTGCTGTTGGAGCGCGCGGTCGCCGCGATTGCCGCCGAGCCTGCGACGGCAAGCAGGTGAGCGTCGGGCGCGTCCCGACGCTCAGCACCCTGCGCCGAAGTTGAACAACACAATCAGCAGGTCGGCGTCGTCCACGAGGCGGTCGCCGTTCACATCGGCGGGATTGCTCCCCGTCGCGCCGAAGGCGAACAACACCTGCAGCAGGTCGGCGTCGTCGACGCAACCGTTGCCGTCCACATCGCCAGGGCGTCGGAACGGCGTGTCGGTCGTCCACACAGGACCCGCAGGATCGCCCCCATAGCGCAACTCGCCGTGGCTGGAACCGCCCGCCGCGCCTGAGCTGTCCAGAATCTGCGTCCCGCTGCCCTCGTCGAAATGGTACAGCGCGGCGGTCTGCGTGTCGGGCGCAAACGGCTGACTGGGCGGCGTGAAGGCGCCGCTGTAGCGCAACACGGTGGAGAGGCGCACTTCGTCCAAGTAGCCGCTGAACGACGGGTAGGCGTTGCGGTCGTAGTCGTGCTTCTCCGCGCCGAACACCAGAAACGGGTCGCTGAAGTTGCAGGAGCTGTCGTTGCAGCACCAACCGCACGGTATGCCGTTGTCGGGGTAGGAGATGTCGCCGTTGGGGCCGTCGCCCTGCGCCTCCAGCCTGCCGTCCACATAGAGCCACATGTAGCCGTCCGAGCGGCGGCGTTGCACGGCGATATGATGCCACGCGCCGTCCAGCACATTCGTAGTCCCGCAAATCGTAAACGCGCCTGTGCCGTCGCCTGTGACGCCAAAGACGACTCGCCCGCCCGCAATCGAAATCCCGAACTTGCGGTCTTGGCTGAAGCGGTCGCGGTCAATCACGATGTTGCCGTAAATCCAGTCTTCATTCGCGCCGCAGTTCACGGGGCTAGACGGGTTGTCGGCGAGCGTCCCCTTGACCCAGAACTCAATCGTGAAGTCGGTCGCGCCGATGTCGGCGGGCGGACCGGGCAGGTTGTTCGTCGGGTCGTCGATGCGAATCTTGATGCGGTCGATGTCGCCGACGCCGTTGCCGTAGAAGCGTAGCGAGTAGCCCTGCGTATGGGCGAGCGCGAGCGTCAGCAGCGCGCTGCAAAGACAGAATCCGATGCGTCGCATGAGCGTCTCTCCGTTCACAGGGGGATTATACATCGATTCGGGAGACGCCTACTTCCCCTTCAGCCCAATACGCCACTCCTTCTGCAGCAGCGGGAAACCCTCCGCCTCGCGCTTTTCGAGGTGCTTGAGGCAGCACGCCCGCGAGAGGGCACGGATGCGCTGAATATAACTCGCCCGCTCCGTAACTGAGATACTGCCCCGCGCATCGAGCAGGTTGAAGATGTGCGAACACTTCAGCGCGAGGTCAAACGCGGGATGCACATAGCCCAACTCGGCAATCCGCGCGCTCTCCGCCTCGTACATCTCGAACAGTTTGAACAGCATCTCGGTGTCGGCGTGTTCGAAGTTGTAGTAGTTATGCTCCAGTTCGGCTTGGTAGTCCACATCGGCGTAGGAGACGCCGCGGCTCCACTCCAGTTCCCAGACGCTGTTTTTCTTGCTGAGCAGCATGGCGAGCCGTTCGGGACCGTAGGTGATTTCGGCGCACACGGGGTCGCACTCGATGCCGCCGACCTGCTGGAAGTAGGTGAACTGGGTGATTTCCGCGCCGTTGAGCCACACCTCCCAGCCGACGCCCGACGCGCCGAGCGTGGGGGCTTCCCAGTCGTCCTCCACGAAGCGGATGTCGTGTGCGCTGGGGTCGATTCCAATCGCGCGCAGGCTCTCCAAGTAGACATCGACCACATCGTCGGGCGAGGGCTTGAGGATGACCTGGTACTGGTAGTAGTGTTGCAGGCGCATCGGGTTGCGGGCGTAGCGTCCGTCGGCGGGGCGGCGACTGGGCTGCACATACGCCACATACCACGGCTCGGGTCCCAGCGCGCGCAGCGTGGTCGCAGGCGCCATCGTGCCCGCGCCCACCTCCACATCATACGGCTGCACAATCAAGCACCCGTAGTCCGCCCAAAACTGCTCCAGCCGAAACAGCAACTCCTGAAAGGTCATAGACGCGGTAAGTATACCTCGCAGGGTATACTCCCGCCCGATGTTCGACTTGGAGACGCTTATCAGCGCGGTCATCTGGATCCTGGCGATCCTGCTCAGCCTGTCGGTGCATGAGTACGCGCACGCCAAATACGCCGACTGGGCGGGCGACCCGACGCCGCGCAGTCAAGGGCGCGTGACGCTGAACCCGCTGGCGCACTTAGACCCGCTGGGCACGATTCTGATTATCTTCATGGCGTTTTCGGGCTACGGCATCGGCTGGGGCAAGCCCGTGCCTGTCAATCCGGGCTATTTTCGCAGCCCGCGCCGCGACTGGGTGATGTGCGCCTTCTGGGGACCGCTATCGAACATCATTCTGGCGGTGATTTTCGCCATTCCCCTGCGCCTGATGCTGGCGTCGGGCGAACGGCTGCCCGACAGTGTGTTTGTTGACTTCATGCTCTCGATGGTGCTGGCGAACATCGGGCTGGCAATCTTCAACATGATTCCGCTCCACCCACTGGACGGCTCGAAGGTGCTGTCGGGCGCACTGCCCGACATCTACGACCGTCGCTACTGGAACTTCCAGATGGTGTACGGACCGATTATTCTGTTCGGTTCAATCCTGATATTGCCGCTGATTGGCTTGCCGAACCCGTTGCGCTTTATTCTGTTGCCTGCGCGTGAGTTTCTGGTGCGGTTGCTGCTGGGGCTGTAGGTATACTTGCGAGTGCTATGGCGCGTGCGTTATACAAGGGACTGCTGTTGATTGCGGACGGTCTGGGCGACCGTCCTGTGCCTGAGATGGGCCGCAAGACGCCGCTGGAGTACGCGGCGACGCCGACGCTGGATCGGCTGGCGCGCGAGGGCGAGTGCGGGCTGATGGATCCGATTGCGCCGGGCATTCGCGCA
The DNA here is from genome assembly GCA_023511915.1 of Armatimonadota bacterium. GTDB lineage: Bacteria > Armatimonadota > Fimbriimonadia > Fimbriimonadales > GBS-DC > GBS-DC. The sequence continues at coordinate 7,892 of JAIMAN010000078.1, forward strand.
GGCTCCGACACGGCGCACTTGGCGATTCTGGGCTACGACCCGTATCGGGTGTATCAGGGGCGCGGACCGTTTGAGGCGCTGGGGATTGGCATGGAGGTGCGCGGGGGCGATGTCGCGCTGCGGTGCAACTTCAGTACGGTGGACGCCGAGATGCGCGTGATTGACCGTCGCGCAGGGCGCATCACCGACGGCACGCGCGAACTGGCAGAAGCCGTGAACGGCGTCGTCATCGACGGCGTGCAGTGCTTTTTCAAGGAGTCGGTGGCGCATCGGGGCGCGCTGGTGCTGCGCGGCGAGGGGCTGAGCCATCGCATCACCGATGTTGACCCGCACGCGGAGGGCAAGCCGATTCACGCAGCGCGCCCGTTAGACTCCGACGACCCCGCCGCTGTGCGCACGGCGCAGGTGGTGAACGCCTTCGTGCGCCTGAGCTATGAGCGGCTGAATGACCACCCTGTGAACCGTGCGCGGCGGGAGCAAGGGCTGCCCCCCGCGAACATCATCCTGCCGCGCGGGGCGGGCGTCGCGCCCCACTTGGAGCCGTTCCCCCAAAAACACGGCATGACCGCCGTCGCGGTGGTGGAGACGGGGCTAATCCGCGGCATCGCGCGGTTCGTGGGCATGGACACGCTCGACGCGCCAGGCGCAACGGGCGGCGTCGACACCGACTATGCCAGTATCGCCGACACGCTCGCTCGCGCCCTGCAACGGTACGACTTCGTGCTGTGCAATGTGAAGTCGCCCGACCTATGCGGGCACGACCGCAACCCGCACCTGAAAGCGCAAGCCATCGAGCAGATTGACGGTTTGGTCGCGCGGCTGCTGGAGGGCTATCGCGAGCCGTTTTATCTGGTCTTCACGGGCGACCACTCGACGCCATGCTCGGTGGGCGACCATTCGGGCGACCCTGTGCCTGTGCTGCTGCACGGACCCGATTTGCGCGGCGACGAGGTGCTGCGCTTCCACGAGTACGCCTGCGCGCGCGGCGCACTCGGACGCCTGCGCGGGGGCGACCTCGTGCCCATCCTGACCCAACTGATGGGCGTGCAGGAGAAATTCGGCGCGTAGTGGGGTATACTTAACCCCCGACGCTGACGGAGAGGCAATAAGCGATGGCATCGACGAAAACGCAAACGGAACGCCCTGGTCTGGTCGCGCGGCTGCGCAACTGGTTCCACGACATCGTGGCAGAGTTGCGCCGTGTCACCAAGCCCACGCCCGAAGAGACGACGCAGATGATGCTGGTGGTCATCGGTTTCGTGCTGGCGGTCGCCATCTGGTTCGCCGTGTGGGACACTGTGCTGACCTATGCGACGCAACGCATTGAAGCGTGGGTGGATAGCCTGTGACGCTGAGGGAGTCGGACATGATAGGCATGGCGCGGACAGCATGGTATGTGGTGCGCACGCTGGTCGGACACGAGAGCAAGGTGAAGTTCGCCATCGAAAAGCGCGCAGAGGCGAAGGGACTCACCGACCGCATCTTTCAGGTGCTGATTCCGACCGAGCAGGAGGTGCGCACCAAAGGCGGCAAAAAACAGACCATCACGCGACGGGTCTTCCCCGGCTATGTGCTGGTGGAGATGATTCTGGACGACGAGACTTGGACGCTGGTGCGCACGACGCCGGGCGTCACGGGCTTCGTCGAATCGGGCGGCAAACCCGTGCCCCTCTCGCCCGAAGAGGTGGACGAGATCAAGCGCTCCATTCTGGAGAGCAAGGAGCGCCCGCGCATCGCGTTCTCGCCCGGCGACACCGTGCGCGTAATCGAAGGCGCGTTCGCCGACTTCAACGGCAAGGTCGAAAGCGTCGACGCCGAACGCAGCAAGGTCAAGATTCTGATTAACATCTTCGGGCGCGAGACGCCTGTGGAACTGGAAGTCGACCAGGTGGAGAAAATCACTTAGGAGGCGTATCTATGGCGAAAGAGGTAATCAATGTGGTGAAGTTGAACCTGCCTGCAGGCGCGGCGACGCCCGCGCCCCCCGTGGGGCCCGCGCTCGGTCAGGCAGGGGTCAACATTATGGAGTTTGTGAAGGCGTTCAACGAGCGCACCGCCAGCCTGAAAGGCTCCACGCTGCCTGTGGAGATCACGGTCTACAAAGACCGCACCTTCACCTTCATCGTGAAGCAGCCGCTGGCGTCGGACTTGATACGGCAGGCGGCGGGCATCCAGTCAGGCTCGGCGAACCCCTTGCGCAACAAGGTCGGCAAAATCACGCGCCAGCAACTGCGCGAAATCGCCGAGCGCAAGATGCCCGACCTGAACGCCAACGATGTGGAGGCGGCGATGCGCATCATCGCGGGCACCGCGCGCTCGATGGGCGTCGAAATCGTCGACTAACACAACCCAGTGGCAGGGGCAACCGCTCCGCTACGACCACAGGAGGCAACCATGAGAGGACGCACACTCAAGAAGAAACAGCGCCACAGCACGCGCTATCAGCAAGCCGTGCAGGCGCTCGGCAACGGACAGCAGACCTACTCGCCGATTGAGGCGATTCGCAAGGTGAAGCAGACCGCCACTGCTAAGTTCGATGAGGCGGTCGATATGGCGGTGAACTTGGGCGTCGACCCGCGCAAGAGCGACCAGATGGTGCGCGGCGTGGTGAACCTGCCGCACGGCACGGGCAAAAAGCAGAAGGTCCTCGTGTTCGCGAAAGGCGAGCAGGCGGACGCCGCACGCGAAGCGGGCGCGGATATGGTCGGCGCAGAGGACATCGTCGAACAGGTGCAAAAAGGCTGGAAGGGCTGGAAAAACTTCGACCTCATCGTCGCGGGGCAAGACATGATGCCCATCATTAGCCGTATCGGTGGCGTGCTGAAGGCGCGCATGCCCAACCCCAAGTCGGGCACGGTCTCGCCCAACCCCGCCAAAGTGGTGCAGGAGATCAAGCAAGCCTCGCGCGTGGAGTATCGCGTCGACAAGGCAGGCATCGTGCATATGCCCATCGGACGCGCCTCCTTCAGCGAGGAGCAACTGCTGGAGAACATGCTGGTCGCGCTGAACGCCCTGCTGAAGGCGAAGCCCGCGACCTCCAAAGGGCGCTACCTGCAGAAAATCACCCTCTCCAGCACGATGGGACCAGGCGTGCTGGTCGATGTGAACGAAGCGCAACGCTTGGCAGAGCAGGTGAAGGGTTAACTTGCCCTCACCCCCTGTATCCCCCTCCTTAAAGGGGTAGGTTTTTTGCGGGCGTGCCTGCTCACGGCGTTGCCAAGCAGCGCATCTCTGCCGCCA
>JAIMAN010000079.1 GCA_023511915.1 Armatimonadota bacterium
GAGACGCCGCGGCTCCCTCCCCGCCCGCGGGGAGGGTTGGGGTGGGGGCTATGTTTAAATCTCACTGCAAAGACACTCATTATACCAATCGCCACACCAAACCTAACAAAAACACGGGCGAATGTGAACCCCCTCCGCTCGGTTCCTTTCAGAAGCGGGGGAAACCAAGCGGGGGGGGGCAATCATAAACGCTGGCTACACGATTGGTATCACAGCTCCCCGATCAGCAGCGCGGGCAGCCCGCTGGTTTTCAGTTGCTCGCTCAGCTGTGGGGCGGTCTGCGTGAGGTAGGCGCGAATCGCGCTGTGTACCTCTTCGAACTCCGCCTTGACCTCGTTGAAGTAGGCGACCTGCGCGAGGGTCGGACCCGTGTTGCTGCTCATCTGCCCGTAGACGCTGTTCAGCCTACCGCGCAGGCGCGCGCTGCGGGCATACGCCAGCCCTGTGTTCGGGTTGTCCACCTTCGCCTTCAGCTCGCCGATTTGCTTGAGGTGGTCACCAATCGCCTTGTCCAGCTCGTCGGGCAGCTTGTAGTTCTGCTGGCGGGCGACTTGGCGCAGGTTCGTCAGTTGCGCCTCGACGCTGGTCAGCACCTGCATCGCGCGGTTGAGTTGCCGAATCATGCCCAGCGTCTCCAGCGCGAACTGGTGTCCTGCCTTGATGCCCGTCAGGTACGGCTCCAGCGCAGGCTCCACCTTCACGGTCAGCGGCTGCTCCATCTCGAACTCACCCGCGATGAGTTTCACGCGGTAGGTACCAGGCAGCACCTGCGGTCCCAGCGGTCCCGTGTTGGGCGGGGGCGTCTGGCTCTCGTCGTCGGTTTCGACGGCTTCGCCGCGCATGCGCAGATCCCACACAACGCGATGGATGCCTGGCTCCTGCGGCACGCGCGTCAGTTCGCGCAGCAGGTTGCCCTGCGAGTCGAGGATTTGGATGCGCACGCGCCCCTGCCTGGGCTTCTCCTTGAGGTAGAACGTAATCATCGCGCCATAGGGCGGGTTCGGCGCGACAATCGGGCGGTCGCCGCGCCCGTAGCGCGTCATGCGACTGGAGTGCCGCCACGCCACAGGGGGGCTGAACAGATGCGCGGGCTTCTCCAGCACCGCAGGCGAGACCTCCTGCAGCGGGGTGATGTCGTCCAGCACATAGACACTGCGCCCGTGCGTGCCAATCACGAGGTCGTTCATCAAGTCCTGCACCATAATATCGTGGACAGGCACAGGCGGCAGGTTCGGCATGCGCTGCCAGTTCTGCCCGCCGTCGAACGAGACGAACAGCCCGCGCTCCGTACCCGCGTACAGCAGGTTCAGGTTGCGCGGGTCTTCGCGCACCACGAACACATACGCCTCGTCGGGCAGCCCGTTGGTCAGCGGCTGCCAACTCTTGCCGCCGTCGGTCGTCTTGTAGAGGTAGGGCTTGAAGTCGTTCAGCAGGTGGCGGTCGAAGGCGACATAGGCGGTGTTGGCGTCCGCGCGGGAGGGTTCCACATGCGACACGGGCGAGTTCGGCGGCAAGTTCGGCACATTCTGCGTCAGTTCAATCCAAGTTTTGCCGTCGTCGGGGCTTGTCCACAGGCGTCCGTCGTCCGTGCCGACCCACAGCCGCCCCTTCTGTACGGGCGACTCTGCAAGGCTGATAATCGTGCAGTGGTACTCGGCGGTGGTGTTCTCCACCCACACGGGACCGCCCGCGTCTTTCTGCTTTTCGGGGTCGTTGGTGGTCAGGTCGGGGCTAATCACCGACCAGGTGGTTCCGAAGTCGGTGGACTTGAAGACCACATTCCCGCCGACATACACGGTGTCGGGGTCGTGGGGCGAGGGGATAATCGGCGTGTTCCAGTTGAAGCGGTACTTGAGTTCGCTGGCGGGACCGCCGTCGCTACGGCGCGCCTGCGGGCTGATGTTCTCCTGAACGCCCGTCGCCAAGTTCGTGCGCAGGATGTTGCCCCCCTGCGACTCGCTAATCACCATGTTCGGGTCGCGCGGGTGAATGAGGCAGTAGAATCCGTCGCCGAAGCTGACCATGCGCCAGTGTTCGTTGACGATGCCGCCCTCCTTGTTGCGCGCCCAGCCCATCCAGCTGCCGTTGTCCTGCAGCCCGCCTGCGACCTGATAGAAGGGCGCCTGCGCGCTACAGTGAATCTGGTAGAACTGCGCCAGCGGGATGTTGGCGACCACATCCCAGTCTTCGCCGCGATTGAGCGAGAAGGCAAGCCCGCCGTCGTTGCCGTTCCACAGCACATTCGGGTTCGTGGGGTCAATCCACAGCGCGTGGTGATCCACATGCACGGTGGACGCCATCTGGTAGGAGGTGCGCCCGCCGTCGATGGAGGCGCGCAGCTGCGTCGCCAGGAAGTAGAGGCGGTTCGGGTCGCTGGGGCACACGCGCAGGTCAGTGTAGTAGAACCCGCGCGAGACGATGCTGGTCTCGCTGGAGATGCGCTGGAAGGTCTCGCCGCGATCGGTGGAACGGAACAGCGTGCCGTCGTTCGACTCGGCAATCACATAGACGATGTTCGGGTTGCTGGGGGCGACCTTGACGCCGATGCGCCCCATCAGTTTGGGCAGCCCGTTGGTGAGTTTGCGCCAGGTGCGTCCGCCGTCAGTGGACTTGAACACGCCACCCTGCTCGCTGCCGCTGGTGTGCGTCCACGGCTTGCGCTCGAACCGCCACATCCCCGCGTACAAAATGTTCGGGTTCACGGGGTCGATATCGAGGTCGGACGCGCCGTGCTGCTCGTCGATATACAGCACCTTCTCCCAAGTCTTGCCGCCGTCGGTGGTCATAAACACCCCGCGTTCGGGGTTGGAACCGAACAGCGAGCCAATCGCGGCGACCCACACGGTATTCGGGTCGCGCGGGTGGACGATAATGCGGCTAATCTGTCGCGTCTCGCGCAGCCCCAGATACTGCCAAGTCTTGCCGCCGTCGGTGGACTTGTAGATCCCGCAGCCGATGGAGATGCTGTTGCGCGTGTTCGCCTCGCCTGTGCCGACCCAGATGATGTCGGGGTTCTGCGGGTCAAGGGCAATATCGCCGATGGAGGTGGTCTCCTGCTCGTCGAACAGCGGCGTCCAGCGGATGCCCCAGTTGGTGGTCTTCCACAGCCCGCCTGTGCCCGTCGCGACATAGACCGTGCTGGGGTTGCCGGGGATGCCCTCGATGTCCGTGACGCGCCCGCCCATGTTCGCGGGTCCGATGTTGCGCGGGCGCAGACTCTTGAACAACTCCGCACTGACGCCTGTCGAGTCGCTAAACGCAAAGACGCTTATACCAAGAAGGAACGCTACTCCGAAGGATAGAACTCGCCTGAACATAGCAGGCAGGTTCGACGCACAGGTAGGTTTTCCTGCTCGAAGTCGCCGCGCACTTGGCAGCGGGACGCCGCTGGACGCGCCCTCTATCAGGCTTTTGAGCGTTTTTGAGCTTGCGAGGCGCATTTACCGACACGGCTTGACACAGGGGCGTCCGATGTGCCATAATTTAGCCACGCTAAATATCAGGAGGCTGGCGAATGACACACGAGGTTCTCAAGGATGTCCCGCAGGGTTTGAGTCGAGAGCGAATTGAGCAGGTCGCGCGTCAGCGCGGCGAGCCAGAATGGCATATCCAGCGACGGTTGGAGGCGTGGGAGCGGTTTTCGAGCCTGCCCCTGCCCAGCCCCAAGCAGGAAGATTGGCGCTATACCGACATCACGACGCTCCACTTGGAAGACTACGCGGCGGTCGGCTGGGGCGACGCGCCCGTCGGCAATCCCCCAGCACAACTGCCCGCGTTTCTGACCGAGAACCCCACGATACGGGTCTACCACCGCGCGGGGTTCGGCTTCGAGGCGCACATTCCCGACGACCTGCGGGCGCAGGGCGTGCAGGTGCGCGACCTCTACGAAGTGCTAATCAGCAACCCCGAGCAGATGGAAGCGGACTTGGGACGACTCGCGCCCATCCCCGGAGACAAACTCACCCTGCTGCACGCCGCCGCGTGGGACAGCGGGCTGTATGTCTACCTGCCCGCGAATGTGCAGGTGGAGGGCGTAATCGAGATTATCCACTGGTTCGAGGCGCCAGGGCTGCACTGCCCACACACGATGATTGTCTGCGAGCAGGGCAGCGGGGCGAACATCGTGCAGTCATTTTTCTCGCCTGAAGGCGCGCCGATGTTCGTGCTGGGCGCAGTGGAGGTGTTCAATAAGCCTAACAGCGACCTGCGCCACGCGCTTGTGCAGCGCATGGGGCGCGAGAGCCTGTTCATCAGCAGCGTCGACTACGAGCAGCGTCGGGACAGCCGCGTGCAGTCGCTAAATGTCGGGCTGGGCGCGCGGCTGGGACGCACTGTGCTGCAGCACCTGATGACCGAGCCTGGCGCGGAGGCGCGCCCGCTGGGGCTGTTCTTCGGCGACGGCACACAGCATCTGGACTTCCGCACGCTGCAGGATCACCGCGTCGGCAACACCATGAGCGACCTGCTGTATAAGGGCGCGCTGTACGACGAGGCGGTGTCGGTCTTTTCGGGCATGATACGGGTGCATCCGAAGGCGCAGCACACAGACGCCTACCAAGCGAACCGCAACCTGCTGCTGAGCGACGCGGCGCAGGCGTACAGCATCCCGAACTTGGAGATCGGCGCGAACGAGGTGCGCTGCACGCACGGCGCAACCATCGGTCCCATCCAGCCCGATGAGGTGTTCTACCTGCGTTCGCGCGGAATTGACCCCGCCGCCGCCGAAGCGCTCATCGTGATGGGCTTTTTCGAGGTCGTGCTGCGGGAGATCAAGCCGAGCGACCTACGCCTGTCGCTGCAGAAACTGTTGGCGGGCAAACTCAAGGGCGACGCCCCGCGCTACTTCATGGACTTGGCGGAGTTGGAAGAGGAGTTGGCGGGGGTGTAGTATTATAGCCCTCACCCCCAGCCCCTCTCCCGCAAGCGGGCGAGGGGGGATGTGGAGTGCGGAAGCGGAGCTTCCGCCTGATGCTGAAGCTGCGCTTCAGCACTCCAAAAGGGTTGGCGCGCGGCTCCCTCTCCCGCAAGCGGGCGAGGGGGATGTGGAGTGCGGAAGCGGAGCTTCCGCCTGATGCTGAAGCTGCGCTTCAGCACTCCAAAAGGGTTGGCTACGAATGCCCCCACCACCGCCGCGTAATCGCCTCTACCGCGCGTTGATGCTCGGTCAGCACGCGGCGCAGGGCGTCGGGCGAGTCGTAGTTCAGGCTGCGGGCAAGCAACGCAAGGCGCGAATCGTCGGGCAACACCTCAGGCGCGGGGTCAAACAGCAGCGCCAGCCGGTTGCGCACCTGATACAGCACCTGCCACGCCTCGCGCAGTGCGTCGTAGTCCGCCGCGTCCAGCACGCCCCGCCGCCACAGCCACTCCAACTGCGACAGCGTACTCGTGCTGGGCGGGTGGTCGTCGGGTGTGGCGTGCTGCGCGACCAGCCAGTGCGTCAGGAACTCAATCGCGTTCTGCCCCGCGTAGCCGAGTTTCAGGTGGGTGTGTAGCGCACTGCTGGGCACGCGCTCGGTCAGCGCACGCAGGATGAGTCGGCGCATCTCGTCGCGCTCGTCAGGGGTGGGCGCGTCGCCGAAGCGATACTCATTCAGCACAGCGACGATGGGCGCGTCGGCGTCGGCGTTCAGCACATCCGCCCGAATCGCCGCCAGTCGCTCCCACGGCGCGGCGGCTTGCGCATAGTACGCTCGCCAGCCCGACACAGTGCGCACCAGCGCGCCCGCCTTGCCCTCAGGGCGCAACTGGGTGTCCACAGGCGGGAAGACTCCCTGCTCGGTCAGCCGCTGGCAGTGCGCCAGAAACGCCTGTGCGTGCCGTTCCAGCGTCGGCAGGTCAGCGTCGTCGGGGCAGGCGAAGGCGAGGTCCCAGTCGCTCTGGTAGCCGAGTTCGCCCGCGCCGAGGCTGCCGAAGCCAATCAACCAAAGCGTCTGATCGGGCGCGACCTGCTCCCACAGGGCGGGCAGCACGGCGCGGGCAAGTGCCGAAAGGTCGCGTGCGGTCTGCAGCGGGGTCGTCTCGCTCCAGAGGTCGCGTGCGCCGATGCGCAGCCACTCGCGCCGCGTGTACGCCGATAGGCTCGCCAAGCGTGCGCTCGCGCTCCGACACCGCTCCAGCCGCTGGGCAAGCGCGTCGTGATGCTCCTGCAGGCTCTTTGCGCCGCGGGCGACAATCTCCTCGCCGAACAGCATCTCCAGCAGTTCCAAGTGCGCCAGCAGGCGGTTCAGCAGGGCGGGCGACTGCGCCAACTCCGCCAGTCGGTGCAGCACTTCGGGCGATTCGGCGAAGGCGAGGTACAGCCCCGCGCGGCTGGGGAAGGCGTCGGCGAGGCGTCCAAGTCCCGTCAGGGCGCGGTCGGGGTCGGGCGTGCGGGCGCAGGCGGTCAGCAGGGCAGGCAGAATCGCCTCGAACGCGCGTCGCTCATCGGGGGGCGCGTCGGCGAGGCTCGCACTCAGCGCACGGTACGCCCGCGCAGGCTCCCCAAAACCCAGCGACTGCAGTACGCTCTCCCAGACCACGGCGCCTTCGTCGGTGCCGAGGAGGGGCAGGGCAGGCGTCAAGCGGACAGGGGATCCCACCCCCCTCCCAACCCCCCCCGTGAACGGGGGAGGAGCCGCGACTCCCTCCCCGCGGGCGGGGAGGGTAGGGGAGGGGGCAGGCATACTCTCGCAAGGGGAACTCCCCGCGCTCGATGTTGGCATGCGCAGCACCCGTTCTCGAAAGGCGCGGGCGACGGTGCGATGATGCGCCAGTGTCTGCTCGAAGGCGTCGGGGTCAGCAAAGCCCATCAGTTTGGCAAGGCGGGCGCGTGCTTTGGGGTCGGTCGGCAGCAGGTGCGTCTGGTGTCCGAACTGCAGTTGCAGGCAGTGTTCGGCGGTGCGCAGGAAGATGTAGGCGTCTTGCAGGGCGCGGGCTTCGTCGGGGGCGAGGATGCGGGCGTGCTTGAGGCGTTGCAGGGCGTCCAGCGTCGCGGGCGTGCGCAGGCGCGGCAGCCGACCCCCAAGCATCAACTGCAACGCCTGCACCGAGAACTCGATATCGCGGATGCCGCCCCAGCCGTTTTTGAGGTCGGTTTCGTAGGCGTTGCGGGCGCGTGCTTGCGCTTCGGCACGCTCGCGCAGGCGCACAATCTCGGCAAAGTCGGTCTCGCTCAGCGACGGGCGGTACAGCCACGGCTGCAGTCGCTCCAGAAACTGCTCGCCGACCTGCAGGTCGCCCGCGCACGGGCGCGCTTTGAGCATCGCCTGACGCTCCCACGGCTCCGCCCAAGTTTCGTAGTAGTGCAGGGCAGACGACACGCTTCGCGCCAGCGCGCCCACCCGCCCTTCGGGACGCAAGCGCATATCTACGCGGAACACAATCCCGCGGCGCATCGGCTCGGACAGCGCCTTGACCACCATCTCGGCGAGTTTCAGCAGGTACTGCGTCGGGTCTTTCGCGCCCACGAGGCGCGGCGCGTCGCGATACAGGAAGATGGGGTCAATGTCGGAACTGTAGTTGAGTTCGCGCCCGCCCCACTTGCCCATCGCGAGGATGCAGAAGCCGTGTTCGCCCGCGACGCCCTGCTGCGTGGCGAGTTCGCGATGGCAGGCTTCCAGCGCGGCGTCGGCGCACACATCGGCGAGGTCGGACAGCGCGCGCATCGTCTCGGTCAGCGTCGCCTTGCCCAGCAGGTCAAGCGCGGTGATGCGCAGGTACTCCTGCTGCTTGAAGGCGCGCAGGCGGTCAAGTTGCATCCAGTACGAGGTGCAGGCGCGCAGCAGGCGGCTGAGGTCGCGGCGCATATCGGCGCGGGTGCGCGGGCGCGTCAGCAGGCGGGCATCGAGCAGAATCTCGCTGAGTTCGGGGTTTTGCAGCAGCGTGTCCGCCATGTAGTCCGACGCGCCCAGCACGGCAAGCACGGGCTTGAGCGCGTGGGGCGCGTCGGCGAACAGGCGGTAGTAGGTCAGCGTCGCGCCCAGCGATTCGAGCCAGCGGTCGCAGTTGACCAGCAGGCGGTCGGGGTCGGGCGCGCGCTGCAGGGCTTCAGCGAGCGTCGGCGCGAAGCGGTCGAACAGCTCCGCCTGCAGTCCGTCCCCGCGCCAGTGCGCCCACAGCCGTGCGGCGCGTTCAGGCTGCTCGAAGGCGACGGCGTCGATCATATCTGCAGCGTGTTGCGCGCCCAGCGTCCAACAATCGGCAGTTCGTACCAGATGCCGTTATTGGCTTGGATGGCGGCGATAATCGTGTAGACCAGCACGGCAATCGCCAGCGCAATCGCCAGCGGTACGGCAAGCAGCGCGCCCAGCCCCAGTGTAATGACAGAGAACAGCACCAGCGCAACGCTGACCGCCAGCGCCAGCAGTTGGAAAAAGAGCGCCTGCAGCGCATGGAACGCCACGAACCGCGAGCGGTCTTTGTAGACGAGGTAAATCACCAGCGGTGCGATGTATTGCCCCAGCGTCACGATGTAGCCGAGCAGCGTCAGCAGGTGCGCCAGCATCCCCCAGAGTTTCTCGTCCGCGCTTAGCGAACCGTCTTGTGGATAGGTCATCGTCTGTACCCCTTGCAATTGTATACCCCACACGCGCCTTGAGACGCTTCAGGTATACTCTCCCGCAGTCGGACAAGAGGAGGCAATTAGATGCTGCAACCGTTCACTTCGGAGAGCGTGACCGAGGGTCACCCAGACAAGTTAGCCGATCAGATTAGCGACGCGATTTTGGATGAGTGCTTGCGGCAGGACGCGCAGTCGCGTGTGGCGGTGGAGACGCTGCTGACGCGCGGGCTGGCGGTCGTTGCGGGCGAGATTACGACGCACGCCTATGTGGAGATTCCCGATGTGGTGCGGCGCACCATCAACGAGGTAGGCTACACGCGCACGGAGTACGGCTTCGAGGGCGACACCTGCGGCGTGATGGTCGCGATTCAGGAGCAGTCGCCGAACATCGGGCAGGGCGTGGACACGGGCGGCGCGGGCGATCAGGGCATGATGTTCGGCTTCGCGTGCAACGAGACGCCCGAACTGATGCCGTTGCCCATCACGATTGCGCACGCCTTAACGCGCCAACTCAGCGAGGTGCGCCGCGCGAACCCCGACTTGGGCTTCCGCCCCGACGGCAAGTCGCAAGTCACCGTGCTGTACGAGAACGGCATCCCGAAAGCCATCGACACGGTGGTCATCTCCGCGCAGCACGACCCCGAACTCACGCAGGCGCAGGTGCGCGAGCGGGTGCTGGAGCATGTGGTGCAGCCCGTGCTGGCGCGATTCGCTGACCGCGTGGACATCAACGCGAAGCACTACTATGTGAACCCGACGGGCGTGTTCGTGATTGGCGGTCCGCAGGCGGACACGGGCGTCACGGGGCGCAAAATCATTGTGGACACCTACGGCGGCTTCGGAAGCCACGGCGGCGGATGCTTTTCGGGCAAAGACCCTTCGAAGGTCGACAGATCAGCATCATACATGGCAAGGTATATTGCCAAAAACATTGTAGCAGCAGGTATAGCATCGAGATGCGAAATACAGCTTGCATATGCCATTGGTGTGCCTGAGCCTGTATCTGTTTTTGTGGACACATTTGGTACAGGCAAAATAGCCGATTCAGAAATATCGAAACTCATAGTGAAAAACTTTGATATGACGCCAAAGGGTATTATCACAAAGCTCGACCTTAGAAAACCAATATATAAAAAGACAGCGGCCTACGGCCATTTTGGAAGGAACGAGGAAGGATTCACATGGGAAAAGACAGATATGGCTGAAACATTGAAGAAAGAGGCAGGCGTATAGGAGGATAAATGGTAAAACATCATGTAAAAGACCTCGGTCTGGAGAACAAAGGCAAGCTGCGCATAGAGTGGGCTGCGCAGGAGATGCCTGTTTTAAAAAGCATTACCGAAAGGTTTAAGAAAGAGAAACCCCTTAAGGGTATCAGGGTTACCGCATGCCTTCATGTTACAACAGAAACTGCAAGTCTTATGGAGACGCTCAAGGCAGGCGGAGCCGAGATAGCGCTCTGCGCATCCAATCCATTAAGCACACAGGATGATGTGGCAGCATCCCTTGTGAAGAATTCGGGCATATCGGTATTTGCAATAAAAGGCGAGGACACAAAGACATATTACAGGCATATCAAGGACTCTCTGTCCATTAAACCTCAGATAACTATGGATGACGGGGCAGATGTTGTATCCACACTCCACAAAGAAGAAAAGGATCTTCTTAAATATGTTATCGGAGGCACAGAAGAGACAACAACCGGGGTGATAAGGCTCAAGGCAATGGCTGCTGACGGAGCCCTTCAGTATCCAATAATTGCTGTGAATGATGCCTATACAAAACATCTCTTCGACAACAGATACGGCACAGGCCAGAGCACAATGGACGGAATAATCAGGGCAACAAATAGATTGATTGCAGGCTCTGTATTCGTTATAGCTGGTTATGGCTGGTGCGGAAGGGGAGTTGCTATGAGGGCCAAAGGACACGGCGCAAGGGTAATTATTACGGAGGTTGACCCATTAAAGGCGCTTGAGGCAACAATGGATGGCTATGAGGTAATGTCCATAAAGGAGGCTTCAAGGATCGGAGACATATTCGTCACTGCAACAGGAAACATAAATGTCATCTCAAAAGAGTGTTTTTCGGTCATGAAGGATGGAGCAATAGTTTCCAACACAGGCCATTTCAATGTCGAGATAGATATAGAAAGCCTCTCAAAGATGGCAAAATCCAAGAGAGTTATAAGGGACTATGTAGAAGAATATACCCTCAAAAACGGCAGACGCATTTATCTTCTTGGCGAGGGAAGGCTTATCAATCTTGCTGCTGCTGAAGGCCATCCATCCGCAGTTATGGACATGAGCTTTGCAAACCAGGCATTGTGCGCTGAGTATATGGTGAAGAATGCAAAGAAGCTCCAAAAGACTGTTTACAGCGTTCCTGAAAAGATAGATAAAGAAATAGCTCGCCTTAAATTAAAGGCAATGGGCATTAAGGTTGACACTTTAACTCCTGAGCAGAAGAAATATCTCCAGAGC
>JAIMAN010000011.1 GCA_023511915.1 Armatimonadota bacterium
GAACGGGGGGCGGATCGTCGTCGGCGGGAATGTGTCGGTGGCCTAACCGCGCTTATGCGGTACCATCGACATCAACGGCGGCTCCGCAACCAACCGCATCGTCGTACACAGCCCCTGGCAAGGCGTCGTGGTGTTCGACTTCGGCAATTGGACGACTCAGGGGCGACTGTCGTACACGCCTACAGAGAATCTGATAGGCACTTGGCAGCATTTCGCCTGCGTGGTGAGCCAGAGTGGGAACTACATGCGCATCTACCGCAACGGCGTGCTGGAGGCGCAGAAGACGGGCATGACGCCCTTCACCCCCGGCAACTTCACGCTGGGGATTGGCTTTGGCAACAGCGGTCCCGAGGGCTTCCACGGGTTCATCGACGAGGTGCGCATCTGGAACCGCGCCCGCAGCCAGCGCGAAATCCAGCGCGATATGCACGCTGTGCTGCAAGGCAACGAACGCGGGCTTATCGGCTACTGGCGACTGGACGAGTGGGGCAACGGCGCGTCGACCGCCTTCGACTCCTCGCCCAGCAGTGCGCATGGCGTCTATAACAATGCCCGCTGGCTCGGCTCTACCGCGCCTATCGACGCCGTGCTGGCGCCCGCGGGCGCACGGACCTTCACTCTGGGCGGATACGCCGAGTACCTCGCCAGCCCCAACCACCTATCTTACCAAGTCGTGCAAACCCCTGCGGCAGGCTCGCTGAACCTGACGGGCAATCAGGCGACCTACACGCCCGCGCAGCACGGCGTCTATCCGATGCGCTACCGCGTCACCGACGGCGTGGTCTCCAGCCACTCGGCTCCGGTGCGACTGGTTGTTCCTCTGCAAGGGGATGTGGACGGCAGTGGCTGTGTGGATGACGCCGACCTGCTGGCAGTGCTGTTCGCGTTCGGGACAAGCGACCCCGACGCCGACGCCAACGGCGACGGCATCGTCGACGACGCCGACCTGCTTACCGTGCTGTTCAACTTCGGTAGCGGGTGTTAGAGCGCAACGAAACGGGAGCGTGCGCGGCATATCGCACGCTCCCCTTCTGCATCGACAATCACCCCTCGTGAGCGCTCCTGCTTGCTTGTTGCAAGCGTTGAATCACTTGTAGCGTCCGCTGAATCGCGTGCTGACGCGCAATCTGTTCCGCCTCTGTCAGCGCGTAGACGGCTTGCTCCGTATCGCCCAGCGCGCAGCAAATCTCGTACAGCACCGTCAGGTAATGGGCTTGCGTTGGCGGGAGCGGGTTTTCAGGGGGCTTCAAGGTCTCCATTGCCTTGCGCGGCTGCCCCACACGACACAGCACCAACGCGCGGGACACCTGCGCGTGCTGATGTTCCGCCATGCTGTCCGACCGCTGAATAATCTGGAACCCCAGCTCAGCAGTTCGCTCGGCTTCGTCGTATCGATGCGCCGCCGAATAAAACTCGGACATCTCCCGATAAAACCATGCCTCATGCTCCGTTGACTGATGTACCTGCGGGAGCCAGTCTTGCAGGATACGCGCCGATTCGACCATGCGCGTCTCGCTTCGGCTGGGTTCCGCGTTTCCGATTGCGACTGCCATAATCAACCAGGCAGCGCTGCGCGGGAACTGATGCTCTTGGCGCACCATGCGCAGCCCGCGATAGCCGTACTGCTCCGCGTCCTGCACGCGCCCGTGCAGGGTGTACCACTGGCAGCAGAGCGTGTAGACCTCGCGCAGCAACTCGGCGTGGCGCGGGCACTGGCGCACATGCCACCATGCCCGCGCCTCCAACGCAAGCAGACGCAGCTCCATCCCCTCGGTCGTGCCTTGCCAGATCAGCTGGCGCATCTGCTCGATGCTCGCTTTCAGCGAGGAGGCTCCCTCTGGAACCGCTTGGGTGGGGGGCGGCTCCAGCCAGAGGGGGCGCGTGAGGATGAAGCCAACTTCATCGGGGGTCGCTTTCAGCACATAACAGAGCATGTGCAGGTGTTCATCTGAGGGAATCGCCTGCGAGCGTTCCCATCCGCGCACACTACGCTCCGACACTTGCAGCGCGGCAGCCACCTGTGCCACGCTCCAGCCCTGCCGCCGCCTCAATGCGCCCAGTAGGTCCCCTAACAGGGGTGGGTTCAGTTCGCCCGACGGATGCGGCTGCTGGCGTGTCATCTGCTGCAGGGTGATTAGGGCGCGCGGCGCATCCAGCAAACGCAACGCCTCCAGCCGCTCGTCCGAGGACGCCCCTAACGCTTGGAGCGCCTGCTCCAACTCATAGATCGAGGGGCGCGTGAGACCGCGCTCCCAGCGGTTAATCGTGCTGGGCGAGAGATGCGCCCCCTGCGCGAGTGCATATTGGGATAGCCCGCGCCGTTGCCGCGCCTGTTGCAGCCACATACCAATCGTCTGCGCCACTGCTGCCCCTCGCCTCAATTATGCCTCATCTGGCAAGCGATTTTGCAATTTCGCTTCCAACCTACCCAAAAACCCACTGGATAGATTATACTGGGGATGAGGAGGCGATTCTCATGCGAACAGTACGATGGATGATAACGGCAGTTTTCGTCGCTTTGATAAGTTGCACGATGCCGAGCACGGTTTCGTGTCAACAGCCCCTCTGGGTGCGTCATACCTCGCTTGGGTTCAAAGCAAATGCGATGCTGATAGGTAGCTCCGGCGACATTTACATCACAGGAAAGGCGTGGCGTTCGGGAACTGGTCATGATTATTTGACGGTTAAGTATGATGCCGATGGCAATCAAGTGTGGCATCACTACTTTTTTGGGGAGACCATCACCCACGAAGACACTCCCTTTGCGATTGCAGAAGACCAAGGGGGAAATGTGATTGTTACCGGTAGCGTGGATATCCAAGTGAACAACACTGCCGGCACAGGCTATGGCACTATCAAATACAACTATCTTGGCAATCCGGCTTGGGGTAGAATTTACCGAGGAACACAGCGCATTTTCCCATCCAATCAGGCTCGTGCGATTGCTACCGACTCCCTCAGTAATATTTATATAACAGGTTCGGTTGCCAATGGTTCGGATATCGGAACAATCAGCTACGATCCGAATGGCAATTTACGATGGGTACGCCTCACCGCAGATGGATGGGGCAATGCAGTCACGGTTAATTGGTTTACAGGGGATGTCTATGTCGCAGGAAAAAATGGATTTTATTCTATCCTAATCAAGTACAGCTCGAGTGGTAACGAACTATGGGCATTCACAGAAAGTGGTTTTCAGGGTGAAGCGTTTGCAATCGGTATCGATACACAGGGCAATATCTATGTTGCAGGGGTGGCGGCTGGCAGCGATACCCGAGATGTTTTCGTGAGCAAGTTCAACAGTTCGGGAGTTCGTCAGTGGGTTCGCATCTATGATGGAGGCAGGCATGACGATGTCAAGGCGCTTGCACTAGATGTGAATAGGAATGTCTACCTCACGGGAATCAGCCAAGGCGCTGAAACGGGTAACGACTATGTCACCCTAAAATACGACACGAACGGCAACCTGCAATGGGTTCGACGCTACCATCATGGAGACGACCGAGCCTACGGACTGGCAGTGGGTTTTCTCTCAGGTGATGTCTATGTCACAGGACGAAGTTCGAACAAAATCGCTACCCTGAAGTATGACACAAATGGCAACCAGCAGTGGGTTCGACGCTATGAGCTCAGAACGGGCGAAGGAATCGGCGTCGGGCTGTATGAATACGAGCTGGGAGTGCCAACGGTCTATGTGGTGGGTACAACGCAAAGCAACTACACCGTCATCAAATACCCCGATTGCTATGTGGAAGGCGATGTAGATGGGAACTGTTGCGTAGACGATGCGGACCTGCTGGAAACTCTATTTGGTTTCGGGCAAACGGGTATTGATTTGAAAGGCGACTTGAACAGCGACGGCGTGGTGGACGACGCCGACCTGCTGCAGGTGCTGTTCAACTTCGGTAGCGGGTGCTAACTTGCCCCGCATTAGGGTTCGGGAGGATCAATCATGCCAGAAAAACAGACGACTTTAGGGACTCGGCTTTCACGGTATACAGATGCGCACAGAGTGCGGCGCGCCTTATGGCTGATGGCTTGGCTTGTGTTTGGCTGGACGCTAAGCGTAACGAACCCGCTAAACGCCCAATCGCTCACTTGGCTGGGTACGATAGGGCACCCGATGAGTACCGCGCGTGGCGTCTCCGATGACGGTAGCGCGGTTACGGGCTGGTTCACACGCGCGGACGGCAAAAACTTCGCCTTCCGCTGGACGCCTTCAGGGGGGATGCAAAACCTCGGCACACTCCCCCAACACCACACCAGTGAAGCGAACGGTATCTCTGGCGACGGGAACAGAATCGTGGGAGTTGCGTTTTATCAGGTACCTTACGGGGGGAGTTGGCGAGCCTTTCTGTGGAGACCCGAGAACGGCATGCGCGACATCGGACAGTTGCCGGGTTCAGGCGTCAATCGTGCGGATGCTATCTCAGGAGACGGTTCCGTAATTGTCGGAACGGGTATTGACTACGGAAACGCAATCCGAGCCTTCCGCTGGACCTCCAGTAGCGGCATGGTCTCGCTGGGCACTTTGGGCGGTTCGGAAAGCCGCGCGTTCGGCGTCTCCCGCAACGGCAGCGTCATCGTCGGATGGTCGCTCAACCATCTCGGCGAGCGATGGGCGTTTCGCTGGACATCGGCAGGCGGCATGCAAGGACTGTACCCCCTCGCCGCCTGCTGTGGCGAGGCTTACGGCGTCTCGGATAATGGACTGGTCATCGCGGGGCGCGCCCACTCGGCGGTCACCGAACGATGGCACGCCTGCTTGTGGACATGGAATAGCTCGGACTACTCTCCACGCGACTTGGGCACGCTGGGCGGCAACGAAAGCCAAGCCCTCGCCTGCACCAACAACCAGATTGTGGTCGGCTGGGCGCATAACGCCTCTGGTCAACGCCGTGCGTTCCGATGGACGCCCTCTGCGGGCATGATCGACCTCACCACCGTCTATGCCAGCCTGCTGTCGTCTGGCTCGTACCTGGAGCTTGCCAACGACATTACCCCTGACGGGCGTTTTATTGTGGGACAGGGCTACAACGCCGCCACAGGGCGTCGGGAGGCTTACTTGTTGGATACGCTCTGTATCGGGCACAGTGGCGATGTGGACGCCAACGGCTGCATCGATGACGCCGACCTGCTGGGGGTACTGTTCGCCTTTGGCAGCACGGGGGAGATTCTCGGCAGGGTAGATGTGAACTGCGACGGCACAGTCGACGACGCCGACCTGCTACAGGTGCTGTTCAACTTCGGCAGTGGGTGTTAGCTACTGCTGAGGCATCCTCGTTAGGGCGCGGGCGTCGCGCCCTATACTTTTACTCCCCCACCGTCCATTCCCCGCCCGAAATGTGCCATAATATAAGGGCGGGCGCGCGACACGCCGCGACGCCTGTAGGTCGAGGATAACCATGACGGTATTAACGATTGTCTACTTGGTGGGGATTTTCACGCTGCTGGTGGCTGCCCACGAGTTTGGGCATATGTGGGTCGCCAAGCGGTTTAAGATGAAGGTCGAGGAGTTCGCCATCGGCATCGGTCCGATTCTGGCGCGATTGTGGCGCGGGCGCGACGGCACGCTCTACACCATCCGCGCCTTTCCCGTCGGCGGGTTCGTCAAAATCCCCGGCATGCTGCCTGACGAGGAGCATATCGAGGGCAGTTTCCAGTCCAAGTCGCTTTACGCGCGGTTCCTCGCGGTGCTGGCAGGACCTGTGGCGAGCATTCTGTTCGGCTACCTGCTGTTCGTGGTGATTGGGCTGACGGCAGGGCTGCCCTCGTTGGATGACCCAACGCCGCAGGTGCGCATGGTGATGCCCGACTCGCCTGCTCAAGCCGCTGGGCTTCGCACGGGCGATGTGCTGCTGGCGATTAATGGCGAGCCTGTGAAAAGCGCGGAAGAGGCGGGCAAAATCATCCGCGCGAACGCCAACAAGCCCCTCCAGCTAACCCTGCAGCGCGACGGCAAGCCGTTCGTGGTCGCCATTACGCCCAAAGAGGTGGACGCGGAAATCGATGGCAAGCCCCAAAAGATTGGGCAAATCGGCGTACTGTGGCATGTGCAGCGTAAGCGCGAGCCGTTCCTAAAGGTTCTCTCGCACGCGGGGCTGATGACCGTCGGGATGACCGTCGGGATTGTAGACGGGCTGCGCCGCATGATTTTCGGGCAGGGCAACATCCACGAGGTGGGCAGCATCATCTCCATCGCCAGCGTGACGAACGCCACGGCGCGGCTGGGCGTCGTGGAGGTCGCCGACTTCGCCGCCAAGTTCAGCGTGATGCTCGGCATCATCAACCTGCTGCCGATTCCCGTGCTGGACGGCGGGTATCTGATGATTTTCACGGTGGAAGCCATCCGCCGTCGCAAGCTCAGCCCCGAAGCGATGGCGCGGGTACAAGTCGTAGGGCTGGTGATTGTGCTGATGATTTTCGTGACGGTGTTCTCGCTGGACATCTACAAGCTGCTGACAGGGAAGCTGATTCGCTGATGCCTACGGTGTATTTAGACCACGCGGCGACAACGCCTGTAGACCCGCGCGTGCGCAAGGCGATGGAGCCGTACCTAAAGTCGGAGTACGGTAACCCATCCAGCCTGCATCGATGGGGTAGGCGTGCGCGGATGGCAATCGACGCTGCCCGTGAGACCGTCGCCGTCGCGCTGAACGCTGACCCCGCCGAGATATGCTTCGTGTCGTCGGGCACGGAGTCGTGTAACCTCGCGATTATCGGCTGCGCGCTCAAAGCTCCACCCCACCGCAGGCACATCCTCGTGTCGGCAGTGGAACACCACTGCGTGCTGCACGCCGCCGAGTGGCTGATTCCGCTCGGCTACACGGTGGAGTATATCCCCGTTGACCGCTACGGGCAGGTAGACCCCGATGCCGTGCGCGCCCGCATCCGCGACGAGACTTGGCTCGTCTCCGTGATGCACGCCAATAACGAGATCGGTACGCTGCAACCAGTGGAGGCGATTGCCCGCCTGTGCAAGGCGCGCGGCGTGTGGTTCCATGTGGACGCCGTGCAGACCTTTGGGCTGCTGCCTGTCAATGTGGAAGCGATTGGGTGCGACCTGCTGAGCGTCTCGGCGCACAAGGTGTACGGATCCAAGGGCGTCGGCGCGCTCTATGTGCGGGCGATGACTCCGCTGCAGCCGCTGATGGTCGGCGGCGGGCAGGAACGCGACCGCCGCGCAGGCACCGAAAATGTCGCGGGCATCGTGGGCTTTGCCGAAGCGGTGCGGATTGCGCAGGACATGCGTGCCGCTGAAGCCGAGCGCCAGACCGCCCTGCGCGACGAGTTTATCCGCGCTGTGCTGGAAGCGGTTCCCGACGCCTTCCTGACGGGACATCCCACCGAGCGACTGCCGGGCAACGCGCACTTTCGCTTCGCTGGCGTGCCGTCGGATAGCCTGCTCATCGCCTTGGATCGCGCGGGGATTGCCGCCAGCAGCGGCGCGGCGTGCAGCGCGGGGTCGCTGGAGCCGTCCCATGTGCTGCTCGCGCTCGGCTGGGACGAGACGGCGGCGCAGGAGGGCGTCCGCTTCACACTGGGACGCGACACCACTTGGGACGACCTGGAGTACACAGTGGAGACACTGCGTCAGGAGGTCGCGCGGATACGGGCTACTCGTTCACCCGTGCGCCCCACAGCAGGCGGTCGCGCAGTTTCTCAAAAAACTCCCCTTCGTTGAACGCGAGCAGTTTGAGGCGGTAGGGCGCGGCGGTGATGTGAACCGTTTGCCCCATCTGCAGCGTCTGGTGGCGTCTGCCGTCGGCGGTCATCACGGCTTGCGCGTTCGGCTCGTTGGTCGCAGCGCACTGGACGGTGATGCTCACCCGCGCGGTGGGGGGCAGTACGAGCGGGCGCGCGCCCAGCGTGTGCGGCGAAATCGGCGTCAAGATGAGCGCGTCAGTCTGCGGATGCACCACTGGCGCGCCCGCCGAGAGCGCGTAAGCCGTGGAGCCTGTCGGTGTGGCGACCAGCGAGCCGTCCGCAGGATAGGTGGTCAGCAGTAGGTCGTTGATGCGTATCGTGAGATCCAGCATCGGCGCGGTGGGCGCGCGCAGCAGCGTGATTTCGTTCAGCGCAGTCGGCGCGCGCGTTTCGCCGTCCAGCCGCGCCTGCACCATCAGTCGCTCTTGCACTTGATAGTCGCCTGCTTGCCACCGCTGGAGCGCGTCCAGAATCGCGTCAGGCTCCACCTGCGCGATGAAGCCGAACCTGCCCAGATGCACGCCGAGCAAGGGTGCGCCTACAGGGGCGGCGAGGACTGCGCCTGTGAGCAGCGTGCCGTCGCCGCCGAGCGTCATCACCAGCGCGAGGTTCGGGTCGGGCGGCGCGTCCCAGCGGGCGGCGGTCGGTTGGTCAGCCAACACGACGCCGTAGCCCGCTGCGCGCAGCCACTGCGCCGACTCGTGCGCCAGGCGCGCCGCGTCGGGCTTGCCCGCGTTGTAGACAATCAGCACATCCGCCATCAGTTATCGGTTTGCGATGCGTTGCAAGTTTTTGCGGGCATCTTCCAATTTGGGGTCAAGTTTGAGCGCCTCTTGATACATCGTGCGCGCTTTGGCGAGTTGCCCCGCGCGTTCGTGGGCGGCGCCCAAGTTGTTGTGATACACCGCCGAGCGCGGGTTCAGCGCGACGGCGCGCTCCAACGCTTTGATGGCTTCCTGAATGCGGTTGGAGCGCATCAGCGCAAGCCCCAAGTTGTTCCATGCCACATGCGAGCGTTCGTTCTCTTTCAGCACGGCGCGGTACTGCGCTTCTGCGCCGCGCAGGTCGCCCTTCTCCATCAGCAGGTCGCCAATCGCTAAACGCGCCTCCTGGCTTTTGGGGTTCTCGGCGACGACCTGCTGATACAGGCGCAGTGCGTCGTCCGCTTCGCCCTTGAGCCGCTTCACGGTCGCGAGGTTGAGCCGTGCGCTGGTTAGGCGCGGGTTAATCTCCAGCGCGCGCTGGAGGGTCGCCTCGGCGTCGTCCAGTCGCCGTTGGCGCAGCTGCACGAAGCCGAGCTGGTTCAGCGCGTCGGCGTCGTTGGGGCGCAGGTTCAGCGTGTTCTCGAACGCGGTCGCCGCTGCAGCAAGGTTGCCACGCTGAAGGTGCGCCACACCCAAGTTGTAGTGCAGGTCGGGGCTGTCGGGGTTGGCGGCGATGCCCCGCTCCAGCGACAGAATCGCTTTTTCGGGCTGGCGAAGGCGCGTGTACGCCTCGCCCAGCTTCAGCCAGCCGTTGGCTTCTGTGGGCATCTTGGGCATTGCCTGTTCCAGCAGCGCTGCGGCGCGCTGCCACTCACTCAGCCCCGCCAGCGCCAGCGCGTAGTTGAACTTGAAGGTGGTGTTGCTGGGGTCTAACTCGGTCGCCCGCTTGTAATGCTCCGCCGCCCGCGCAGGCAGCTTCATCATCTGGTAGGCATAGCCCAGATTGTTGTGCGCGTTCGCATCGCGCGGGTTCAGCTGAATCGACCGCTGGTAATGCTCCGTCGCTTTCTGGTACTGGCGCGTCTTAGTGTAGAGATTGCCCAGATTGTAGTGCGCGTCGGCGTCGTTGGGCTTGATCTCAATCGCCTTGCGGTAGGCGTTAATGGATTTGTCCAGTTGGTTCGTGTGCAGGTAGGCGTTGCCGAGATTGTTCCATGCCTCGGCGTTTTTGGGGGTGAGCTGGGTCGCCTTCTCAAGCATAGGAACCGCTTCCGCGTACTTGCCCGTCTTCAGGTACAGATAACCCAGCCAGTTGACGACGGTTTTGTTGTTCTCGTCGCGCTGGTAGAGGGTCTCGAACATCTCGATAGCTTCTGTTGTTTTGCCCTGATTCGCCAGCGCAACAGCCTCGCTGACTGTCTGCGCTGTTAGTGTCCCGCACATCGCCACAATCAAAATCCAGCTCGCCACGATTCGCATAGTCGCCTCCAGAAGCTTAGACGCCCTGAAGTATACCCGTGTGCCCAGAAGTGCGAGATTTTCACACGGTTTTCATTCAGTAGCTGTAGGTGTCGCCGCTTTGCGCCATGTACGCGCTGTAGGTCATCCCGACCGCTGCTCCGCCGACCACCAGCACGATTGCCAGCGGCAGGGCGAACCGCACAGCAGGCGACAATCGCTGCATCGCGGGCAACAGGCGCAGCGCAGGGGTTAGCGCGAGCAGGTACAGCACAACGAGCTGCCCCGGCGTCAGTTGCGCGAAGCCGAGCGCGGTCGTCCACAGCGACATAAACAGCAGCATCGCCAGCGCGACAGCCCCGCGCCCAATGGTGAAGCTGCGCAGGAACGCCAACAGCACGCCGACGCCGACCACTGCGCCCAGCGTGCCCGACAGCTGCGCCAGCGACGCGCTCTTCGCGCCGTAAAACAGCACGCCCGCGCTCACCCCGCCCAGCAGGGCAATCAGGAACGGCGTCGCCAGCCCGCGCTCTTCGCCCAGCGGCGCGGTCAGCGTCATCAGCAGCCAAGTCGCGAGCGCGAAGCCGACGATATACGCCACGCCCGCCGTCAGCGACCAGAAGCCCGACTCCATCAGCGGGCGGAACGGCGGCACAAACAGCCACAGCACGCCCAGCAGCGCGCCCCACACCCACACCCAGCGATACGCAGGCACAATCCCCGCCAGCCAACCCAGCGGCAACGCCAGCAGCGCGTGCCAGAACACCCACTGCGTCGCGTCGATCGGCGGGAAGTCGGGGCGACCCTGCACGCGCCAATACAGCACGGCAAAGCCCACGCTGACGCCCAACGCGCTCAGCAGCGCATAGGCGCGGCGGAGCCGCCAGCCCAGCAGCCAGAACACCCCAGCCGCCAGCGCTGCCAGCCCCGCCGTTAACGCGCTCTCAAGAATGACGCTCACTAACGAATACCCTCCACCGCGAAGGTGACGCGCACCTCATCCGCCAGCCCGCCGTTCAAACCGTAGTTGATGTTGAACTGGCTGCGGCGGATGGTGAAGGTGGTCTCGAAGCCGATAATCTCCTGCCCGCGCTGGTTGCGTCCCTTGCCCGTGAAGGTCACTCGCGCGGTTATCGGGCGCGTCACGCCGCGCATGGTCAGGTTGCCCTGCACCTCAACCGTGGTGTCGTTGAGTTTGCGTACACGCGTGCTCTTGAAGGTGATTTTCGGGAACTGCCGCGTGTTGAAGAAGTCGGGGTTGCGCAGGTGGTCGTCGCGCTGGCTGTTGCCTGTATCCACGCTGTTCGCGTCAATCTCCAGCTCGATGGAGCTGTTGGCGGGGTTCTTCTCGTCCACGACAATCGTGCCCGAAAAGGTGTTGAAGCGCCCGTAAGCGAAGCCCGTATTCAGGTGCTTCACGCGGAAGATGATGAACGAGTGAACGGGGTCTACGCGGTAGGTCACCGCTTGCGCCTGCGTTGATTGCAGCGAGCCGACCAGCATCGCCAGAATGCTGAGATATGCCACGAAACGAGTCTGTTTACGCATAGTTAACCGCCTCCTCTGGAGTAGATTGGTCGCACTCGGTCTTATCAAGCGTGGCGAGCCAGCGTGCGAAGGCGCACAAGGTGTCGCGCTGGACGCGGAAGTAGTGGTGCTGTCCTTGCTTGCGCATGGCGACCAGCTCGGCTTGCATCAGCGCGTTCAGGTGGTGCGACACTGTGGACTGCGCGACGGGGAACCGCTCCGCCAGCTCGCCGCACGAGAGTTCGCCGTGCTGCAGCAGCGTGCGCAGGATGCTCAGGCGCGTGGGGTCCGCCAGCGCCCGCGCGACTTGGGTCGCCTCGTGCTCCGTTAGTTCACGCCGCTCTTTCATAGACCGATGTGCATATATCTATACGCGCGGAGCGCGAGAAAGTTCCCTGTTGCGGCTAACAGGGGCGATTACTCGTCTTCGGTATCTTCGGCGTCGTCAGGGATGCGACGCAACGCGATGAAGCCCGC
This sequence comes from Armatimonadota bacterium, assembly GCA_023511915.1. Lineage (GTDB taxonomy): Bacteria > Armatimonadota > Fimbriimonadia > Fimbriimonadales > GBS-DC > GBS-DC. The sequence continues at coordinate 11,874 of JAIMAN010000011.1, forward strand.
CGAGAGCTGTTTCTGGACATACCATTCTACACCGAGCGACTGGGCGAGGCTCTTGACTGCCTCGCTGCTCCACTCCTCGCCGATAACAACGGGCACGGCGTCGATGCCTGCGCCGCGCAGGGTGTTTGCGCGTGCGTAGGCGCGGTCAACATCGTCGCGGTCTACCTTGACAGACACTTCGACCACAATCACTTTTGTGCCCCTGCTCCAGATGAAATCGGCGGCTGTGGGGTCGGCATCCACTTCCAGGATAGGGTCGTCCCCGTTGAGCGTGCGCAGCCATGGTCTCAAAAGCTTGCGCACGAAGGCTGACTCCTCGATGTTTCCGCCGCGTCCCCCTGCGAAGATAGTTGGCGCACGCTGACATACTTCTTTCTTCAGCTCCGCGTCTCGATGCCTCTCATAAAAGCTTCTTGACCAGTCCCTAAGCTCGCGGAGATCGCGGGCTATCTGCTCTTGCGCCTCAACAACCTGAAACACTCGAGCGGGTTCCACGCTTCAAATTATACCGCACGCGAGGGTATACTGCAGGCATGAGCCTCGACCAGCGCGACCTTCAGAAGTGTATTCACTGCGGTCTGTGTTTGCAGGCGTGCCCGACCTATGTGTCCACAGGTCAGGAGGCGGAGTCGCCGCGCGGGCGGATTTACCTGATGCGCCAAGCGCTGGAGGGGCGCATCGAGTGGGCGCAGGCGCGACCGCATATCGACGCTTGCATGGGGTGTCTGGGCTGTCAGACGGCGTGTCCGTCGGGCGTACCGTATGCGAAGCTGATCGAGGGGGCACGCGCCGAAGTGGAACAGCACGCCCGTACACCGTTTCAGCGGTTGGCGCGCTTGCAGGCGATTGCCCGCTTCACGAACCCGACGCATCTGCGCCTGATGTTGCGTATGGCGGGCGCGTTGGGCTTTCGGCGCACGCCACGCTGGATGGCGCGGCTGCTGGGCGCGAGCGAGTCGGCAGTGCAGCTCCCGGGCCTGCCCGACCGCCCGTGGCGACCGACGCAGACGGTGTACCCCGCGAAGGCGCAGCCACCCAAAGCGCGGGTGGGGCTATTGCTCGGCTGCGCGATGCAGGCGCTGTTCGGGCGGGCGCATCGAGCCACCGTCGGCATGCTCACGCTGGCGGGCTACGAGGTACATATCCCCCGCAATCAGGGCTGTTGCGGCGCACTGTGGGTGCATAACGGCTACCCCCACCACGCGCGGCGCAACGCCCGACGGCTACTCGCAGCGTTCCGCGAGGTGGACTACATCGCCGTGAACGCGGCGGGCTGCGGCTCCACGATGAAGGAATACGGGCTGCTGTTTCGCGACGCGCCCGACCACGCTGAAGCCGAACGCTTCGCCCAGCGCGTGCGCGATGTGCATGAGTTGCTCGCCGACGCCGAGTTGCCGCCCCCCGCACGCGACGACTCGCTGTGCATTACCTATCATGACGCCTGCCACCTCGTGCATGGGCAGGGCATTCGCGAGCAGCCACGCGCCCTGCTGAAGCGACTGCCCAGCGTCAAACTGGTGGAGATGGACGGCGCGGATATGTGCTGCGGCTCGGCAGGTATCTACAACCTGCTGCAGCCCAAGCTCGCCCGCGACGCGCTCCAGCGTAAGGTGCACGCCATCCAGCAAACGGGCGCAACGATTGTCGCCAGCGCGAACCCTGGTTGCACGCTCTGGATACGGCAGGGCTTGCAGGAGGCGGGCGCGCCCATCGAAGTGCTGCACCCGATGGAAATACTCGCGAAGGCATACGACGCCATGCCATAATTGAATCTATGCGGTTTCAGAAGGACGCGCCGCCGCGCTGGATACGGCGCTGGTGCCCCGACGAGCATGTGCGAAGCGTTGCGGAGATCACGCCCGAACGCTTGCAGGCGCGGGGCATTCGCGCGCTGCTGCTGGACTTGGACAACACCATTACGCCGTGGCGCAGCCGCAAAGTGCCCCCCGAAATCGCCGATTGGGTCAAGCAGATGCAGGCGGCAGGCGTCAAGCTCTGCTTCGTGTCCAACACGCGCAACATGGGTCGGCTGCAGTGGCTCAGCGAGACTTTGGGCATCCCTTATGCGCGGGGACCGATGAAGCCGCGCCGCGCAATGCTGCGCCGCGCGCTGGAGATGCTGAATGTCGAACCCGAACACGCGGCGATTGTCGGCGACCAGCTGTTTACAGACATCTGGGGAGGCAACCGCTTGGGCATCTACACGATTTGGGTACACCCGATGCACCCGCGCGAGTTCATCGGCACAAAGCTCAGCCGCCAAGTGGAAAAGTGGCTGCTCAAGCGGCTGCAGCCCTACCGCATCGAGGACGGCGGATGATCGACGCGCATACCGCACTGACGGGCGTGCTGGGCTACCCTGTGCGCCACTCGCTCTCGCCCGCGATGCACAACGCGGCGTTCCGCGCGCTGGGGTTGAACTGGGTCTACTTGGCGTTCGAGGTCGCTCCCGACAGGCTCGCGCAGGCGATTGCAGGGATGCGCGGGCTGGGCATTCGCGGGCTGAACCTGACGATTCCGCACAAGGAGGCGGTCCTCCCGCTGCTGGACGGGCTGACGGACGCTGCGCGGCACATCGGCGCGGTCAACACGCTGTTCTGGGACGGCGAACGGCTCATCGGCGACAACACGGACGCGGAGGGCTTCCTGCGTGCGCTGGGAGAGGCTGGGGTGAACCCCGCGGGGCAGACGGTGCTGGTGCTGGGGGCGGGCGGCGCGGCGCGCGCGGTGGTGTACGCGCTGCGTCAGCAAGGCTGCACCGTGTGGCTTGCAAACCGCTCGCGAGAACGCGCAGAGGCGTTGGCGGACGCTTTCGGCTGTGTGGGGGTATTGCCGCTGGAACGCGACGCGCTCGCGGAGTGCGCGGCGCACACAGACGGCGTCGTGAACAGCACTTCGCTCGGCATGGAACCGCACGCCGACACGATGCCCCCCGTGCCCGTTGAGGCGTTGCCTGCAGGCGCGTGGGTGTGCGACTTAGTGTACCGCCCGCTGCAGACGCGCCTGCTGGAGACAGCATCAGCGCGTGGGCTGAAGACCATCGACGGGCTGGGCATGCTGGTGCATCAGGGCGCGCTCGCATTTGAACGCTGGACGGGCAGCCATGCGCCTGTAGACGCAATGCGCTCGGCTGCCCGAAACGCGCTGGGTCTATGACTTACGCCACACCTGCCAGAAGGTCGCCGCGTAGCGCCGAAATCCCGCGCGCCTGCCCAGCGTAAGCACGACGCCTCCCAGACCCAGCAGCACGCGCAGCAGCGCGCCGCCCCTGTTCAGCCAGCGGCACACCCGCGCCTGCCACGCGCCGTGAAACTTGCGAAAGTACCGCTCCTTGCCGCGATTGTAGTAAATCACCATCTGCGCCCGCTGCGGCTCGCCGCTCGCGCCCAAGTGATGCACGAACACCGCGTCATGCACATAGTGAATCTTGCCCCCTGCTTGGCGCACGCGGTAGCACAGGTCGGTGTCCTCGCAATACAGGAAGTAGTCCTCGTCGAAGCGCGGGAACGGGCGTCGCAGCATCATGCACGCGCCCATCACCTGCTCGGTCTCGATGGTCGCGCTGAAGTCCCAGTGGGTGCGCCAGTAGCCCCCGAACAGGCGCGTGCGCGGGAACAGTTTTGCCAGCATGCTCTGCTCGCAGAAGACCCACCACAGCGTGAGGTCGCGGGCGCAGGAGGGCTGGACGCGCCCGTCGGGATAGCGCAACTGCCCGCCGCAGACGGTGGCGTCGGGGTGGGCGTCCATAAACGCCACCAGCCGCTGCAGCGCGCTGGGCTGGGCGCGGATGTCGGCGTTCAGTATCAGTGCGTAGCGTCCCCGTGCCATCTCCAGCCCCTGATTGCACGCTGCGCCGAAGCCGCGATTGTCGGGGTTCGCAATCAGGCGCGCTTGGGGGAACCGCTCGGTGACCATCGCCGCGCTGCCGTCGGCGGAGGCGTTGTCCACGACGATGACCTCCACCACAAGCCCGTCCCCCTGCTCGCACAGGATCGACTCGATGCACTCGCGCAGCAGTTCGCGCGTGTTGTAGCTGACGATGATGACCGAAACCTCAGGTGGTGTGCCCATCGAGGAAGGCGAGGCGGATTTGGTAGGCGTAGCCGTGTCGGGTCGGGGCGCGTTCGCAGGCGACGACGCGGGCGCGGCACTCCCCGTCGCAGCAAGTGACGCCGCGCAGAGTCGGCGGCATCTCCACGCGCAGGTGGGCGTTCAGGGGCACGGGCGCAGGCGCGTACAGGCGCAGTCCACCCTGACTGGCATCGTGCGCCCACGCAATCCAGTAGTCGTTCGCGAAGCGCAGCGCGACATTCACCTCGTCGGGCAGCACGATGCGTTCGTAGCGGCGGCGTTGGGTGTGTCGCCAGCGCGAGGCAAGGCGCGCCATCAGACAGGGCTGCGGGCGCGTCTGGCGTCCGAGGAACTGTACCGTCGCCTCATGGACGCCTGCAGGGGTCGTCAGGCGCAACTCGGCGAAGGTTCCTGCCTCGAACGAGACGGGCAACCCGCGCTCCAGCGGCGGCGCAAGGCGCAAGGCGTCGCCGTCCACCCCTGTTAGCACGGTGGCGTATCGCTTGCCCGCGATGGTGAACTCCACGCGCTGCCCAGCCTCCAGCGCGGGGCACTCCCGCAGTGGGCACAGGCTCCAGCGGCGGCTCCCCAGCGCAATCAGCATGCCCCCCAGCAGGGCGAATCCCAACCCGATTCCCAACGCAGTCCAGTCGGTCATGGCGCAAGTTTCGGAAGCGCGTTCCGTGCGGCTTCCAGCTCGCGCATGGCTTCCACGCGCAGTAGGCTGGCGCGCGCTTCCTCCTCCGAGTTGCGCGACAGCAAGTATCGTGCCATTTGTTGCGCGGCTTGGGCAAGCATCTGGCTGGAGAATCGTGTGTGGGCGACGGTGCGGCGTGTGGGGTCAGTCGGCTGGGCGCGTTCGAGCCACTGTCCGATGCGCAGCGCGTGCAGCACAGCTTGCTCCCCGCGCGTGCGGAGCGCGCTCCAGTTCGGACTGGGGTCGCTGGCGAGGCGACGCAAGTCCAGCAGCTCGCCCGCGAGGTCGGCAAGCAGCCCACTGGCGACCTGCAGCCACAGCGCGGCGCGCGCGTCGGTGAGTTCATAGCTGCCATCGGGCAGATTCTCCAACGCGCGGGTCGCGCCCAGCAGCAGGTAGCGTCGGTAGGCGACCTCCGCGCCGTTCTGCTCGGCAATCGGCTGCAGCGTGCGCGCGGCGGCAGGCGCGTCCCCTTGCATCAGCAGTGCGTCGAACAGCGCGAGGCGCAGGGCGACCGAGTTGGGCTGCGCCTGTAGCGCGGTCTGGAGACGGCTCATCGCCTCGGCGGGCTTGCCTTCCGCTTGGAGCAGTGCTGCCCACTCCAACGCGAACCGCTCGTCGTTGGGGTACAGCTGTACGGCGCGGGTCAGCTCGCGTTGCGCCAGCTCGCCGAGATTCAGCCGACGGTACAGGCGGATCAACGCCATGCGCAGATCGGCGTCGTCGGGCTGCGCGTTCACGGCGGCGCGCAGGTGGGGCAGCGCCTCAGCGAGTTTGCCCTCGCGCAGCAGCTGCTCGGCAAGCGGGCGCGGCTCGGCAGGTTGGGGCGTCTCCGCGCGGGGGTGCGAGGGCGTAGGCGTCTGCAACTGCTCGGCGAGGCGCGGCAGGGTGTCCCATAGCTCCGCGTCCAAGCGCAGCGCGACGGTGCGTCCCAGCGTCTGCAGCGCGGTTGTGTCGTCTGACTTGCCCTGCTGCGAGGCGACCTGCTGGAAGCCCTCAGTCTCCCACACGGGCGCACGCGCACCTATGCGCCAGACCTTGATGGTGTATTCAAAGCTGTTCTGTTCAGGCGCACGGGTGCAGCGCACGGTCATCACAAACGCTGCGCCCCACGCGCGCGCGAGTTGCCCCCGCAGGGCAGGCGTCGGGCTGGCGAGTTGTTCCGCGCTTAGCCCACGCTGTTGGGCGAACTGTTGGGCAATCGGGTGCGTCGGGCTGTACCATTCCACGCGCGCCTTGCGCAGCTCCTGCAAAAAGGGCGTCAGGTGCGGCGTGAGGTCAACATTCGGGTCGTAGGGCTGGTCGTTGTGCTGAATCGGCGGCGCAGGGTCGGTGAAGATGAGGAGCGTCGGCTGCGCCCAGCCGACAGCGAGAATCAGAGTTGCGACCCCAAGCAGCGCGGCTACTCGTTGCATAGCAGCAGCCCGTTCTGGCACGCGGCGATGCCCTGACGCGCCGCGTCCACCTCGCGCCCCGCTTGAATCTGCCGCTCGTACTCGGCGATGGCTTGCAGGAAGTGGGTTCGCGCGTTCGCCTTGTCGCCGATGCGCAGATAGCAGGTGGCGATTTGCTGATGCACTTCGGCGGGGTTCGGCGCGGTGGGCAGCGCCTGCAGGTAGGCTTGGATCGCCTCGCGGTAGTTGCCCGCGCGTTGCAGATTCTGCGCCTGTGTCAGTGCATCCGTCGCACGCGAAGTGGTCGCGCCGCGGCTGGGCGATTGGGACGGCGCGCGCTCGACGCGGATTTCGTACACGCCACGCTGGGTCTCCTCGACTTTGACATCGGGCATCACTTCGGCGTCGCGCGGGCGGTCGCCGTTGGGCTTGGGCGTTTCGCTCTTGGGCGCGGGTTTTGTCTCGGGTTCAGGGGCAGGCAGGGTCGGAATCTCGCCGCGCGGGGGATTGGACTGCGCGGGCGCAAGCGCGAGGCGCGACGGGTCAATCATCACAGGGGGCACGACCGCCTGCGGCGGGTTGGGCGGGGGCGTCTCGGCGGTCGGCGCAGGAACCGTTGCGCTGGGCGACGGACTGACGGGCGGGGGAACGCTCTCAGCCGTAGACGCCACAGGCTGGCTCGGCGCGGGCGCAGGCGGCGCACTCCAACGCAGAATCAGCGCGAAGCCGATGAGCAGCACCAGCCCAACGCCCAGAAACGCCAGCGCGACGGGCAGCGTCTCCGCCCACAGCGGGTGCGCGGGCGCAGGACGCACCACCGCGCGCGCCTGACGGCGCAGGGCGTCCAGCCGCGCACGCTCCGCAACGCTCAGCGGGTTCACCGCCTGCACGCGCTCGTAAGCCGCCATCGCCTCGGCGACTTGCCCGCGCCGCTCGTGAATCAGCCCCTTCAGCGACAGTGCAGGCGCGTAGGTCTCGTCCAGCGCCAGAGCGCCTTCGCACGCCAGCAGCGCCTCCTCCAGCCGCCCCTGCTCAAACAGCGATACCGCCTCGCGCATCAGTTGCTCGGCATGCGCTCTCGTGTCCGTCGTACCGTTTTTAGACATCGCTCCCCGCCGTATTGTACCTCAAGGATTAGACGGCTATCGTCCCCACGGCTCCTGCGGCATCGGCTCAGGATTCCCTCTCGGGAACACTATAATCGGGCGAGGGGCTGGGGGATCGGTCATCCACGAGGGCGGTTGCATCATTCTTCTGGTTGTCCGTTCAAACTGACCGAGCATGCAAGTGGACATCATCGCGAAAATCCCGAAAAACACGACTATCAAAATAATCGTCTGGATAAGTCGATACCAAAAGCGAGTAAATTCCCGATTCTGCAGTTCCTGTTCGCGCTTGCGCCGTAGGCGTTCCACCTCGAGCTCCTGCGCGTACCGCAGGCGTTCCGCCTCGAGTTGTTGTTCGCGCCACAGGCGTTCTTCCTCAAGTCGCCGCTGTTCCTCACGATACTCGGCGATGGCGCGTTGCACCGCTTCACGGCTTACGCCCGCCTCGTGTCCCATCGTGAATAGGTCTTCCGCGGAGAACTGGTCTTTCTCCAGCGCGACTGCTCGTTTGAGGATTTCCACCGCCTCATCGGGCGTGAACCGCTCGTCGGCGTCGTAGGACTCCCGCATCTCCATCGTGTTCCCCCTGCACGGAGAATTGTACCCCGTCTGCTCTGTGATGCCAATAGCAAAGCCCCCGAAACTCTTCGGGGGCTTTGTGGCTCGGTGTGTGGTTGGTGTCACGGCTTATTGCCCGCGCCTGCGCAGGAAGGCGGGCACTTCGAGGTCGTCGCGCGAGACGCGCGGTTCGGGTTTCGGGCGTTCGGGGGTCGGGTTCACCGCGCGCGGCGGTTCGGGTGTGGGCGTGCGCGAAGGTGTTGGGATGTCCGTCCGTGCGCGGGCGATGTCCAGCGGGTGCGGTTCGGGCTGCGGCTTGAGGTGCACCGCCGCTTCCTGGTGGGGCAGCGGCTCTTCGGGGAAGCCCGTCGCCAGCACCGTCACCTGCACCACATCGGTCATGCCAGGCTTGATGACATGCCCGAAGATGATGTTCGCCTCGTTGGGGTCGGTCATCTGGTACAGCAGGTTCATCGCCTCCTGCACTTCGAAGATGCCGATGTCCTCGCCTGTGGTGATGTTCACCAGCAGTCGGCGTGCGCCGTAGATCGACGACTCGAGCAACTTGCTGGTGGACGCCTCCTGCACGGCTTGGATCATACGGTTCTCGCCTGTGCCCTTGCCGATGCCCATCAGCGCGGTGCCGGCGTCCTCGAAGATGGTGCGCACATCGGCGAAGTCCACATTAATCTCGCCTGCGTAGTTGATGATGTCGGAGATGCCCTGCACGCCGCTGCGCAGCACATCGTCCGCCATCCGAAACGCCTCGGTCATGGTGGTGGTGCGCTCCGACACATCGATGAGGCGGTCGTTCTGCACCACGATCATCGCGTCCACATGTTTGCGCAGCAGTTGCGCCCCCTCTTCTGCGACTTTGCAGCGTCGGGGTCCTTCGAATTTGAACGGTTTGGTGACGACAGCGATAGTGAGTGCGCCCAGTTCTTGGGCGATTTCGGCGATAATGGGCGCGGCGCCTGTGCCCGTGCCGCCGCCCAGCCCGGCGGTGATGAACACAAGATCCGCGCCTTCCAGTACCTTGCGGATTTCGTGGCGGCTCTCTTCGGCGGCGCTTCTGCCCGCTTCGGGATTGCCCCCCGCCCCCAGCCCGCGGGTAATCCCGACGCCGAGTTGCATCTTAATCGGCGCACGCGATTTGTTGAGTACCTGCGCGTCGGTGTTCATGGCGATAAACTCCACGCCTTGCACGCCGACTTCGATCATGCGGTTCACGGCGTTCCCGCCGCCGCCGCCGACGCCGACCACTTTCAAAACGGCTTGCACTTCCAACAGTTCAGTATCCCGGTGAGTCGTGCGTTCCTTTGCCATGATGAATCTCCTGAAACGATGGGGTTAGCGATTGCGGTGCAACCAGCGTTGTACGGTTCGAACGAGCTGTTTCCATAGTCGGCTGGGCGCCATCGGGCTGTCGGGTTCGGGGAAGAGTTGCACGCCGTAGAGCGCGAGTCCGACCGCTGTGGCGAACGCGGGCTTCTGGAGCGCGCTGGGCAGGGCGACCTCGCGCGGCTGCGGCGTCCCCAGACGCACGGGCAGCGCGTCGAACACCTGCCGCCCCAGCTCGGTGGTGCACGGCAAGCACGAGCCGCCCCCAGTCAACACGACTCCTGCTGCCAAACGGTCGTACAACCCAGAGCGTTCCAGCTCCTCGCGGGCAAGCTCTAAGATCTCGCGCATCCTCTCCTCGATCACCTCTGTAAACAGCCGTCGGGGCACCCGACGCTCCTCGTTGGTTCCCATTTCCCGATAGGATACCCTCTCGGTTTCGGGCACACGCGCTGCCAGCGCGCTCCCGAATTCGTGTTTCAATCGCTCGGCTTCCTGCGGGTCTGCCAAGCGAAACATGATATACAGGTCGCGGGTGACCTGGTTCCCGCCGTAGGGCACGGCACTGGTGTAGACCAGCGCGCCGTCCATAAAAATCGCCACATCGGTCGTGCCGCCGCCGATATCGAGCAGCGCAACGCCAATCTCGCGCTCTTCGGGGGTCAGCGTGGCTAAGCCCGACGCCAGCGGCTCCAGCGCCATCGCCTGCACCTCCAGCCCTGCGCGCTCCACGCAGCGGCGTAGATTCTGCAGGAAGGTCAGCCCGCCCGTCACGAGCGTCGCCTCCGCCTGCAGGTGCGACGCGCTCATGCCGAGGGGGTTAAGGATACCCGACTGCCCATCGAGAATGTATTGCCGAATCAGCGTATGCACCAGCTCGCGGTCGGGCGGGAGGTGAACCTGCTGCAGGTGGTAGCGCAGGCGTTCCAAGTCTTCGTGGGTGACCTCGCGGTCGGGGCGCGTAATGGTGATTTCGGCGCGTCGTTGGATCGACTCGATGTGTTCGCCCGTGACGCCCAGCACGACGCCCGTGATGCTCAGTTCGCCCATCGTCTGCGCCTCGTGAACGGCTTGCTGGATTGCGCTCACCGTCTGCTCCATATCGACCACTTGCCCCTGCTTGAGCCCGCGGCAGGGCGCGACGCCGTAGCCCGCAGGCTGCAGCGTCCCGTCCGCGCCGCGTTGCACCGCGAAGCAGCACACTTTCGTCGTGCCGATATCGAGCCCTGTGATGAAGGTCATCCTCGTTGTCGCCTCAGCGCCAGTTGATTGAGATAGTAGCGACGAATGAGCGAGAGATTCAGAAACATCCGCCCGCCGAGCGTCACCACCGCCGCGAGAAACAGGTCCACGCCGATACGGTCGCCCAAATAGGCGAGCATCGCCGCCAGCAGCGCGTTCACAATAAACCCCGACACGAACACATCGGGGTGGAAGCGACCCTCCAGCGCGGCGCGCCAGCCCCCGAACGCGGTATCGAGCCCCGCCAACGCCGCCAACGACAGGTACGCCGCCCACTCCTCAGGCAGCGGGATGTCCAGAAGCAGCGAGGCAATCACAACGCCCAGCAACAAGCCGACAAAGCCAACCGCAATCATGGCGTCTGTTCTCCCTCCGTCGTTATGGGACGCGCGTAGCGAAACTGCGTCGAGCCGCTGTAGGCAGGAATGCGCACGGTGTCCAGTCGGCGAATCTGCACCATCTTCGGGTCGACGCTCTTGAGGTCTGCCAGCGCGCCGCCAGGCATCTCCAACGCGCCCACCAGCGTCTTCGGGTCGCCAATCGCCAGCACCACGAATGGCGACGCCATCTTCACATCGTTGACGAACACTACAGGTCCCGTGCAGCGGATGCCCGTGGTGGAGACGATGCGCTGTCCGTTGATGCTGATTGCCTCCGCGCCCGCCTGACGCAACTCGTTCACTACGCGCAATAGGTCGTAGTCGTGAATCGTGTAGAGTTCGGGCAGCAGTTCGGGCGACTCGCCCGAAGGACGCTTCTTGCTGTCTTGCAGGGTCAACTCGATGCCCGGACCTTCCACCTCCAGCAAGCCAGCAATCATCTTGGCTTCCTGCAGGCTCTGGTTCAGCACCTGCGCCTGTTTGGTGCCGCTGGCGAAGGCGTTCTCGAGTTCGTTGATGCGCTGGCGCAGTTGGCGGATCTCCTCTTCCAGCGCGGCGTTGGAGCGTTTCTCTTGAACATAGGCGCGTGCAAGGTCAGGCAGGCGCGCGCTGGGCAGTTCCGCCGTGCGGATGCGCGTCTGCTCCTTGAACGCCATGCCCAGCAGCAGCCCCACCACCAGCCAAATCGCGAAGAAGACGGTCATCTGCTTCAGTTTGTTCTCGCTCATGGTTGCCCCCCCATCGTCGCGCGCGGTTTGACCGCCTCCGAGCCAGGCGCGCTGATGTCCACATACTCCCACTGGCGTAGGTCGGCAAGCGGCGTATCGAGCAGGCGGTGCATGGTGGGCAGTTGCTGTTCGAGCGCGCTCGCGTCGCCGAAGCGCAGTTGCACAGCGACAGGCGGCTCCGCGCCCCGCTGGATCTGCGCGAAGAGCCGTATGCCGTGTGTACGGGACACCTGCACGCGCGGGCGATGGACATCCGCGCGGCGGCTGACCGCGTGCAATATCGTCAGCGCTGCTTGCATCTCGCCCTCTACATAGCCGCCCGTGCGAAGGCGCGAGTCGTCCTGCGCGAGTCGAATCACGCCCGATGTCGGCTTCGCATCAGGATTCGGCGGGCGGAACAAAACTCCTGTGGGGTCGGCGAATAGTCGCGCGCCGTTTGCGGTCTGAATCTCGGCGAATGGCTCGCGCGGGGCGACGGTCAGTCGCGCCTGCCCGACGCCTGTGGCTTGCCAGCGCGCCTGCTGCACCCAGTCCAGCGACTGCACAGCGCGCTCGAGGTGGCGGGGCGTGTCGCGCAGCGCAATCGGCGGCTGCAGGTGCGGGTTCAGCAGCGCGTAGAGTTCGGCGTGCGCTTCCGACGGTACGCCCGCTGCCTCCAAGCGAGTCAGTTGCGTGCGCGGCGAGAACCACAGGCTCAGCGCGAGCGCGCCCAGCACCGCGCCCCACAGCAGCGGCTCCGCGTTGCGCCAGAGCCAGCCCCAAAGCGGAGCCACGCGCCGCGCCCGACGCTTCGGACGCACGCGCGCCGCCACAGGCTTGGGCGCAGGCGCATAGAACCTGCCTGTCGGCTCCAGCACGGGCACAGGGCGCGGCGACGCCGCTTGGCTCCGAATCCGTACCCGCTTGCCGCGTTCCCGTAGTCGCATGCCTACACCTCCTCCAGCGCGTCGCACAGGATGCGCTCCACCAGTTCGCCGAAGGCGATGCCCGCCGCTTCCGCGCTGCGCGGCAGCAACGAGGTTGGCGTCAAGCCCGGGATCGTGTTCACCTCCAGCACATAGGGGGTCGTCTCGCGCACAATCATATCCACGCGGCTCATGCCCCGACAGCCCAACGCGAGGTGCGCCGTAATCGCTGTCTGCTGCAGCAGGTGCAGCACTTCAGCGGGCAAGCGGGCGGGCACAATCTCTTCGGTCTCGCCCGGCGCGTACTTGGCGTGGAAGTCGTAGTAGCCGCTCTTGGGCGCAATCTCCACAGGGGGCAGCACATACGGCTCGCGCCTGCCCAGCACAGGCACGGAAACCTCCACGCCCTCGATGAGTTCCTCCACGAGCGCGTTCTGGTCGTAGGCGAACGCCTTGCGCAAGGCGCGGGGCAGCGCGTCCCACTCGAATACGCGCGTCGCGCCCAGCGTCGAACCGCCCTGATTCGGCTTGACGATAATCGGCAGGCGCAGGCGACGCCGCACGCGCTCAAGGCTTTCGTCATCAGCGTCACTGAGCAGCAAGGCGGGCGGCGTGGTCAGCCCCACCTCGTGGAACACCATCTTCGCGATGTATTTGTTCATCGCCAGCGCGCTGGGCAGCACGCCTGAACCCGTGTAGGGGATTCCAAGCAACTCCAGCAGCCCCTGCACCGAGCCGTCCTCGCCGTGCCTGCCGTGCAGCACGATGAACGCCACATCGGGTCGCTCGCGCGTCAACAGTTCCTGCAAGCCCCAGTAGCCCTCTTTGCCCGTCATCAGGGCGGGGTCTACAGCAACGACATGGTACTTCTCGGGGTCCAACACCTGCATCACGCGCAGCCCCGACAGCAGCGACACATCCCGCTCGGGCGAGTCGCCGCCCATCAGCACGGCGACCGTGAGCCGACGCGCCTGCCCGCGCGCCTCCAGCCGACGCAGCAGCATCGGCGCGACCTTCTCGATGTCCCCCGCGCCCATCACGACCACCACATCGTTGGGCTGAAGGTGCGGAATCAGGCGCGACGGAATCTGCTCCTTGACGGGCACATAGAGCGTGGGCGGGCTGTCGCGCTCCAGCAGCCCGTCGGCAATCAACGCCGCGCTCACGCCTGGGATCGGCTGCTCGCGTGCGGGGTAGATGTCGGTGACGACCACGAAATCCGCCGCGCCGAGGCTGTCAATCAGCCCGTGCAGTTGGTCGCGCGTGCGGCTATACAGATGCGGCTGGTAGACCACCACCAGGCGACGATTGGGGAACCGCTGGCGCAGCGCGCTCAGCGCAGCGCGGATCTCGGTCGGGTGGTGCGCGTAGTCGTCCACGACCGTGATGCTCATCGCCTCGCCGACGATTTCCTGCCTGCGCTTGACCCCACGAAAGTTCGCCAGTGCGCCCGCAATCACCTCCGTCGGTATCCCCAGCAGCAACGCGATACAGATCGCCCCCAGCGCGTTCTGCACATTCTGCTCGCTCAAGTACGGGATGCGCAGCGTCGGCTCAGCGTCCGAGAGCCAGTGGCTATTGTAGACACGGAACGCGGTGTGGGTCGGCGTGCGCTCGGTGATCTCCGCACGCAGGTCGTTGTGCGATGCCAGCCCGTACAGAATCGGCGGCCGCTCGTGCCCGCCGATGCCGTGCAACATCTTCAGCATCTCGCGCACGCCTGGGCTGTCCCCGCAGGCAATCAGGTAGCCCTCGCGCGGCACATGCTTGGCGAAGTTCACGAAACTTTTCAGCAGTCGCTCAAAGGCGCCGTGATAGTCCAGATGATCAGGCTCGATATTCGTGATTAGCGCAATCTGCGGCTGGATGTCCAGAAACGAATCGTATGCCTCGCACGCCTCCACGACCGCCCACTCGCCCTTGCCCAGTCGCAGGTTGCCTTCCCACGGTTCGGGCAGGGGCACATCCGCGCCGATTAGCACGAGCGGGTCGTGCCCTGCGGCTTCCAGAATCGTGGCGGTCATCGCGGTCGTGGTGGACTTGCCGTGCGTGCCCGCAATCGCAATCACTTTGTGGTCGCGCAGCAGCCAGCCCATCAGTTGCGAGCGCCGCCAGATGGGGATTTCACGGCGTATCGCCTCGATCACTTCGGGGTTGTCGGGGTGGATGGCGTCGGAGACCACGACCCAGTCGGGCTGCCCCATGCGGTGGGCGTCGTGTGCAGCGTAGGCATCCACGCCGATCGCACGCAGGGCGTGCAGGGTGGGCGATTCAACAAGGTCGGAGCCGCTGACCGCCGCGCCCTTGTGCCGTAGCCAGCGCGCGAGCGCGGACATCCCTGCGCCGCCGATTCCAACACAATGGAACCGCATCGACAGACTCGGCTCCCGATTCGTCGTCAGACGGATGCCTGTGGGTGTATACACTGCCCAACCTCCTCCAGCAGTTGCACGATGCGCTCGGCGGCGTTCGGAATCGCCCACGCTTGCCCAGCTGCTCGCATCTGGGCGCGTCGTTGCGGGCAATCGCGTAGTGCCAGCAGCGTCTCCGCCAGTCGCTGGGGTGAAAGCGCGGCTTGCTCGATCACCTCCGCAGCGCCCCGCCTCGCCAACGCCGTGCAATTATACCGCTGATGCCCCCCCGCCGCGTGGGGGTACGGGATGAGGATCATCGGCAAGCCGTTGAGCGCGAACTCGGTCAGGCTGCCTGCGCCGCCGCGCCCGATGACCACATCCGCCGCGCGATATGCTAGCCCCATTTCCCGCCCTGCCAGAAACGCCCGCGGGTGATAGTTGCCGTTCAGCCCCAGCCTGTCGGCGGTGCTGCACACCAGTTGGTAGTGCGCCTCGCCCGTCAGGTGCAGCCACTGCAGGTCGCCCGACGGCAGGTACTGCACGGTGTTCAGCACGGCTTCGTTGAGCGCCTGCGCGCCCTGACTGCCCCCGACCACCAGCACGCAGAACTTGTCGCGCTTTAGCCCAAAGTGGTCGCGTGCGTCGGCAGGCTCCACTTCGGGCAGGTACACTTCGGGGCGCACGGGCAGCCCAGTGCGTATGGTCTGTGTCCCGCCGAACGCCTGCGCGGCTTCCTCGAAGTTGACGCATATCCGCATCGCCCGCCGCGCCAGCCAGCGGTTCGCCTTGCCAGGCAGCGCGTCAGGCTCCAGCAGCACCAAGCGTTGGCTCAGGCGTAGGAACCCCATCGCAATCGGCACGGAGGCGTAGCCGCCTGTGGTGAACATCACCTCCGCGCCAAACGCTTGCAACTGCTGACGCGCTTCGCGTCGCGCCCGCCACAGGGTCAGCGCGACCGACCACGGCGTGCGCCGCGTGGAGCGCAGCCCGCTCATCTCCAGCAGCGCGTAGGGCACAGGGAGCGCAACGCGCCCCTCGATGCCGTGCCGCGCGCCCAGGTACAGCACTGCGTGCCCGCGCGCCTGCAACGCCTGCGCCACCGCCAGCGCAGGGAACAGATGCCCGCCCGTGATCCCGCCCGCGATTGCGACCCTCATGGTGTCTCCCGCATCAGGGCGATTCCGACACCGACGGCAGCCATCAGGCTCACCAGCGCGGAGCCGCCCGCGCTCACGAACGGCAGCGGCAAGCCCATCGTCGGCATCAAGCCCACCGCCATGCTAAGATTCATCAACGCGCCCGCGCCAATCCACACGCCCAGCCCTGCCAAATAGAGCCTGCCCGCGCGGGTGGGCGCGCGCGCCGCGCTCTGAAAACACGCCCACACCAGCAACGCCAGCAGCGCGATGACACCCAGACTGCCCAGCAGCCCAGCCTCTTCGGCGATTGCTGCGAAGATGTAGTCGCTCTCGACGGCGGGCAGGCTGCGCTTCTCGCGCCCGCCGCCCAGCCCAACGCCGAACAGCCCGCCACTACCGACGGCAATCTGCGCCCGCACCATCTGATAGCCCGCCTCGCGCTCGTGCGTCCACGGATCCAGTGTCGCCTGTATCCGCTTGATCACATACGCGCCGGGCTGCGTCTCCCACGGCTGGTTGCGCAGCGCGCCCAGCATCAACGGCGTCGCGACCATCACACCCGCCAGAAACGCCACACCCAGCCCCACCAGCAACACCCACTGCGTTCGCAGCCCGCCCACGAAACAGACGCCAAACCCCAGCAGCAGCACCAATACCGCCGTATCCTTGTCAGGCTGCAGAGCAATCAGCCCGCCCCCAGAGAGCCACAGTAGCGCGCCGAGCCACAGCCCAACCGTCGGGCGCAGGCGCGGCGCGCTGCACACTGCCGTTAGCCACAGCAGCGTCGCCAGTTTGTAAAACTCAGCAGGCTGCAGCGTTATGCCACTCAACGCGGGAATGGGCACGCCAATCCAGCGCGTTGCGCCGTTAAGCGTAAGCGCGCCGGGTAGTTTGAGCGCGAGCCACAGCAGCGCGCCCCATCCCAGCAGCAGCCACACCCACGCGCTCGCCAACCAGAACCGCCCGCGCACACGACTGCATCCCCACAGTACGCCCACACCCATGAGCAGCCACAACGCCTGCATCAGCACAGGGCGCAGCGTCAGAAGCGGGTCAGGCGCGTAGCCATCCCGCGTCAAGCGGTTCAACTCGCCAATCGCGATGCTCCCCTGAAACAGCAGCCCCACCAGCGCAAGCGCGAACGGCGTCCACAACAGCGCAGGATGCACCCGCGCCGTGCGCGTGCTGGGTTGCACAGGCGTCTGGCGCGGCGGCTCTATCGGACGACGAGCGTTTCTCAAGGCGTGGGACTGTCGCATCCATGCACCTCCCGTACCAAGCGTTTGAACTGCTCTCCTCTGTCGGCGAAGTTGCGGAACTGGTCGAAACTCGCGCAGCCTGGCGCAAGGATGACCGTGTCGCCTGCGTGCGCCACCCGACGCGCCTCCGCAACCGCCCGCGCCAAGTCGCCGACATATTGCCAGCGCGTGTAGCCAAGCGCATCCAACGCCGCGCCGATTGCCCCACCATCCCGCCCGATCAGAAACACCTGCGTTGCGTGCTGCGCCAGCGACTGCGCCAGTTGCGCGATACTCTCGTTTTTGTCCACCCCGCCTGCAATCACGAGGCACGGTTTTGGGGTCGCCTGCAGCGATTTCTCCAGCGCGTCGGCGTTCGTACACATCGAATTGTTAATGTATCGCACGCCGTCCCACGCGCCGACGAACTCCATGCGATGGGGCGCACCCGTGAAACTTGCCAGCGCCTCGCGCAACTGGTCAGGCGTGCAGCCCAGAATGCTGGCGACCGTCGCCGCCGCAAGCGCGTTCTCCAAGCCGTGCGTGCCCAGAAGGGCGGGTTTGGGCAAGTTGGCGATGTTTAGGTTTTCGCTTGAAATCTCTACATACGGCTGGGAGGCGGCAAAGAATTTGACTTGAAATTGCCCAACCCCCTCCTTGAGGTTCCCCCTGCTCGCAGGGGGAACCGAGTCGTCATGGTTCCCCTCGCGAAGCGGAGATGCCTGCCCCGCTTCTCGGTTCCCCTCGCGAAGCGGGGGGAACCTTAAGGAGGGGGGCACACCTAAATAGTCCAACACCCACCCCACCCCCGCATCCTCGCCATTCAGCACCGCCCAGTCGTCGGGCGTCTGGTTCGCCAGAATCTTCGCTTTCGCCAAGGCGTAGGCTTCCCAAGTGCCGTGATAGTCCAAGTGGTCGTGGCGAATGTTGGTAATCACGGCGATTCTGGGGCGGAAGGTGTGCGTGTGCAGCAGTTGGAACGAACTGACTTCGGCGACGAGCCATTCGTCGGGCGCGGCGCGCTCGGCGGCTTCCGTGAGCGTCTGCTCGCCGTCGATGCCCGCGATGTTCCCGCACAGGCGCGCACGCAACCCCATCGTGCGCAGAATGTGGTGAATCAGCAGCGTGGTGGTGGTCTTGCCATTCGTGCCTGTGATAGCGACGATCGGGGCGCGCGCGATTCGGTAGCCCAGCTCGATTTCGCTCCACACGAGCACGCCTGCCGCTTCCGCCAGCGTGAAAATCGGGTGGCTGGGCGGCAAGCCTGGGCTGACCACCACAAGGTCGTACCCATCCAGGCTTTGGGGCGCGTCGGTTCCCGTGTGTAGGGCAACGCCCAGCTCGGTCAGCGCGTCCGCGAAGGGCAACTCAGCATGCAACTCTCGGTCAAAAACCTCTACTCGTGCGCCTCGTCGCGTCAGCGCGCCCGCCGCCGCGACGCCGCTGCGCCGCGCGCCTATGACCGCTACCCGTTTGCCCGCGAACTCGCTCATCGTCGCCTCACCAACGGCTGATAGCGACGCCGCCTGCCGCCGCTATTGCACCCGCCAGCCAGAACCGCATCACAATCGTCGGCTCCGCCCAGCCCAGCAGCTCGAAATGGTGGTGAATCGGCGTCGCCCGAAATATGCGCTTGCCTCCACGCAGCTTGACCGAACTCAGCTGCACGACCACGCTGAGAATCTCCGCCGCGAACACCAGCCCGACCAGCGCGAACGCGCCCCACTGCTGCAGCGCAGGCGCATGCAGCAAGCTACGAAGCGTCAGCAGCCCGAAACTCGCGCCCAGAAACATCGACCCCGTGTCGCCCATAAACACCCGCGCAGGATGCACATTCCACCACAAGTACCCCACACATCCGCCTGCGACCATCAGCGCGTAAGCGACCCAACTCCCCTGCCCTGTGCTGATGGCGTACACGCCCAGCATCGCCAGCGCGGTCAGCCCCGCTGCCAATCCGTCCAATCCATCCGTCAGGTTGAACGCATTCACCCAGCCGACCAGCCAAAGCACTCCAAGCGCGAAGGTCGCAGGGGTCAGCGGCAGTTGTGCCCCGCTCGCCTCTGCACTCCCCAGCAGCGGCTCGGCAGCACCCGACGCCGCCAGCCACAGCACATAGATGCTCACGCCCCCCGCAATCAGCTGTAGTGCGAGTTTCTGTTTCCACTCCAGCCCGCGCTGCCCCGTCCAGCGACGAATCCAGTAGTCGTCCAGCAGCCCGATGAGCGCGAACCACGCCGCGCCTGCAAAAATTACCAGTATAGGAACCAGCGGCTCGCGCGTCAGTCCCGCCCACGCCGCCAGCCCCACGGCGACCCCCAGCATAATCAACAGCCCGCCCATCGTAGGCGTGCCCTCTTTGACGCGGTGCGTTTCGGGCGCGTAGGCGTAGATGGTCTGGCGCGCGCGGATGCCTGCCAGCCAGCCAATCCCAGGCTTGCCCAGCAACAGGGCAGCGAGCGCCGCCGTCAGGAACACCAGCGCGTCGGTCATCGCATCACCGCCTGCTCCAGCCCCAGCGCGCGCGAGCCTTTCAGCAACACGCAGTCCCCCTTCTGCACCGTGCGCAGCAGCCACGCGCGCGCTTGCTGGGGCGTCTCGAAGTGCAGCAGTCGGCTGGGGGGAAATCCGCCCTCCCTGGCGGCAGCCGCCGTCCATAGCACTTCGCTTCCAACCAAAACCACATAGTCCAACGGTTGCGTCGCAAGCCAGCGTCCCAGACTCCAGTGCAACCGCATGCTGTACGCGCCGAGTTCCTTCATGTCGCCCAGCACGGCAATCCGTCGGCGCGCGGGGATTTGGTGAATCAGCACCTCCAACGCGGCGCGCATCGAGTCGGGGTTCGCGTTGTAGGCGTCGTTGATCAGCGTCCATCCTTCAGGCTGACGCTGCAGCGCCATGCGCATCTCTGGCAGATGGGTGTGGCGCAGGGCGCGCGCCGCTGCTTCGGGCGCAACGCCCAGCACGACCGCCGTCAGCAGCGCAGCCGTCGCGTTCATCAGCAGATGCTCGCCCAGATAGGGCAGCTCTACCCACACCCGCGCCTGCACTTCGGGCAGGTTCAACGCCACGACGCCTGCCGTGTAGTCCTCGCCCAGCTGCACCTCCGTCAGACGGGCGTGCGCTTCGGGATGGCGTCCGAAGGTGTAGATGATCTCGCACGCGCAGCGCGCCCGCAGGAACTCGTAGAACTTGTCATCGCGCGGCAGTATCGCAATCCCATCGGGGGGCAACGCCTGCACCAGCTCCGATTTCGCTTCCGCAATCGCCTCACGGCTGCCCAGCTGCTCGATGTGCGACCAGCCGATTTGCGTGATCACCCCGACGCGCGGCTCGGCTATCTCGGCAAGATAGGCGATTTGCCCACGCCCACGCATCGCCATCTCCTGCACCATGAATCGGCAGTCGGCGTCCAGCTCGAACAGCGACAACGGCACGCCGAGTTCAGTGTTTAGGTTTCCTGCGTTTTTTTGCACAGCGTTGGGGTAGCCCGCCTCCAGCGCAGTGGCAATCATCTCTTTGGTGGTGGTCTTGCCCGTGCTGCCCGTTATGCCAACGACGGTCGCGTTGAACTGTTTGCGATAGTATCGCGCGAGTTGCCCCAGCGCGTGGACGGTGTTCGGCGTGCGCAGCAGGGGCATCTCCTCCGCGCCCAGCGGCACATATTCCACCAGCGCGGCGACTGCGCCCTTATCGAACACCTCCTGCAGGTAGTGGTGTCCGTCGGTGCGGTTGCCCCGCAGCGCGACGAATAGGTCGCCTGCTTCGGCAACGCGGCTATCGATGCACACGCCCGTGACGGCGACCGCTTCAGGCGCGCGGATGTTCACAGGCTTCGCGCCTGTCGCCTCGATGACCTCAGAGAGTGGCATGGCTCGTCTCATCGCTTCGCTCCTACTGCCTCCTTCGCGACCTCGATGTCGCTGAACGGGAGTTTCTCCGTGCCCACAATCTGGTACGGCTCGTGCCCCTTGCCCGCCAGCAGAATCAGCTCGCCTGCCTGTGCGGTGTGCAAAGCGTACTCGATGGCGCGTCGTCGGTCAGGCTCCACCAGCGCGACTTTGTGGCGCAGTTCGTCGGGCACGCCTGCGAGAATCTGCTGCAGAATTTGGTGCGGGTCTTCCGTGCGGGGGTTATCGGAGGTTAGAATTACGCGGTCAGCAAGCTCGGCGGCGATTCTGCCCATCGTGGGTCGCTTCGTCGCGTCGCGGTCGCCACCGCAACCGAACAGCACGGTCAGGCGCGTCGGGTTCAGCATCCGTCCCGCCTGCAGCACCCGCGCCAGCGCGTCGGGTGTGTGCGCGAAGTCCACAATCACCGTGTAGTCGGCGTCTATCGGTGCGCGTTCGAACCGCCCAGGTACCTGCGACAGGCTCGCCAGCCCCTGCTGAATCGCTTCCAACGGGATGCCCAACGCCAGACCCGCCGTCGTCGCCGCCAGCGCGTTATATAAATTGTAGGGGGCGATTAGCGGGGTGTGCAGGAAGTATTCGTCCGCGCGGCTTTCGGAACCCCCTCCTGCAGGTTCCCCCTGCACGCAGGGGGAACCAAGTTGCGGTTCCCCTCGCGAGGCGGGGGGAACCTGCAGGAGGGGGGCAACAGGTTGCACTGCCAACGCCGTCCGCACCCAGAAGCGCAGCGCGTCGCGTCCGTACTCCACGCGCACGGCTCTGACCAGCGCGCATTCGCACTCGCCGTAGGTGTAGACCGCACCCTTCGCCTTCGCAGCGAACTGCCTGCCCCACTCGTCGCTGATGTTGATGACCGCGCGGTAGGGCTTGCCCGACTGCTCCGCCAAGTCGGTGAACAGGCGCAGTTTCGCCGCAGCGTAGGCGTCCATCGTGCCGTGATAGTCCAGGTGGTCTTGCGTCAGGTTCGTGAACACGCCGACATCGAAGCGAATGCCGTCCGCGCGCCGCTGGTCTAAGGCGTGCGACGAGACCTCCATCACCGCTGCCTGCGCGCCCAGCGCACGCGCCCGCTGCAGCAGCGACTGCAACTGGTACACTTCGGGCGTAGTGAACTCGCCCTCGTGCGTTAGCGTCTCGCGCCGACCGTCGGGATACTCAATCCACGCGCCCAGCGTGCCGATAAGCACCGTCGGTTTACCCCACGCGACCAGTATCTTCTGCAGCATGTGGGTGGTGGTGGTCTTGCCGTTCGTGCCTGTGACGCCGATGGTCAGCATGTGCCGTGTCGGGTCGCCGTACAGCCGCTGCGCGATGCGCCAGAGCGCCTCGCGGGTGTCGGGCACGCGGGCGTAGGGGGTGTTCGGCGGCAGCGTGTCGGCGTCGCGTTGCAGCAGCACTGCTGCCGCGCCCCGCTGAAGGGCGTCGCTGACGAAACGATGCCCATCCTGCTGCCGACCGACCAGCGCGACGAACAGGTCGCCCGGCTGCACGCGCCGCGAATCGACGCAGACGCCTCTAATCTCGGCGTCGCCGTGCGCCTCCTGTATCGGCAGACCCTGTAGCAGCTCGCTTAGTCGCATCGTTTCACCCTGCGCGTGTGCGCGGATTGAAAATCGTTGGCGGGGTGCGCGTCGTCTCGCGTCGGGACGGCGGGATACGCCAATACCACATCAGGTACTGCGCCACTTGGCGGAACGCAGGCGCGGCGATTTCCCCGCCGTAGTAGCCGTTCTGTGGCTCGTCCGCCAGCACCAAAATCACCGCGCGGGGCGCGTCCGCAGGCACAATCCCCACGAACGAGGCGACATACCTGCCCTGTGCATAGCCGCGTCCGCCCTCAATAGCTTTCTGCGCCGTGCCCGTTTTTCCCGCTACCCAGTAGCCCTTCAGCTGCGCGAGTTTGCCTGTGCCCTGCTCCACCGCCTGCACCAGCCCGCGAATCACTAAGCGCGCGTGTTCGGGGGGTACAATCGGCTCTGGTTCACGGCGCGCGAGTGCAGGCTCCAGCACGACGCGTGGGGCGACCCAGCGTCCGTCGTTCGCCAGCACGCCGTATGCCGCCGCCAGCGCCAGTGGCGAGACCATCAGCCCCTGCCCGAACGCAAGGTTCGTCGCCCGCAGATCCCTGCCCCAGCGTACCTTGTCGGGCGCAATGGTGTGCCCCACCCACTCGCCCCCCAAGCCCGCCTGCATCGGCTCGAACAAGTGGAACCGCTGCAGCGCGCGGTAGACGCCTTCCAACCCGACGCGCAGCCCCATCTGCGCCATCGCCACATTGCACGAATGGCACAGCACATCCTCCAGCGTCTGCAGCCCGTGCCCCCTTCCCCGTCCATGCACGACACAACGGATGGACTTTCTGCCCACGCGAATTGCGCCCTGACAGTAGTAGCGGCTCGTGGGGTTAATCGCGCCCTCTGCTAACAGCGACGCCACTACCAGCGGTTTGACGGTAGAGCCTGGCTCGCACAGGAACTCCACCGCGCGGTTGCGCAGCGGCTCCATCGCGCGGTCGCGCTCGGCAGGCGTGTCGTTGCGCGGGGGCTGCAGCCCCTTGCGTGTAGCAAGATCGAAAGTCGGGCGGTTCGCAATCGCCAGAATGTCGCCCGTGTGTGGCTCCAGCACCAAAATCAGCGCGCCTTTGGGACGATGCCTGCGCCAGAGTTGCTCCAGCGCGTCTTCGGCAACCGTCTGGATGGCTGTATCCAGCGTCAGGCGCACCGACGCGCCGTCGGTGGGCAGCACGCGCTGGCGAATGGTTTCGGGAATCAGCAATCCGCCGGGCGCAATCTCACCCTCTTCAATGCCGTTCTTGCCCGCCAGCACGGCGTTGTAGCCCTTCTCGATGCCGCTTGCAGCGACCAACCTGTTGCCCGTGAGGCTATCCTCCTGCAGTTGCGTTAGCCCAATCACCTGCGGGGCAATCGAGCCTTGCGGGTAGGCGCGCGTGGGCACTTGCTCGCGTGTCAGCACAGGTCGTTCGTCTCGCCTGAGGCGGCGGAACGCGCTCTCAAGGTCGGTGCGCAGGGCTTGATATCGCTCCATCGGCACGCTTGTCGCCACGCGCAGGTAGCGGCGTCCCGACTGTTGGGCTTGCACAATCTGCGCCTGCAGCTCTGTGGGGTCGCTGTTCAGTCGCCTGGCGAGGATGCGCGCTGTCGTCTCAGGCTCGCGCACGCGCGTGGGGTCAATCGCGATGTGGCAGCAGATTTGGCTCTGCGCCAGCGGCTTGCCGTGCCGATCCAGTATCGCGCCGCGCTTTGCCAGCAGCGGGCGACGGCGCAGCCGACGACGCAGCCCCGCATCGTAGAGCGCGTCGTGCTGAAACACCTGCAGGTGCACCACCCGCGCCGCCACCAACGCGCCGCCCACCGCCAGCGCCGTGCCGAGGCACCCCATCCGCCGAAGTTCCTGCGACTTCAAGCGCACAGTCACATGCCGATACATCGGGCGCGCGTTCGCCATCGGTTCCCTCATAGGTCAGCGTTGCCCATCGCCACAGGCTTAGAGGGCGGCGTCGGAGGCGCGTCCAGTCCGACCATCGTCAGGTCGGGCTGCTCGTCGACACGCACCATGCCCGCCTGCTCCGCCCACCGGCGCAGGGCGATTTCATCGGTGTGCGCGGCAATCTGCCCGCGCAGCCGATCGATGTTCAGCTGCGTGCGGTCAATCTCGCGGTTCAGGCTCGCCTGCCGCGCGTGTTCGTAGTTCAGCATCGCCACGGCGGTCATATGGCTTGTCAGCACGGCTGTGATGATAGCCATCGGCAGCAGCGGTATTCGGCGCGGGCGCGCCTTGCGACGCGGTCGCGCAGGCTGCGCTATCGGCGGTCTCGGACGCGCCGAGGGCGTGTGTCCTCTCCCCTGCTCGGCTCTCGGTTTCGTGGCTGTTCGCATGGTCATCCTCCTTCCCTACCCCACGCGGCGAGCGGCGCGCAGTTTCGCGCTCCGTGCGCGGGGGTTGTCTTGAATCTCCGCTTCGCTCGGCTCCAACGGCTTCGGGGTCAAAATCTCCAGTGTGGGTCGGTCGGCTGGCTTTGCGGGCGCGCCGACCCCGACAGGCTCACGCGCCCGCTGGCTGAGGTTCCGAAAGGCGTGCTTGACCGCGCGGTCTTCCAGCGAGTGGTACGCCAGCACACAGATGACGCCCCCCACCCGTAGACAGCCTGCCATCGCCTCGAACGCAGGCTGCAGGTCATCCAATTCGCGGTTGACGGCAATCCGTATCGCCTGAAAAGTGCGCGTGGCGGGGTGGATGCGCTTCTCTTGGAACTTTTTCGGGATGGCTTCCAACACGGCGGCGGCGAGGTCGCCTGTGGTGTTCATGCGCCCTTGGTCGCGCCTGCGGATGATCGCGCGGGCAATCGGCTTCGCCCACTGCTCGCCCCCGTACTCGCGCAGGACACGCACCAACTCTGGCAGCCGCACCCGCTGCAGCAGGTGGTAGGCGGTGGTGGGCTGTTCCCTGTCAAGGCGCATGTCCAGCGGCGCGTCGTAGCGAAACGCCAGCCCGCGCTCAGGGTCGTCCAACTGCGCACTGCAGACGCCCATGTCCACCAAAATCGCGTCCACTGCGTCTATTTGCAATTCATGCAACACTTCAGGTAAACTTCGGTAGTCGGCGTGGAGATAATACGCCATGCAAGCGATGTCGGCGAGGTTCTGCTGGGCGAGTGCAAGCATCTGGGCGTCGCGGTCAAGCGCGATGAGTAGCCCCTCACGCCCAATTCGCTCGGCAAGTGCGCGCGCGTGCCCCCCTGCCCCAACGGTGGCGTCCACCACAACGCCGCCCACAGGCGGGTTCAGGTACTCCAGCACCTCACGCACCATCACAGGCTTGTGCATCTCAAATCCCCAGATCCCTCGCGTAATCGATCAAGTCTGTGGCATTCTTCACCTCGCGCAGGTGGTCGTAGAACGCGAGTTTCTCCCAGATTTCCACGCGGTTCGAACAGCCAGCAATCATCACTTCCGAGTTCGGCTCAATGCCCGCCCATTCGCGCAGCTCCTGCGGAATCGCCACGCGCCCTTGACTGTCGGGGGCGACCTCCGACGCCGCGCTATACAGAAACCGCTGCAACTGCATCTTCTGCCGATCGAAGGTCGCGCCGTTTTCGAACTTCTGGCTCAACTCTTGCCAGCGGTCGAGGGTGAACACCAGCACGCACCCCTCGAATCCGCGGGTCATAACGAACCGCTCGCCGAGGTTGGCGCGGAAGCGCATGGGGATTACCACGCGCCCCTTGTCGTCCACCGCAATCGTACTCCCGCCTTGCAAGATTGCCATTCGCTACCCCCGTGATTACCACTGAGTCTCCACTCAGCTACCACTGGGTCTCCACTGGGATATATTATAGCGCATCGAAAACGATTTGTCAAGGGCTAAAGCCTCCACTTGCCCTCAAATTGCCCCAATTTGGGGGTCAATTTGCCATATGTTGGGGTTGACAGGCGGCACGGTGGTGTCCAGTGGGGGCTTAGTGGGGGTACAATCCCACTTCGGAGGCTACCGATGCCGTTTCAGACCATTATCGAGCCGTTTCGCATCAAGGTCGTCGAGCCGATACGCCTCACCACGCAGGCGGAACGCGAAGCCATCCTGCGCCGTGCGCACTACAATCTGTTCCTCGTGCGCGCCGACGATGTGATGATTGAC
This sequence comes from Armatimonadota bacterium, assembly GCA_023511915.1. Taxonomy (GTDB): domain Bacteria; phylum Armatimonadota; class Fimbriimonadia; order Fimbriimonadales; family GBS-DC; genus GBS-DC. The sequence goes on from JAIMAN010000011.1 coordinate 38,593, forward strand.
CTCTTGACCGATTCGGGCACTTCAGCGATGAGTTCCGAGCAGTGGGCGGGCGTGATGCGCGGCGACGAATCGTATGCAGGCAGCCACAGCTACTACTTCTTCGAGGAGACCGTGCGCGAGATTTTCGGCTTTCGGCATGTGATCCCCGTGCATCAAGGGCGCGCGGCGGAACGCATTCTATTCTCGCTGGTGTGCAAGGCGGGCTGTGTTATCCCCAACAACACCCACTTCGACACCACCCGCGCGAACATCGAGTATCTCGGCGGGCGCGCGGTAGACCTCCCCTGCCCCGAACTGCGCGACACCACGACGCCCCACCCCTTCAAGGGCAACATGGACACCGACGCGCTGGAGCGGCTGATTGCTGAGGTGGGCGCGGAGAACATCCCGCTCGTGATGATGACGCTCACGAACAACTCCGGCGGCGGACAGCCTGCCTCGATGGCGAACATTCGCGCCGTGAGCCACATCTGCCGCAAGCACGGTGTCCCCTTCTACATCGACGCCTGCCGTTTCGCCGAGAACGCCTACTTCATCAAACTGCGTGAGCCAGGCTACGCCGACAAAACACCGCTGGAGATTGCCCGAGAGATGTTCTCCTACGCCGACGGCTGCACCATGTCGGCGAAAAAAGACGGCTTGGCGAACATCGGCGGCTTCCTCTGCACGAACGACGACGCGCTTGCCCAGCAGGAACGCGAGCTGCTCATCCTCACGGAGGGCTTCCCCACCTACGGCGGGTTGGCAGGGCGCGACTTAGAGGCGATGGCAATCGGGCTGCGTGAGGTGCTGGACGAGCATTACCTGCAGTACCGTATCCGTTCCACCCGCTACTTGGGCGAGCATATCGCGCGGGAGGGCGTGCCTATCGTGCAGCCTCCAGGCGGGCATGCCATCTACATCGACGCGGGGCGCATGCTGCCTCACATTCCGCCGCTGCAGTATCCGGGGCAGTCGGTGGTGGTGGAGCTGTATCGGCTCGGCGGGGTACGCAGCTGCGAGATTGGCTCCGTGATGTTCGCGAAGCGCGACCCCGACACGGGCGCGGAGCAGCCTGCGCCGCGCGAGTTGGTGCGTCTCGCCATCCCACGCCGCGTCTACACCCAGAGCCATGTAGACTATGTGGTGGAGGTAATCTTGGAGGTCTACCGTCGGCGCAAGCAGCTGCGCGGCTACCGCATCACTTGGCGGACGCCGTTTCTGCGCCACTTCAGTTGCCACTTCGAGCCTGTGTAAGGGCTGGGGCGGTGCGCCGCTGCCCCAGCCAAGGCGCTACGGCGTCCACTTGCTAATCACCAAGTCGCGGTTCGGCGACGACTGGTGGCAGCCCATGCATTGCCCGACGGGATCGGTAACGAGTGCCTTGCCGTTGGCGTCCCACGCTTGCCAGCCCCAGCCGCCCGATTGACGGTACTTGCGGCTGTCTTTAACCATCAGCGCGGTGACCTTCTTTTTGCCCGCAATATACATCCCGTTAGCATCCTTCGCCTCATACAAGACGAACACAATCTGGCTGCCATCGGGATACTTTGTGCCGTTTTTGCGGTACACATCCGCCGCTGCCGCGTTTGCATAGATGTGGTGCACGCCGCCAAACGCGCCAAACAGCGGGTGCTTCTCGCTATAGATGACGCCCGTCGTGATGTGAGTCCAGTTGCGCCACCCTGCGGGCAGTTTATCAGGGGTGGGTACCTTGGACTGCCCAGCGAACGCCACAACGCCCAACACGATGCATAACGCAATTCCGATGAGAAATCCTCGCAAGGTCATCACCTCCTGCAAAGATTTCTACCCGACCTATGCGTCGCAGCGCAAGAGGTTTACCGAAAAGAAAATATTCACTTTTCGGTAATTATCGTCTCCGTGTCGGATTCGTCAACCCACTCTTGGGCGAACGCCCGCATCTGTCGTATAAGTTGAATGAGCCGCTGCCCGCGCTCTGTCAACTCATATTCAACGCGCGGCGGGACTTCGGGATAGGAGTGGCGCACGACCAAGCCGTAGCGTTCCAGCTTATGGACACGCTCGTATAGCACCTTCGTCGTGAGACCTGGCAGGGCGCGCAGCAGTTGTCCAGGGCGGTTGACGCCCTGACCCAGCGCGTCCAGTATCGCCACCGTCCACTTGCACCGCAAGATGTCGGTGAGTCGGTGGAACGCCTCCTGCTGGCGGTACTCCTGACTCGTGGGCGTTACTCCTTTTTTCGTACACTTCCCCCCTCTTTCGGGCTAGCGTCGATTTCGTTTTTGAAGGTGCTGCGTCCGACGCGCCGCTCCTTGTAGAACTTGCCCACCACAACCACCGCGTCGTCTTCCTCGACGGATAAGTGCCCGTAGCTGAAGACCACGAGCTGTTTGCCGCCGCTGTCCAGCTTGAAGGTCGTGTAGGGGTTCCCCACACGCGAGGTCTTCTTCTTAATGTCGTCCACCTCGCCCTCCACCTGTACCATCTTGCGGTGGAACTTGTCGGGGTTCTCCAGCAGCGCGGCAACCGTCGTCTTAATCGGGTTCGGCGCGGGCTTCTGCTGCGCCAGCAGACCCACACACAGCAACGCAATTACGCCAAGCGTCATCCATACTCGCATAGATACCTCCTCAACATGTTGTGGGACAGACCCCTCCTTCAGGTTCCCCCCACTTCGTGAGGGGAACCATTGGAGCGCGGTTCCCCCTGCACGCAGGGGGAACCTGCAGGAGGGGGTCAGCAGTGTCCCACGCTACATATCTCTGGACAATAGGTTCAGCACCGCCGACTGAATTCCTACCATCCCTAACGCCCCCGATTGCGCAAGGCGAGGAGCCTTTTGGCGAATCGGCTCACGGCGGGCATCGCTGGCTCCGTGTGTTCGTACTCGATAGCGACATAGCCCTTGAAGTTCGCTGCCCGAAGGATGCGGAAGATGCGCTCGTAGTCCAGCTCGAAAAACTCGTCGCGGGCGTTGCGCGAGTGCGTTTTGGCATGCACGCTCACGGCATAGGGGGCGAGTTTCTCGATCATCTCGTAGTGGTTCTCGCGGGTGTTCGCGCCGTCCAGCAGGATGCCGAAGTAGTCGCTTTTGAGGTCGCGCACGAATCGCAGCGTGCGCTCGGCGTCGGCGGTCAGCCCCCAGTGGGTCTCCAGCGCCAGCACGACGCCCTGCGCCTCCGCATACGGCAACGCCTGCTCGATGCACGCGCGCGACCAGTCATACGCCTGCGCCTCCAAGTAGCCCTGCGGGATGCCCTGATCCGCAAAGATGCGCAGCATCGGCGCGCCCAGCGCAACCGCGATGTCCACCCACTGCTTGACATGTTCCACCTGCGCCTTGCGGAAGTCGGCGTCGGGGTGGGTGAAGTGGTTGCGCGTCGCCGTGCCCGAAACTGCCAGCCCGTAGCGGAAGCATTCGCGCTTGAGCGCGTTCAGCGTGGCGCGGTTCGTGTCGGGGAAGTAGTAGCCCGTGAGTTCCACCCCGTCCAGCCCCAGCTCGGCACACAGGCGAATGAACTCCGAGAGGCTCATCTCGCGCTTGGTCAGAGCCTCTCGGAAGGAATAGGCGGCGCAGCTGAGGCGCATCGTTAGTCTCCCTGTGCGCCGAAGTTGAACAGCACGATTAGCAAGTCCGCATCATCCACGATGCCGTCGCCGTTCAGGTCGGCGGGCGCGGTGGTGCTATTACCGAAGTTGAACAGTATCTCCAGCAGGTCAGCGTCGTCGATGATGTTGTCGCCGTTCACATCCCCCAGCGTCAGGCTGAAGTCCACCGTCGTTGCGCCCAACAAGCGGCGCAGCCCAGGAATGTTCCGCGCCAGACAGCGCGGCGCGGTAATCCGCAGCCCATCATACAAGCCCGGCGTCACGGGAATTGAGTAGGTGAACCCACTGTTCATGTTGCCCGTGTGGGTCGCCGCCACAGTCCCTGTGTAGGGGTCAATCTGGCGGATGGTGAGCGCGATTTGGTTCGTGTTGCCGACAAACCCCGCGATGGTCACGGCGCCCTGCAGCGTGGTCGTGGTGTTCGGCGTGGAGAGGTAGACCTCGTAGCTGCCGCCGCTGGTGGGGATTGCCCACAGCACCTGCTCCGCGCTGTTGTGCGCAAGGTAGGTTGCGTTGGCGTCGCGATTCACCGCCTCCTGCACGAGGTTGGTACTGCTGTTGCTGTTCCAGTTGTAGTGGAACAGGTGTACCTTCTCGTTGGTGGAGCTGTGCTTGCCCAGCCAGAGGGCGTTGCCGCTGGCGAACACGCCGACGCCGTCGCCCTCGCGCACATTCGGCGTATTGCCGCCGCCGAAGCGCAGCTGGCTGAGGTTACGCGTTGTGCCCGGACGGGTCACGAACACATCGATGTTGCCTGTGTTATCGCCGATACCGCTCCATAGCACGGACGCGCCCTCCACATCACGCGGGGTGCTATCCCGACCCGCGCCCAACGGCGACTGGCTCATGTTCACCGTGCCGCCGCTAATCGTAGTCACGAACGAGTCGAAGAACTGGCTCGTGGTCGCGCTGCGCCCCTGCCAGATGAGGTTGTTGCCGCTCACATCAAACGCGACCGCATCGCGCGGGTTGTTGATGTTCCCGCCGCCAATCACGGGAAAACTGACATTCGTGCTGTTGAAGAACACATCGCTGTAGTCGCCTGTCGCCGAACCGCTGCCGTACCAGACCGCGTCGCCGTTCGCGTTGAGCGCAGCAGCCACCGCGAAACGGTTGCTGCCCAGTGGCGACTGTGAGATATTGGTCGTGGAGAGGCTGACCAAATCGGTGCGGAACACATCGCGATTGACGCCTGTGTTGGGACCTGAGCCGTCCCAGAGCAGGCGGTCGCCAACCAGCGCCATCGGCACGGCGTCGCGCGAGCCGTTGCCCAGCACCGAAGCGGTGATGTTCGTGCTGCCGCGGAAGATGTCCAGGTTGTTGCCATTCGCGCTGCCCGCGCCGTACCACACGGGCTGACCCGCGCTGGTGAACCCGAAGCCGAAGGTAATGCGCCCAGACCCCAGCACTGACGCGCTGATGTTGGTCGTCTCCACCAACACATCCGTATTCCCGCTGCCCAGCGCGCTGCCCTGCCCTTCCCAGAGCAGTCCCGCCGTCGGATGGTACGCCACAGGGGACGCGATACGGTTGCTTCCCAGAATCGACGCCGTGAAGTTCGTGTTGCCGGTAATCCTGAAGATGTCCAGATTGCTGCCCGAAGCGACCGCCGACCAGAACGGCAGCCCGCTCTCCGTCAGAATCCCCGTGCCGACCTGTGTAAAGCCCTCGCCTAACTTCTGATGGACAAATGCCTGCCCATAAACCGATACCGTCAACGCAAAACCCGCTATCACTCCGCTAATCGTCCGCATAGTCAAGCTCCTTTCGGGGCGAACCCTCTCTATTATAGCACATCTGCACCGCGGACGGGTATCTTATAGGGCGCATGGAGCGTGCGTTGCAGGAGGAGAGAGCGACCCCGCTGGCGGAAGCGCGCATTTTGGGCGTGCGCGTGCACCGCGTCGGGATGGATGACGCGCTGGAGCGGATTGAGGCACTGATACGCCGCGCAGAGCCGAGCTTGGTGATTACCGCCGACGCGAACGCGGTGCTAATCGCGCTGGAGGACGCCGAGTTTCACGCGCTGATGGAGACCGCCGCGCTGGTGACCCCCGACGGCTTCGGGCTGCTGTGGGCGGGCAGGCGGTTAGGACAGCCGTTCCCCGAGCGCGTGTCGGGCGTGGACTTGGTGGAGCGACTGACGCGCCTGAGCCACGCGAAGGGCTATCGGCTCTACCTGCTGGGCGCTGCGCCGAGCGTCGCTGAACGCGCCGCGCAGAACCTGCTTGCCCGCTACCCGAACGCGCAGATTGTCGGCGTGCAGCACGGCTACTTCACCCCCGCCGACGAGCCTGCCATCGTCGCGCAGGTCGCCGCCGCGCAGCCCGATGTGCTGCTGGTCGGCATGGGCATGCCGCGCCAAGAGAAATGGGCGTGGCGACATCGGCAGCAACTCGGCGCGTCCGTGATGATTGGCGTCGGCGGCAGCTTCGATGTGTACGGCGGGGTGGTCAAGCGCGCCCCCAAATGGCTCCAGCGCGTCGGCGGCGAGTGGCTCTGGCGACTGCTGCAAGACCCGCGCAAAATCAAAAAGGTGCGCAACCTGCCCCGCTTCGCATGGCGCGTGCTGCGCGAGCGACGGCGGCAGGAATCGGCGACCCCGTAGCGTATTCCCCCTACATTATGCGCACGAATTGGGATGTTCTGAGCGCACGGACGCTCGGCGCGCTTGCGCTGCCCGACGCCTGCGAGCGGTGCTTCTGGCTGCACCAACGCATCGGCGCGCCGCCAACCCCGTTTCCTAGCATCTTCAGCAGCATCGACTCCTATTCCAAAAAAGTGCTGCAGGCGGCGTTGCAGCACGCCAAGCGCCTGCCCCACTGGTTCGAGCAGTTCGGGCTGCACGGCGAGCCGTTGCCCTCACCGCACCACAGCTGGTTCAAAATCGCTACAGGACATGGCTCGCTCCAACTGTCAGGGACGCCCGACGAGATATTGCGCGCGCCTGACGGTAGCCTAATCATCATCGACTACAAGACCGCCCGCTATAATCCCAAAGACCATTTATGCCCGCTGTATGAGGTGCAGCTAAATGTCTACGCACGGATTGCCGAGAACCTCGCACTGCCGCGCAGTGGCTACCCCTTCCCCTGCCGCGTGCGGACACTGGGGCTGATGTGTTACGACCCGCTCACGGAAGTTGACCGCCCCGACAAGATTAACACGCGCGGCTTCCTGATGGAGTTCCACGCGCACTGGGTTCCCATCCAGCGCCGTGATGCGTGGATTGATAATCTGATCGCGCGCGCGTGGGCAATCCTCTCGCAACCCGCCCCGCCTGATGGCGCAACCACCTGCAAAACCTGCCAAGCCTATCAAGCCATCGCCAACGCGCTGCCATAGAGCAGGTTAAATTTAGGTATACTACCACAGGAGACCGTTTACCATGACCGACGAACGCAGTTTCTTGGACGATCCGCGTCCTGAGGGGCGTGAGCCGATACCCGCTGAGCGCGTGCCGATGCTGGTCAGTGTGTTCGAGCAGACCGATGCGGTGACGGTGGCGCTGGCGTTCACTGTGCGCGCGGAAGGCGTGATGCAAAGCGACGCGACCTTCGGCGTGTGGCTCGACGAAGCGCTCGCCCACGAAGACAAACTGGAGACGATGCGCCAACTCGCCGCGCGCCTGCACCCCATCGTCAACCCCGACTACTACCTGGACCTGATGCTGATTACCCCGCGCGACGCGATGCTCTGGCAGATGGCGACCGAGAACGGCGACCCCATCTTCGCCCGCGACGAGGAGGACATACAGGCGCAGCTGCACTTGCTGCAGACCCTGCCGCCCATCAGCGACGATGAGCGCGACATCGATGTGATGCGCGTGATGTAGGATGCAGGCGCTGGATTACGAACTCCCTGAACAGGTCGAATCGCTCATCGAGAAGGTTCGGGACTACGCGCCCGACGCCGATACCTCGCGCATGGTGGAGGCGTACCTGTTCGCCGAAGAGCGCCACCACGGACAAAAACGCAAAAGCGGGGAGCCGTACATCACGCACCCGCTGGCGGTTGCGCACATCTTGGCAGACCTGCAGATGGGGGTCAACACCGTCATCGCAGGGCTGCTGCACGATGTGCTGGAAGACACCGCCACAACACCCGAAGAACTCGAACAACGCTTCGGGACAACCGTGCGCCAACTGGTGGAGGGCGTCACCAAACTGCACCACTCCGAGCGCAAGATGGAGATTTTCAACGAGGCGAGCCGACGACGCCTAAGCATCGCCAAGTCCGCCGACAACTTGCGCAAACTGCTGGTGGCGGTCGCCGAAGACCTGCGCGTGATGGTCATCAAACTCGCCGACCGCCTGCACAATATGCAGACGCTCGACTCCATGCCGCCCGAAAAGCAGGTGCAAATCGCCGCCGAGACGCTGCAGGTCTACGCCCCACTCGCGCACCGACTGGGCATCTACCAAATCAAGGCGCAACTGGACGACCTCGCCTTCAAGTACCTCTACCCGCAAGAGTACCGCGAGGTGAGCCAAAAGGTCGCCCAGACCCGCGCCGAACGCCAGCAGGAGGTGCTGCACCTGGTGCATACCCTCAAAGAGCGGCTGTGGGAGCGCGGCGTGCGCGCCGATGTGATGGGACGCCCCAAACACCTCTGGAGCATCTTCCGCAAGATGCAACAGCAGCAACTGGACTACAATCAAATCTACGACATCATCGCGCTGCGCGTGCTGACCGACACGGTAGAGGAGTGCTACATGGCGCTGGGGATTGTTCACGAACTGTGGAAGCCGATTCCCGCGCTGTTTTACGACTACATCGCCGCGCCTAAGCCGAATGGGTATCAATCGCTGCACACCAAAGTCATCGGTCCCAACGAGCGCACGCTGGAGGTGCAGATTCGCACTTGGCAGATGCACCAAGTCGCCGAGTACGGTGTCGCGGCGCACTGGCGCTACAAAGAGGGCGCGGATCAGAAGCCCCTGCAACTGCCCTCCCTGCAGCAGCAGTTGCGTGACCTGACTGACTTCAAGAGCAACTTGGAGTTCCTCACCAGCGTCTTCCGCGACATGGCGACCGACGAAGTGCTGGTGTTCACCCCGAAGGGCGACCTGATTGACCTACCCGAAGGCTCGACGCCCATCGACTTCGCCTACCGCATCCACACGGAGATAGGGCATCGCTGCATCGGCGCGCGGGTGAACGGGCGGATTGTGCCGCTGGACTACAAGCTGCGCACGGGCGATGTCGTGGAGATTCTGACGCGCCAGACGCCGCAGCCGAGCTACGACTGGTTGCGCATCGTGCGCACCTCCAGCGCACGGGGCAAGATTCGCGCTTATTTTCGCGAGGCGCGCCGCGCGGAGTTTATCGCGCATGGGCGCAGCGTGCTGGAGCGCGAGCTGGAACGGCTGCGCCTGCCCACCAGCGCGTTCCGCGACGCGCTGCCCGAAATCCTCAAGTCGCTGAACCTGCGCGCCGAGAACGACCTGTACGCCAGTATCGGCGAGGGACTAACCAGCGTGCAGGCGGTCGTGCAGCGCGTGCGCGGCGTTTCGCCGCCCGCCCCAGCCCCGACTCAAGAGTCGCCGCCCGCGCCCGCCACAGCAGGACGCGAAATCCGCGCGATGCAAATCGAGGACGCCGATGGCTACATGACCCGACGCGCCACCTGCTGCTACCCGCTGCCGGGCGACGAGCTGCGCGGCTACATCTCGCGCGGGCGCGGCATCATCGTGCATCGCGCCGCATGCCCGAACCTGCGCGCCCTCGAAGACAAGGAACCCGAACGCATCATGCACATCGAGTGGCTGGCGCACAAAGACCATACCTACCCCGCCGCACTGCGCTTCGAGACGCTCGACCGCCCTGGCGTGCTGGGCGACATCACCACGATTCTGGGCACAGCGGGCGTCAATATCGCCGATGTGCGCGTCAAACGCACGCCGAACCTCACGGCGCAGGTGGACATGGTGGTGCAGGTTCACAGCGCGACCGAGCTGCGCGCGATCACCCAGAAACTCGCCTCGCTGGAAGATGTGTTGGCGGTCTCACGCATTATGGAGGGCAAAGGCAAGGATGCGAGCCGTCGTGCAACGAGTTAGGTGGGCAGAAGTGGAGGTAGACGGGCGCGTCGTCGGGCGCATCGAGCAGGGCGCGCTCGTGCTGCTCGGCGTCCATCAGTCGGACACAGAGGCAGATGCCCGCTGGCTCGCCCAGAAACTCGCGCACCTGCGCTTCTTTGAAGACGAGCAAGGTAAGCTGAACCTCAGCGTGCTGGAGGTCGGCGGCGCGATGCTGGTCGTCTCTAACTTCACCCTGTACGGCGACTGCCGCAAAGGGCGACGCCCCAGCTTCGCCGAGTCCGCCCCCTACGAGCGGGGCGAGACGCTCTACTGCCAGCTCTGCGACGCCCTCCGCACGGAGGGCGTGCCCGTACACACAGGCGTCTACGGCGCATCCATGCAAGTACGCCTGCAAAACGACGGACCCGTGACGCTGATTGTAGAGACGCCTTGCAACGAAAGCTAACTTATTGCATCCCTGCCGATGCGCCTGCAAGAGCGACGACGAGTATAAACCACACAATTGCGCCTACACAACCTATCGCGAAGAGCACAGTGGCAATAATCCCCAGAATACGCCCTGCGACCACCATCCCGCGCGTGCTCGGGTCGCCGAAGCCTTGGTCAAGCTCCCGAAGCGCATTATTGCCCATAATCCATGCCACGATACCGAGTGGTGCGCACAGTACGATTCCCAAAATTCCCAGCACCAGTATCAAGGTCGCATTCGAGCTACCGCTTCCGTTGGACATATCGCACCTCCTGTAGGATATAGCTTCGGCTTGCTCCAAACGACTCCTGCCAGATTGATTTGCACGGATTGATTGCCTTTGGGTACTCTTAACGCGCTCTTTACATACGCACAGGTATTGTAAAGAATTATGGAGGAGCCAATGGAGAAACTCACTCGGCGCGAGGCGCTGAAAGGAATCGGCGCGGCGACTTTGGGCACGGCGGCATGGCTGACACTGCGCAGCGCAGGCGACGCCTCGCCCAACCCGCAACGCAAGCGCGTGCTGCGCCTCGCGCACCTGACCGATATCCATGTCGCGCCCGAAGGCGTCTCGGTGCGCGGGCTGCTGGACTGCCTCAAGACCGTCCACGACATGCCCGACCGCCCCCAGCTGATCCTCAACGGCGGCGACTGCGTCTCGGATGTGTTCGCCCAGAACGAGGAGCGCGCCAAAGTGCTGTTTGACCTGTGGATGCGCATCGTCAAGGAGCGCAGCGAAATCCCCATCCGTCACTGCATCGGCAACCACGATGTGTGGGGCTGGGACAAATCGCGCAGCGGCTGCACGGGCGACGAGCCCAAGTTCGGCAAAAAGTGGGTGATGGAACTCTACGAGCTGGAGAAACCCTACTACAGCTTCGAACAGGCAGGCTGGAAGTTTATCGTGCTGGACGGCACTTTCCCGCACGGCAACGGCTACAAGGCACGGCTGGATAACGAGCAGTTCGAGTGGCTCAAGGCGGAGCTGCAGCGCACGCCCGCCACGACCCCCGTGCTGGTGCTGTCGCATATGCCCATCGTCTCCGCCTGCGCGCTGTTCGACGGCGACAACGAAAAATCGGGCGACTGGGTGGTTCCGGGCGCGTGGGTGCATATTGACGCGCGGCGCATCGTGGAGCTGTTCTACCAACACAAAAATGTGAAGCTGTGCCTGAGTGGGCACATCCACCTGTTTGACCGCGTGGTCTACAACGGCGTGACCTACATCTGCAACGGGGCGGTCAGCGGCGGGTGGTGGCGTGGCAACTATCACCAGACGCCGCCAGGCTGGGGCTTGGTGGATCTCTACGACGACGGCTCGTTCGAACACGAGTATCGTAGCTACCCGTTCCCTGTCCCGACAAGCGGTTAGGTAAGCTTCGCGCGCCTGTCCGCCGACAATAGCCTTTGTGGACTGGCAGGCGGCGAAGGACGCGGTGCGTGCGGTAGACCCCGTGCGCATCCACGGGCGCGTGGTCGGCGCGGTCGGGCTGCTCATCGAATCGCAGGGACCGCCCGCGAAGCTCGGCGAAATCTGCCTGATAGAGCGCGGCAGGCACGAGCCGCCGCTGCAGGTGGAGGTGGTCGGCTTCCGCAACGGGCGCACGCTGCTGACCCCGCTGGGCGAACTGACGGGCGTCGCGCCGGGCAGCGAGGTCATCCCGACGCGCCAGACTGCCTCGGTGGGCGTGTCGGACGCGCTGCTGGGGCGCGTGCTGGACGGGCTGGGCGACCCCATCGACGGCAAGCCCGCCCCACCGATTGACCGCCGCTATCCACTGCTCGCCGAAGCGCCCCCTGCGCTGGAACGCCCCCCGCTGCGCACGCCCCTGCCGCTCGGCGTGCGCGCCATCGACGCCCTGCTCACCTGCGCCTATGGACAGCGCGTCGGCATCTTCGCGGGCAGCGGCGTCGGCAAAAGCACGCTGATGGGCATGATCGCCCGCAACACCACCGCCGAAGTGAATGTGATTGCACTGATTGGCGAGCGCGGACGCGAAGTGCGCGAGTTCATCGAGGACAGCCTCGGCGAGCAAGGGCTGCAACGCTCCGTGCTGGTGGTCGCCACCTCCGACCAGCCCGCGATTGTGCGCCAGAAAGCCGCCTTCACCGCCACCGCGATTGCCGAATACTTCCGCGATCAGGGCAAGCAGGTGCTGCTAATGATGGACTCGCTGACGCGCTTGGCGATGGCGCAGCGCGAGATCGGGCTGTCGGCAGGCGAGCCGCCCGCCGCGCGCGGCTACACCCCCTCCGTGTTCGCCCTGATGCCCCGACTGCTGGAACGCGCGGGCAACAGCGCACACGGCAGCATCACCGCGCTCTACACCGTGCTGGTGGACGGCGACGACCTGAACGACCCCATCGCCGACACCGCCCGCGCGATTCTGGACGGACACATCGTGCTGTCGCGTGCGCTCACCCAGCAGGGGCACTACCCGCCGATCGATGTGCTGGCGAGCCTCTCGCGCGTGATGCCCAACATCGTCGCGTCCGAACACCTCAACTCCGCCAACCGCCTGCGCCAACTGCTCGCCGCCTACCGCGACGCCGAAGACCTGATTGCGATTGGCGCGTACCAGCAGGGCGCGAACCCGCTGGTAGACCGCGCCGTCGCCCGCATGGACGCCATCCGCCAGTTCCTGCGCCAATCCCGCGACGAACAGCCCACCTTTGAAGAGACGCTGCAGGGACTGCATGCGCTGGTAGGAGATTAGAAGCAACGAACTCTCACCCGCTTGCAGACGGGCAGACTTTTGGAGTGCGGAAGCGCAGCTTCCGCGCTTGCTGAAGCTGACGCTTCAGCACTCCAAACAGGTCAGCGCGCGGCTCCCCTCGCCCATACTGTGGGAGAGGGGCTGGGAGTGAGGGCACACGCTCAGACAATAAACAACCGCCCCACCCGCACCGTGCGATTCGGTCGCTCCAGCGGGGCAATCGTGTCGCTTGGCTGCAGCAGCTTGCGCACGCGATAGGTGTAGCCGAACGCCGAATTGGGCGACTCGATTGGCTCGCGATAGACTTCCAATTGCCGATGCTCCAAGTCAACAATCCAGTATTCGGGGATGCCCGCCTTGGCGTACAGGCTGGTCTTCACCGTGCGGTCATAGGGCAGGCTGCTGTGCGCGACCTCAATCACCAGCACGGCATAGGCGGGGTGGGCGTGTTTGTAATCCGCAGGCTTGCCCTTCACGACAGCAAGGTCGGGCATAGGCTCACTCTCGCCCAGCGCGAGAGGGCTTTGCTCCCGTACATGGTAACCCTTACCGAACAATCGTTGTATACGCTCACGCAGTTCCGTCGTTTGTGCCACATGTTCGGGACCTATCGGAACCATCGTTACAATCTCCCCTTCAATCAGCTCCGTGCGTTCGTCTTCGCGCAGGATGCCCACTTCTGCCATGCGGTAATACTCCTCGCGCGTGAATTTGCGTCGCGGCAGGGTCGCCGCTACCGACTCAGACGCTTTCCCCACAAGCACTTCTGCAGTCATCACGCGAGACTATACCCCAACCCGACAGGAGTCCGCCCCTGCCCCGCGAATCTCGCTCCCGATGACCCTCGCCTTGCGTGGGCTAACGATGGCGCTGCTGCTGGCGCTGGCGGCGATTACCTTCACGCCGCTGGTGTGGCTGCTTGCCGCCGCGCTCAAAGCGCCCGAAGACCTCTTCTCCTACACCTTCTTCTCGCCCAACCCCAGCCTGAAAAACTTCTACGACCTGTTCACGCAGGTGGACTTTCTGCGCTTCGTCGCCAACAGCGTGTTCGTCGCGTGCGCGGGGGTGGTGATTCAGCTCTTCTTCTCGTCGCTGGCGGGCTTCGCGCTCGCCAAGTACGAGTTTCGCGGCAAGCGGGCGATTACGCTGCTGATGCTGGCAACGCTGCTGATTCCTGGGCAGGTAACGCTCGCGCCGACCTACGAGCTGATTTACCGATTGGGACTGGTGGACACCTACGCGGGGCTGCTGATCCCAGGCGCGGTGAGCGTGTTCGGCATCTTCCTGTTCCGACAAGCGATGCTGAGCGTGCCGACGGAGCTGATTCACGCCGCGCGCATCGACGGCTGCTCCGAGTTCCAGATTTACTGGCAGGTGGTGATTCCGACCGTGCGCCCGATGATTGGCGCGTTCGTGCTGATTGCGTTCATGGGGCAGTGGAACTCGTTTTTGTGGCCGCAGATTATCCTGCACAGCGCGGAGCGGTTCACCCTGCCGATTGCGCTGACGCAGATGGTGGGCATCTATCAGCAGCAGTACGGGATGCTTATGGCGGGCACGCTGCTGAGCATCCTGCCCGTGATGGCGCTGTTTTTGTACCTGCAGCGCGAGTTCGTGGCGGGCTTGACCGCAGGCGCGGTGAAGGGCTGAAGGGGCAGCTCACCCCACCACGCCGCGTATTGCCCCCACCGATTCAAAACCGTGCGCCGTGAGGTAGTCGCGCAGCCCCTGCACGATTTCGGTCGCCAGCGTCGGCTGCACATAGTTCGCCGTGCCGACCTGTATCGCGTGCGCGCCCAGCAGGATGAACTCGATGGCGTCCTCCACGCTGCTGATGCCCCCGACGCCAATCAGGGGCGTGTCGGGCAAGGCGTGACGCACGCGCCAGAGGTGATACTGCGCAATGGGCTTGATCGCGGGTCCCGACAGCCCGCCGACCTTGCTCGCGAGGCGAAACTGGCGCGTGCTGGGGTCAACCGCAACGCCCAGTAGGGTGTTGATGAGGCACACGATGTCCGCGCCCGCGTCGACGGCCGCCTGTGCCGAAGGCGTGATGTCGCCCGCGTTCGGCGAGAGCTTGGCGATCAGCGGCAGGTCGGTCGTCTGGCGCACAGCGGCGACCACCTGCGCCGTCAGGTCGGGCTGCACGCCGAACTCCATGCCCCCACGCGCTTGGTTGGGACACGAGAGGTTCAACTCCAGCGCGGCGACGCCCCCCGCGCGGGCAAGTTTCGCCGCGACCTGCACATACTCATCGACGGTCTCCCCCGCAACGCTGGCAATGACCGTTGCGCCCGTTTCACGCAGGCGCGGCAGCGTCTCCACCAGAAACGCATCGACGCCGTCGTTCTGCAGCCCGATGGCGTTCAGCATCCCTGCGGGCGTTTCCGCCACGCGCGGGGGCGGGTTGCCCATACGCGGCGCGAGCGTTAGGCTCTTGGTCACCACCGCGCCGAGTTGCGCCAAATCCACCCAGTCGCGATACTCCAGCCCGTAGCCGAAAGTGCCCGCCGCGACCATGACAGGGTTGCGCAAGTGCAACTTTCCAAGCGAAACTTGCACATCAGGCGTCATTCCCAGACCACCTCCTCGGCGCGGAACACGGGACCTTCGGTGCAGGCGCGTTTGTACCACACGCCGCCGTCAGGCGTAGCGACCTTGACGGCACAGCCCAAGCAGACACCCGTTCCACAGGGCATCGGCGCGTCCAGCGATACCTGGCACGGCACGCCACGCTCGATGCAAATTTGCGCCACAACCCTGAGCATCCGATTCGGACCGCAGGCGTACACTGCCGAGGGGATAGGCTCCTGGAGGGCGTCCTGAAGCAGGTCGGTCACATACCCTCGATAGCCCTGCGAGCCGTCGTCGGTGGCGATGCGCACTTCCGCGCCCAGCGCGCGGAACTCGTCCAGCCCAACCAGCAGGTCGCGCCGTCGTGCGCCCGCCAGAATCAGCAGTTGCTCGCCTGCCTGCAGGGTGGGCGCAAGGCGCGACGCGAAAAAGCACAGCGGCGGCGCGCCCACCCCGCCCGCCGCCAAAATATGCCGCCGCGCCGTGCGCACAGGCACAAAGTAGCTTCCCAGCGGTCCCAGCGTCTGCACCGTAGTGCCAATCGGCTTGAGCGAGAGCAGCTCGGTGAACGCGCTCTGTACCGAGTAGAACACGCTGAATACGCCCTTGTCGGGGTTGGCGCGCAGGATGCTGTAGGGGCGTCGCCACAGGGGTGCGTGGGTACGCATCGGGCGCAGCATCACAAACTGCCCCGGCGTCGCCCGCTCGGCAATCGGCGGCGCGTGCAGGATCAGCTCATATTGGTTCGTGGCGCGTTGGCGATGCTCCACCACCACCGCAGGCAGCTCGTAGCGCGTCATCAGGTACAAGTGTACCTGCTAATGCCCCGAATGCGACGCCTCCTTCGCCGACTTCTCGGCGTGCGCGTCCCCCTCTATGCCTTCGGGCAGCTTCAGCCACTCGACCTTCCCCTCGCGTAGGTGGTACACCCCGCCTGCGAACTGCACCTTGCCCGCCTCGTACTGCTTGCGCACGATTTCGCTGCGCTCCAAGATGACCCGAATCGTATAGCGCACATTCTCCTGCGTCACGCGCTCAATCAGCGCGTCACCCTTGAGGTGGGGGTGTGTGTGGCGCAGTTGTCGAATCACAGGCTCAATATGCCTGACCAGATGCGGCAAGTGCCCCTCTAACGACTGCCCATCGACCGCCGCCTTGACCGCCCCGCAGTGCGTGTGCCCCAGCACCACAATCAGTGGCGCCTTGAGGTGTTCCACCGCGTACTCAATCGAGGCGAGGTTCTCCGCGTTGACGATATTGCCCCCCACGCGCACGACGAACAGGTCGCCCAGCCCCTGATTGAAGATAATCTCAGGCGGCACGCGCGAGTCGGAGCAGGCAACGACCACCGCGAACGGGTGCTGCCCTTCGGTCTCCAGCGTGTAGCGGGTCATCTCGTCCACTTTGGGCGTCTGCAGCGCGCCCTTCGCGAACTGCTCGTTGCCGTACTTGAGCTTGCCCAGCGGGTCAGACGGGATGGGTTTCGGCGTAGGCGCGAGCATCCGCCCCGCGATTACCCCAATCCCCGCCGCGATTAGCCCAACCGCCAACGCCTTCACCAACGGTTTCATCGCATGGGGGATTCTTCCACACCTCGCCCCGTGTGCCATAATATTGCCGTATGCCAGCGATTGTTGTGGAGCGACTGTCCAAAACCTACTTCACTTACAAACGCCCGCCGGGGGTCTGGAGCGCGGTCAAGAGCCTGTTTCGGCGCGAGCGGCACGAGATACAAGCCGTGCGCGACATTTCGTTCACCATCGAAGAAGGCGAGCTGGTCGGCTTTCTGGGACCCAACGGTGCGGGCAAGACCACCACGCTGAAGATGCTGTCGGGCATCATCTTCCCGACATCGGGTGCGGCGCGCGTGCTGGGCTATGTGCCATGGGAGCGACACGCCGAAATGCAACGCCAAATCGCGCTGGTGATGGGGCAAAAGATGCAGCTCTGGTGGGACTTGCCGCCCTACGAGTCGTACCTGCTGCTCAAGGCGCTTTACGAAGTGCCCGACGATGCATTCGAAAAGCGCGTCCACGAGCTGGCGGAGATGCTGGAGATTCGGCATGTGTTGCACACACAGGTGCGGCGGCTATCGCTGGGCGAGCGGATGAAGTGCGAGTTGCTGGCGGCGCTGTTGCATCGCCCGCGTGTGCTGTTTCTGGACGAGCCGACGATTGGGCTGGATGTCGTCTCCCAAAAGCGCATCCGCGAGTTCCTGCGCGAGTATAACCAGCGCGAGCGCACCACAATCCTGCTCACCAGCCACTACATGCAGGATGTGCAGGAGCTGGCACAGCGCGTGCTGATTATCCATCACGGGCAGCTGATCTTCGACGACACGCTCCGCGCACTGGTGGAGCGGTACAGCCCCTCCAAAGCGTTGCACCTGCGCTTGGAGCAGCCCGCCGACGCCGAGACGCTGAGCCGTTTCGGGCGCATCGTGCGGATGGACGGGCTGGAGGCGGTGCTGGAGGTGCCCCGCGAGCTGGTCAGCCGTGTCGCCAGCGAGATCCTGCAATCGCTGCCCGTGTACGACATCACTATCGAGGAGGTGGACATCGACGAGATTATCCGCGACATCTTCGCGGGCAAGCGCGAGGCGGGCGCGCTGGTGAACACCGCGGGCAGTTAGGCGGACACGCTCTCCAACCACTGGCTTAGCTCGCGGGCGAAGTCGCGAAAGGTTTTGGGCGCGCGTCGCGCGTACTGCGCCACACGGTCTAAATCCACCGCCATATACTCGTGAACCAGCACATTCCGAAAGCCGCCTGCGCCGCGCAGTCGCCTGTAAAGCGTTGCCGAGATGACCTTGTGCGCCTGCAGCGCTGCAAGCGAGGCTTCGTATCTGTCGGGCAGCGTCCCAAAATGGCGCGTTAAGATATGCTGCGCTGCTTGCAGGATGAATGAGATGCCCGCCAGGCGATCCGTGCCCAGCCACAGCGACAGGTCGGCGTACAGCGCGGGGAACGAGTAGCCCGCATCGGGCAACACCGCAAGGTCGATGTCGGTTGCGCGGTCGCAATCGTCCAGTGCGGAACCGAACAGGTACGCCAGCTGCACAGGATGCC
The DNA here is from genome assembly GCA_023511915.1 of Armatimonadota bacterium. GTDB lineage: Bacteria > Armatimonadota > Fimbriimonadia > Fimbriimonadales > GBS-DC > GBS-DC. Next base: position 57,041 of record JAIMAN010000011.1, read on the forward strand.
GCGCCAGCAACTCAGGCACACACGCCAGCCGCTGGCGGATGTCCGCAGGCAGCGGAGGCAGGTGGGCATACTTCTCGCGCACTGCCATAATCGCAGTATACCCTTGACGCGCCACCTGCCCGCGCGATTCACTTCAACCGCATCGGCTTGAACATCCACCAGCCCGCCAAGTCGCGCTGGTCGGCGTAGTGGGGCGAGGTGGGGTCTTCGCTCTGCCCAGGCGGCAGCACCGTCTCGCCGAAGAACTCCGCGCCGAACTGGATGATTTGGATGTACGAGCCGCGATCGGTGTACGGCACACCGGGCATCGTGTCGCCCCAGCCCATGCGCGGCGCACTGTAGCGCCACAAGTTCATCGAC
>JAIMAN010000080.1 GCA_023511915.1 Armatimonadota bacterium
CTCACGAAGTACGCGCCCTGCAGCGAGATGGTATACCGCCTGCCTGCAGTCGCGCTGCCTGTCCAGCCTGCGATAGCGTTCGCCGCGCCCGGACCGTCGGGGCAGCGTACATCGCCAAAGGGAGTGTTATTCCAGAGTAGATTGCCACTCGCATCGACAGCATCGCGGTTGTAGCGGCTAATCGCGAGCAGGTAGATACCACCCTCCGTGATGCAGCTCGTGGTGTTGTTAATCGTTGACTGCGTGGTTGAGGATGAGTCGTCGTTGAACACCACGCCCGTGCCGTCGCAGCGGAAGAGCCACAGTTGGGTATCCCAAGTGGTCGTGCCGACGGTTGAGGCGACGAAGTTCGCGGGGTCGGTGATGCAGATGACATACATGTCCACATCGTCCGCGCTGTTGTCGCCGCGCACGCGGGTCACAGGCGATTCGCACGGGGTCTGGTCGGGTAGGGTGACGAGTTGCGCCGTTGCAGGCAGGTCGCCCGCGTCGCCACCGCCGTAGAACTGCTCATCCCACGGGTCAGGCGGCGGACAGTCGGCAGGATCGCCTGCAGATGCGCCCGACACGCCCGTCAGGAAGATGATGTACCGACCTGTGCTGCTGCTGGAACCGCTCCAGCCGCCGACACGCGAAGTGCTTTCGCCACCGTCGGGACAGCGCACGCCACGCGCGGGAGTGGTCGCCCAAATCAGCCCATCGCCGCAGCCTGCCGCGCGACGAACGGATATGCTCACCGCCAGGTAGTAGCGCCCTGACTGCGTGATGCAGTTCGTGCGGTTGTCGATGCGCGACTGCGTTCCTGTAGTAGCGTCAGGATTGTCATCGTTATACACTACGCCTTTACCGTCCTCGTCGAACAGCCAGAGCGCGGTGTCGAGCGTAGTGCCGCCGATGGTGGTCGCGCTGAACGCGCTGGGGTCGCTGATGTAGATGGCGTACACATCGACATCGTTAGCAGCGCCGATGGTGCCGCGAATCTTCGTGATGGGGTCGCTGCCTGTGCTTTGCGCGGTTTCGGGCAGGTCGCCCGCGTCGCCGCCGCCATTGGCAGTCTCATCCCAGCCGTCGAACGGCGGACAGTCGGCGGGGTCTGCGCCCAGTGGCGAGGTAAACGCCCCCTGCAACACAATCTGGTAGGTTCCCGCCGAGGTAGTCCCTGTCCACGACGCCACGCGCGAACGCCCAGCAACGGCGCACGCATTGGATGCGCTTGTCCAAATCACCCTGTCGTCGCAGTCGCTCGCGTCGCGATTGTAACGGCTAATCGCAATGTAGTAAGTGCCCGGTCCGGGAATACAGTTATTCGCGTTGGTAATACGCGAGCGCAGACTTCCCGCCGAGTCGTCGTCATGCACAATCCCGTTGCCGTTCACATCGAACAGCCACAGTTGGGAGTCGAAGTTGGTCGTGCTGGTGTTGGTCTCGGCGTGGAACGCGCTTGGGTCGGCGATGTAGATAGCGAACATGTCGACATCGTCTGCTGAAAGCGCGCCGCTAATCGAACTCAACGGGGTGTTGGTATCAGTTCCTGTCGCTTGGGCGGTTTCGGGCAAGTCGCCTGCATCGCCCTGTTCAGTCCATTGCGCCAGTGCCGTCGCTGTGAGCGCGGTTAATGCCAGAAAGCTCCAGAGTAATCGCATAGCTGACCTCCTTTCGCAGGCTCTGCCTGCCGCTCATAATATACCCTTAAATGACAGCGGATGCAACCCCTGTGGGCGCGGGCACTTGCAATTCGGTGGGGGCGGGGGGTATAATAGCGTGCCTTTGCAGTGCGTGGCACGCGCTGCAGACACCATCCCAAAGGGGGGAGGCGAGACGGGCGCTATGTCGCGGTCCAACTCGGTGTCCGAGAACGGTTTCCGCCGCACACGGCGGAGATTGACCGATACCGTTTTGGATCCACGCCACATAGGCGCTTGTGCCCCTCGGGGCGCGCTGGAAGCGTCTGGTACCGAAACCGACCGCGCAAAACCACCCACATCGCCTCCGGGTTCGGGGTAGCCGTAGCTGCCCGCGAAACTCGGTCGTAGCCACGCGCTACGAGACAAACACACTTGTCGGGAGATACAACGATGACGAAGGTTGGCATTCTGGGGCGCCGACCTGCGCGGTCGACGATGCGCATTTGGGCGCAGTCGGTCTGGCGCAGCGCGCGCGATTGGATTGTACGGATAGTCGCACCGTCGGCGCGGCAGGCGGTCGCTGCGCCGCTGACGCAGGGCTTCGAGTACGAACTCGCCCCGCGCAGCCTGCGCCAAGACGACCAGCGCACGCTGGGCACGCACCTGCTGGTCGAACTCTACGGCTGCAACGCGCAGACCTTGGAGCGCGTCGCGTATGTCGAGAACGCGCTGGTACGCGCCGCGCACGAATCGAACGCGCACATCGTGAGCCACTTCTTCCACGAGTTCGAGCCCTACGGCGTGTCGGGCGTGGTGGTCATCGAAGAGTCGCACTACACGATTCACACCTGGCCCGAGCGACGCTACGCGGCGGTTGACCTGTTCTTCTGCTCCGAGACGGTGGACGCCGAGCGCGCGCTGGAGGTGCTGCGCCGCGCGTTCGAGCCTGAGCGCGTCGATGTGATGCTGATTCGGCGCGGGGTGCTGGAGCGCGCGCCGGGTTGACTGGCGCGTGCGTCGCGTCCCCGCGCGACCCGTGAGCGACGATGGAACCGATGCACGACGCCGCGCTGCGAGCGGACGCGCCCGAAGGCGAACTTGGGCTGGTCACACCGCAGCGCGCCGTCTTCCCCGACGGCATAACGCTGACCGACGGGCAACGACTCGCGCCCGTCGAAGCCGCCTACGAGACCTACGGCACACTCGCGCCCGACAAAAGCAATGTCGTCCTGCTGTGCCACGCGCTTTCGGGCGGCGCGCACGCCGCAGGCAGACACCACCCCGACGAACGCAAGCCCGGCTGGTGGGATCTCTACATCGGTCCCAACAAAGCGCTGGACACGAACCGCTTTTTTGTGATCTGCGTCAATGTGCTGGCAAGCCCCTACGGAACCACCGCGCCGCTGTCGGTAGACCCTGCCACAGGCGAGCCGTACCACCTGAACTTCCCGCCGATTCGCGTCGCCGACTGGGTGGAGCTGGAGCGCATGGTGCTGGAGACGCTGGGCATCGAGCAGGTGTACGCGGTGGTGGGCGGCTCCACAGGCGGCATGCGGGCGTTCGAGTGGGCGGTGCGCTACCCCGAGCGCGTGCGCAAAGCGCTGGTCATCGCCGCGCCCGCACGCTCCAGCCCGATGGTCATCGCGCTCAACCACATCCAGCGGCAGACCATCCTGATGGGACTGGAACACGGCGGGCTGCAGGGCGCGAATCGCGGGCTGATGCTCGCCCGCATGCTGGCGCACCTGTCGTACCTGTCGGAACACGCGCTCTGGAGCAAGTTCGCACGCGACACCACACCCGAAACCGAGTTCTGGAGCGTGATGTTCCAAGTGGAGAGCTACCTGGAATACAAGGCGACCACCTTCCTGCATCGGTTCGACCCGTTCTGCTATCTGTATATCACGCGGGCGATGGACACCTTCGACTTGGGCTACTGGTACGGGGAGGGCGATTTGCGTCGTGCGCTGGCGCGGGTGCAGGCGACGATGCGCTTTGTGAGCTTCACCTCCGACTGGCTGTTCCCGCCGTCTGGGCAGCAAGAGGCGGTGGAGATCCTGCAGGCGCTGGGCAAGCGCGCCGACCATGTGGTCATCGACAGCCCGTGGGGGCACGACTCGTTTCTGGTGGAGCGGGTGAAGCCGCAGTTGAAGCCCGTCATCAAGGCGTTTCTGGAGAGCGATGCTGACGGAATGGCTGGCGTTTGACTTCGTGCGGAACGCGCTGTGGGCGATGGCGCTGTTAGCGGCGGTCTACCCGCTGCTGGGGGTGTTCGTGGTGGGGCAGCGTGTGGCGTATTTTAGCGATGCGGTGGCGCATGCGGCGTTTATCGGCGCGGCGATTGCGGGGCTGCTGGGCTGGCGGCTGGGCGACGCGCTACTGCTGACGGCGCCGCCGTTCGCGCTGCTGGTCGCGTGGTTTGGGGCGCGCACGCGCCTGCCGACCGACACGCTGCTGGTGGTCGCGATTACGGGCGTGTCGGGGCTGGGGATTGCGCTGATTAGCCTGACCGAGTCGCCGCTGGCGTTGGGCGCGCTGCTGTTCGGGGATGTGCTGGCGTTGGAGGCGGGCGACCTGTGGCGGCTGTTCGGAGTGGACTGCCTCGCGCTGGCGATGCTGGTGGGGCTGGCGCGCCCGCTGATACGGGTCGGCTTCCACCGCGAGTTGGCGCAGGCGCAGGGCGTGCCCGTGCGGTTGGTGGAGACGCTGTTTTTGCTGGGGCTGTCGCTGGCGGTGGCGGTCGGCATCCGCGCGGTGGGCATCCTGCCGATTAGCGCGCTGCTGGTGCTGCCTGCGGCGTCGGCGCGTGCGTTGTGCCAGGGTTTCCGCGCGATGTTAGCCGCCAGCGCGCTGCTGGGCGCAATAAGCCTTGTGGTCGGCTTCGCGCTCGCGCTCTGGCAGCCGATACCGCCCGGCGCGGCGGTCGCGCTGGTCGCCGCGACGCTGTTCGTCGCGATTGCCCTGTTGCGCCCCGCGCAAGGAGCCGTCGCATGACGCGCTGGCTGCCCGCCACGCTCTGGGTCGGGATGCTGCTGCTGATTTTCTACTTCTCGTCGCAGGCGGGCAGCCCCGAAAACTCCGCTGGGTGGCTGATGGGGCTGCTGCGCGCCGTCGCCCCGCAACTGGCGGAGCAACTGACGCCTGAGCAACTGCACGCGCTGAACTACGCCCTTCGCAAGACAGGGCATGGCACAGGGTATTTTCTGCTGACGCTCCTGGGCTACTGGGCGTTTCGGCGCAGTTTCGGGCTGGACGCACGCCCTGCCCTGCGCTGGGCGATTCTGACCAGCCTGCTGCGCGCGATTATCGACGAGATTCATCAGGCGTTCGTGCCTGGGCGCACGGGCACAGCGGTCGATGTAATCATCGACGCCGTTGGGATTGCACTGGCGGCGTGGCTGATTCGTCGGCGCGGAAAATAACTTATACCAATCGCGCGTTCAAAGTTCGTAAAAACAGGAGCCCCCCTCCTTAAGGTTCCCCCTGCCCGCAGGGGGAACCGCGCGGGCGCGCGGCTCGGTTCCCCTCGCGAAGCGGGGGGAACCTGCAGGAGGGGGGGCTATTGTGATCTACGATGCGCAATTCATAACGGGCACATTTGGGTACACTTTTGACCATGAGTCGAACGCTTTGCCTCTGTGGCGTCGCGCTGGCGCTGTGGGCGCACGCGCTGCCGCCTGCCCCGAAAACCTTCAAAGAGCGCATTCCCAGCACGACCGTCGAGTTCGAGATGGTCTACATCCCGCCTGGGCGCATCGAGCTGCCCGACCCCGAAGACCCCAGCAAGACGCAAGTCATCGAACTCAAGGGTTTCTGGATCGGCAAGACCGAAGTGACTTGGGACGAGTACGGGACTTATGCGTTCAACAAGGACATCGCGGAGGTGGAGAAGCAGCGCGAGGCGGACGCGATTGCCAAGCCGAGCAAGCCCTACGGCGCGATTGATCGCGGCTTCGGCTACGAGGGCAACCCCGCGATTGGCATGACCTTCATGGCGGCGCAGCGGTACTGCGAGTGGCTCAGTCGCATGACGGGCAAGCCGTACCGCCTACCGACTGAAGCGGAGTGGGAGTACGCCGCGCGGGCAGGCGCGCTGGAGCGCAAACCGCTCCCCAAAGAGACGCTGGACAAACTCGCCTGGCACTTGGACAACTCGGATCTCAAGCCGCACAAGGTCGCCCAGAAACAGCCCAACGCTTGGGGGCTGTACGATGTGCTGGGCAATGTGATGGAGTGGTGCGTCGGGCTGGACGGCAAGGCGATTGCCTGCGGCGGCTCGTTTATGGACAAGCCCGACGCGGTTCACCCGGGCGCACGCGCCCGCCAAACGCCCGACTGGAACATGACCGACCCGCAGTACCCCAAGAGCCGCTGGTGGCTCTCGGACGCGCCGTTTGTGGGCATTCGCGTGGTGTGCGATGCGCCCGCGCCGTAAATTCAGACAGCAGGTGTGGGCGCATCGGGAGAATCGCCGCGCCCCGACAAGGCGTGGGATTCTCCCGAACGCGCCTGCCCTTACTTCCCGCCGAACTTCTTGTAGGTCGCCTCGTCGACGAACTTGGTGAGCTTCTGACCGTTGTATTCGGCTTTCAGGGCGTAGCGCACCTGCTTCGAGCCCGACTTGGTCACGCGCTCGTACTTATCGGTCTTCACCTGGTTGTCAGGTACATCGACCATCTTGCGCTCTTTCACGCTGTAGAATTGCATAGCCTCCCTCCTATGAGTGGATTCGCAGGCGTCTGTGCCTGCGTGCGTCTAATTTACCATGCGCCGAACCCGATTCCTGCTCAATTTGGGGGGAATTTTGGGGGAATTTGCCCGAATTTGGGGGGAATTTGAGGTCAGACCTGCTCCTCGAAGTCCTTGATGACCCAGCGGGTTGCGCCGTAGCCGTAGTAGGTGTCCTCTTCGAGGTCGAACACGAGGTCGACGCGCGTCTGTGGCTCGATGGGGTAGTCGCCGCCGTCCCACAGCACGGCGTCGGTGGCAACCCCGTCCGCCTCGCGCACGGTCAAAAAGAGGTGCTTGCCGCTGCGGTCGGTGCGGCTGCCCAGCACCTCCACATCGCGGCACAGAAACTGCGGTCGCTCGTTGCCTGCGCCAAATGGCTCCATCATGCTTAGCTCCTGAATCAGGCGCAGGGTCGCCTCACTGGGCGCAATCTCTTGGTCGATGTCCAGCGTGGGGATGAGGTCGTCGTCGGTCAAGTGCGCGTTGGCGAAGGCAGTGATGAGGTCGCGCAGGTCGTCGAACCACTCCAGCGCGACGGCGAAGCCGCCCGCCGCTTCGTGCCCGCCGCACTTGAGGCACACTGGTTTCATCTGCGCCAGCAGCTCGGTCAGGCTGAACTCGGGGATGCTGCGCATCGAGCCGCGCGCGACGCCTTCTTCGATGGTCACTGCCGCGACGGGGCGGTAGTAGCGGTTCATCAGCTTGCCTGCCACCAGCCCGACGATGCCGTGTCGCCAGTTTGGGGAATGCACCACCAGCGCGCGATGGCGCGTGAGGTTCTCGCGCTCGATCTGATCAATCGCCTCTTGCACCGCTGCCTCCTGCAGCTGTTGTCGTGTGCGGTTATGGTCGTTCAGCGTCTGGGCAATCTCTTGCGCGTCGATTGGGTCGTCTGTCAGCAGCAGTTGCAGCGCGAGGCGTGCGTCTTCCAGTCGCCCCGCGGCGTTCATGCGCGGAGCAAGCCCGAAGCCGATGTCGCGCGCGGTCGGTTTGCCCTTGACGCCCGCGACCCGTTTCAACGCCTGCAGCCCGACGCGCTTGGTTCGGTGCAGCTGCTCCAGTCCCTGCTTGACCAAGATGCGGTTCTCGCCAATCAAGGGAACCACATCCGCGACCGTGCCCAGCGCGACGAGGTCGAGCATCGTGTCGTAGAAGCCGTTCCGCGCGAGTTTGCGTTCCTTCAGCAGCGCTTCGGCGACGCGGAATGAGACGCCCACCCCGCTCAGCTCATGGAAGGGATAGTGCGAATCGATGCGTTTGGGGTTCACCACTGCCAGCGCATTAGGCAAGCGGTCGCTGGGCTCGTGGTGGTCGGTGATGACGACCTCCAGCCCCGCCGCGTTGAGCGCGTCGACGGCGTGGTGCGCGCGTGTGCCGCAATCGCAAGTCAGCACCAGCTGCGCGCCGATGCGCTGCGCCGCCTCGATTGCGTTCGGGTGCAGGTCGTAGCCCTCCCGCTCGCGGTGCGGGATATACGGCTCAGCGGGGACGCCCAACTTGCGCAGCGTCGTCAGCCACAGCGCGGTGGCAGTCACCCCGTCCACATCGTAGTCGCCGTACACCAGCACAGGCTCTTGGCGTTCGACTGCCCGCGCGAGTCGGCGCACGGCAGGCTCGATGTCGGGCAGCCGCTTCGGGTCGCTGAGGTCGTGCAGCGCGGGGTTGAGGAACCGATAGGCGGCTTCGGGGTCGGTGTAGCCCCGCGCGACCAGCACCCGCGCCAGCACGGGACTAATGTTCAGCTCGCTCGCCAGCAGCGTCGCTTTCGCCTCATCCGTTGCACGCACGCGCCATCGGTACCGCGCCATAGGATGGCGTATTGTACCCAACGCCCAACAGGTACAATCTACCCACTATGGGACACCTACTATTGGTTGGCGCAGACAGCACTATCGGTCAGTCCGTTGCGAAGGCGTTTATGGAAGACGAATGGGAAGTGTGGGCGATTGGACGCCATGCGGAGCGGTTCGCGCAGGGCGTTCAGTGGGCGCACACGGTAAGCGATGTCGCTGATGAGTCGGCGATGCAGGCGGCGGCGCAGGCACTGCGAGCGCACCTGCAGTCGCTGGGCGACCGCCAAGTGGACGCGCTGGTATACGCCGTCGGTGACATCACGGCGCAAAAAGTCGCCGAGATGCCGCTGGAGGCGTGGCGGCGCATTCTGGATGCGAACCTCACGGGCGCGTATATCGCAACCCGCGCCTTCAGCCCGTTGTTTAGCCCCGAACCACACCTGTTCTACATCGGCGCGATTAGCGAGAAACTGGTGCTGCCTGGCTTGAGCGCGTATGCGACGGCGAAGGCGGGGCTGGAGACCTTCGCGCAAGTGCTTGCCAAAGAGCAGCCGCGCTGGAAAATCACCGTCGTGCGCCCTGGCGCGGTCAACACCCGCTTCTGGGAGCGCGTGCCGTTCCGCATGCCGCCCAAAGCCCTCCAGCCCGAAGATGTCGCCCTGCGCATTCTGGAGGCGTACTACAACGAGCAGAAGGGCACGCTGGACATCCTCCCCGAATGAGAGCGATTGAGCCGATCCCCGATGCAATGCAAGCGGCGGTGCTGCACGCCTACGACGGCGCGCCCGACTCGCTGCGCGTCGAGACGCGCCCCGTGCCACGCCCCCAGCGCGGGCAAGTGCTGGTTAAGATGACCGCTGCGCCGATTAACCCCTCCGACCTGATGTTCCTGAAGGGGCTGTACGGCGTGCTAAAGCCGCTGCCTGTCGCGCCAGGCTGGGAGGGCGCAGGGCGCGTCGTGGCAACGGGCGACGATTGGCTCAGCCGCCTGCTGCTGGGCAAGCGCGTGGCGTGCGCCGCGCCGAACCAACACGACGGTACATGGGCAGAGTATATGCTCACCGCCAGCGCACGCTGCGTGCCCCTGATAGACGCCATCGACGACGAGGCGGGCGCGATGCTCATCGTGAACCCGCTGACGGCGTGGGCGTTGATGGACACCGCGCGCAGGGGCGGGCATCGCGCCTTCGTGCAGACCGCCGCCGCCAGCGCCCTGGGACGCATGCTCCTGCGCCTGAGCCAGCACTTCGGCGTCGAGGGCATTCACATCGTGCGCCGCGAGGAACAGGCGGAACTGCTGCGCTCGATGGGCGCACGCTATGTGCTGAACAGCGAGGCGGCGGGCTTCGACGAACAGTTGCGCGAAACCTGCCGCCAGTTGAACGCGACGATTGCCTTCGAAGCCGTGTCGGGGATGACCGCCGCGCAGGTGCTGCGCGCGCTGCCCGACGGGGGTCGGCTCGTGCTGTACGGCGCGCTCTCCGAATCGCCGCTGATGGCAGACCCGCGCGACTTGATTTTCCAGCGCAAGCGCGTTGAGGGCTTCTGGCTTACCGACTGGCTCGCGGGGCGCAGCCTCTTGGGGCAGTTGCGCCTTGCACGGCAAGTGCAACACGCGCTGGGCGACCTTCTGCGCAGCGAAGTCGCAGGGCGATACCCCCTGCAGGAGGTGCATCGCGCCCTACAGGACTACCAAGCCTCGATGACGGCGGGCAAGCGGCTGCTGGTAATGCACGAAAAATAACGCGCCCCCGGCAGGAATCGAACCTGCGCACCAGGCTCCGGAGGCCTGCGCTCTATCCACTGAGCTACGGGGGCGTGTAAGAACCCAATTATACCCGAACCCGAAATGCCATCCCCAACGCGCCGTTCCAGTCGTAGGTCTGCCGCGCGCCGCTCACTAAGTCGCCGAACGCATCCGTTATCGGCGCAGACGCATAGGCTCCCGTCGGG